>CAZUSV010000005.1:0-67167 GCA_964622645.1 uncultured Anaerolineales bacterium
TGATCGGTGATTTGAACTGCATTACCGCCATCTGCATCCATGATCCAGATTTCAGAGTTACCAGTGCGTTCAGACTGAAAAAGGATGCGGTCTCCATCCGGTGACCAGACCGCGTTCCGTCCGGCATTATCATCAATTACTCGTATATCGGATCCATTCGTCCCCATCACTGAGATCGCCCCATAGTCATCGGTATTACAATACTGCCCAAAGAGAATTTGGCTGCCATCAGGCGAAAAATACGATATACAGCCAGGTGCTAGCCCAACCTGATTAGAACCATCAGCGTCCATAACAAAGACGGTATAGCGACCGGAGCGATAGGATGTAAATGTGATCTGCCGGCTATCCGGCGACCAAGAAGGGAACCAGCTAACTGTATTATCATACGTCAGCTGACGACGATTTCCACCATCGATAGCTATCACATAGATTTCGCGATCACCATCACAATCTGAATAAAATGCAAACCTGCGACCATCCGGCGACCAGACCGGACTCCAATCGGCACAAGAATTGGAAGTCACCTGACGAATTCTCCCCGAAGACAGCGTGATGATATATATTTCATAATCGCCGTCCCGGTTCGAATGAAAAGCGATTTCCGTTCCACCCGGAGACCATGAAGGTACATTATCATCATAGGGACTGGTTGTCAGTTGGCGCAGGTTACCCCCGTGCGAATCCATGATATATATATCAGGATTGCCAGATCGATTGGATACAAAGGCTATCAGGCTATCAGATGCGGGGATTGGAGAGGGCGATGGAGTTATAGACGGAGTGGCAGTTGCAGTTGGTGTGAAAGACGAAGTAGCTGTAGCAGGTGGCGCCAGCGAAGATGTGACCGTTGCAGTTGATTTAGAGTACAAACTCCCCAGGGGTTTGGGAGTATTCGTAATGTTACCTCCTGAATGATCTTCAGTTGGTTCTATAGAAGAAGTCACTACAGTATTGGCCACGAATGTTGGCGTTTCTGTCCCTTGCGGGATTGGGAATAATGATCTTATTACCAAAAAAGCCACGACAGTTATTGTCGTGACTACCGAACTAATCAATATCCAAAACACAGAAGGCTTCAATATAAATGAAGAGTCCCCAACTAATGCCTGCTGAAAATCGGCAATAGTCTGAAAGCGACGATCCGGATCAAGATGCATTGCTTTCAATAGCGCCTTCTCAATATATCCAGGTATAGTTGGGTTGATCTGGCCTGGAGTCAAAAGAATAAGTCCAGCTCGCCTGTTTATGCTGTCAGTGGGTTCTTGTCCTGTTAATAAAGCATATAATGTCGCACCCAGTGAATACACGTCGCTACGGGTATCTGTACCCCGAAATGTATATTGCTCCGGGGGTGAATACGATGGCGTACCAAAACCGCGCGCTCCAGATCCAGTCATCCGCCCGGTGGCTTGCAGCTTAGCAATACCGAAATCCACCAACACAGCCTGCCCATACGGATGAGTTTGTGTGGGCGGCAGGATGATGATATTTTCAGGCTTGATATCACGATGGACAACGGGTGCAGATTGGGTGTGTAAATAAATCAGGGCATCACTAATTTGCCTTATCCAAGTTAGCGCTTGATTGACTGGCAAGGCACCCAGGCGTTCCAGGGCATGTTGCAAATTCTCCCCTTCGATAAAATCCATCACCAAGTATTGTCTACCTCCATCATCGAAGAAATCAGTGACGCGCGGCAGGCTAGGGTGACGCAGGTTAGACAGAATCGAAGCCTCTTGGAAAAACTGGCGCTGACCTTCGGGAGTCAGGTGATGATTTTCTTTCAACGCACAGGGCTTGTTCAGGTTAATATCCCAGGCGCGATATACGGCACCAAAACCACCCTGACCGAGTAATTTTACAATGCGATAACGATTATGGAGAACTTTTCCTGTAGGGAGAGGCATTTTCCAAAAGGGCCAACAATGAATCGACTCAAAAATGAAAAACTCATAAAATGCGTATTTCCCCCTATAGTTTTGATTCAAAAAAATCAAGGGATTGTCAGCATAATATCCATCACATAATCACCAGCCTCATAATCTGACGAACCATCATTAATCAGTTGATAGATAGTATGAGTCCAAATAACATGATACTCCCCCCTACTCCAGCCTGTCGTCAATCCAGCATACCCATAACAAGGTCCAATATCAGGAGCAGTCCATGAGCGGAAGCCCATTTCCTCTTCTAGGTCGATACTAATACCGTCTATCGTAAGCTCATAACCCATCATTGGCCAGTTTTTATCGAGGATGCTTTGCGTTGTGGCACACCACCCCATGCTAACAATAATAGGAATGTCTGGATCGCCATTAGCGTGGTAAATATAATAACCTGGAGAATAAGGCTCTCCATCTTCCCAATCCGTGGCTAGCTCTCCCAAATATTCAAAATGATCAGAAGGATCAGGTGTTCCTTCCGCTGCTGGTATCAGTGTTATCGAAAGCGTGGGAATAGATGTTTTTGCGATAGTGGGCTCTATAGTCGATGTTCGGGTGGGGGACGATCGAGGCGTCCACGTTGAAGACGAAATAGGTAATATAGATGGTGCCATCAATTGATTTACAAGATATGTCATTCCGCTCAAAAAACCGACAACGCCAAATAAAACTAAACCTATAAGGGAAAACCTCCGTAGAAGAGGTTTTTCAGGTTGCTGAGAAGATGATGAGATAAATGTTGCTCTGAACTCAGCAATCGTTTGAAAGCGATCTTCCTGGCGAATCTCTAGAGCCTTCAAAATAGCCGTTTCCAAATTACCCGAAATTGTGGGATTACGCTGACACACAGCTGTCAACACCGCCCCTCTCGCCCGGTCAACGCTATCAGGTGGCACTTGCTTGGTCAACAAGGTATACATTGTCGCCCCTAATGCGTACACATCAGAACGAGCATCTGTTCTCCCATGACCATACTGTTCTAAAGGTGAAAACCCTGGCATGACAGCACGCGCCCCTTTTGTGGTTTTCGAGGAAATACTATATGCCTTGGCAATACCAAAATCTACCAGCATAGCATTGCCATCTGGCGTTATCCTAATATTGGCGGGTTTGACATCGCGGTGGACAATGGGCGGGTTCTGGTTATGCAGATATGAGAGAGCATCACATATCTGGTTTATCCAATCAACCACCTGACTTTCCAATAATGGCCCACCTATACGATCCAGTAGATCCTGTAAATCTTCGCCCACAATGAAATCCATTACTAGATATTGTCCCATCCCAGAGATACTGAAGTGATCGGTGACACGCGGTAGATTAGGATGACTCAAATTAGCGAGAATCTGTGCCTCACGGACGAATTGGCGTTGAGCATCAGGAGAAGTATCCAGGTTCTCTTTTACAGCGCAAGGCCGATTTAGGGAAACATCCCAGGCACGATAAACAGCGCCAAAGCCGCCTTGCCCGAGTAATTTAACGATTCGGTAGCGGTTGTGAAGAACCTGTCCGGTGGAGAGGGGCATAAGGTATTGGAGTAGTCATTGAAGATTAGATGATTTTGGCGGGCACTGTTTTCAACCCCGCTTCCCGGCATACATAAATCCGGTGGCGGCCATTAATCACATCATAGGTGTCGTCACTTTTTGGCTCTAAGGCAATCAGTTCGTTCCCATCATAGTAAGTATGGTATACATCAGCGTAGCCGCGCACATATTCGTAGGGGCTGTAATGACCGATCTGGTTGGTTTTATCCCAATCATGAAATGTTTCTACATCTGCGCCTTGATCCACAGCGAGTTGCATTTGACTGAGCATATCGGCCTCACGACGCATCCCTGCATATTGCTCTGGGTTGCTGAAATCCGCGGAGGAATTGATTTCGGTGAGAACAATTTTATCGAGGGGCACATCCACCGTTTCGCCTGGGTTGTCGGTGGCTGGCACGGCGTCCTTGATGCGCGCATCAAGGTCAGCAGTGTCGAAATCATCTAGAGCGTAATCGGGTTGATCAGTATTTTCAAGTGGGCTTCTCATAACTAACACTCGCTTTTGAGAATCAATCCCCTCTGAACAATATTCGAGCGATTTCTCGAGCTGATGTATCTTCTGCTAAAACTACTTTCTTATCACTGTCATCAGCCCATCCGCCATCTAAGATTTTTCCAGTTTCAGGGTCGGTTTCTAGCGTACGGGGGTATTTAGGAACAATTGCAAGAGAGTGATCATCGTACCAATATATTGACCAAAATTTTTTCGAATTTACCCAGACACTACCATTCTCTCCATTCCACGGTTGAAATTGATTTAGACCTTTGATGCTGTGTTCTTTCATTTGTTGAATAGCAGCTCCTAACTCATTCTCATCCCTTCCACATCTGGTTACTGGCAAAATTTCAATCCATAATCCACTGGATTCCTTGACAAGTGTACATAAATAAAATTGATCACCAACAAGGTAAACATGTATGTTATGAATAATTTTGGGCATTTTGACCTCCAACGTCACGCAATCGCTTCAAATACTAATTTGACCCCTTTTTTTGCGGCGTAATCTTTGCTTTGCAATAGGGTTTCTTGTTGTTCTATCGTCATAGAATTCATCGGAATGCCAACACACATTACCTTCTCTTGTATATCTTCACCAGCTATTTCTATTGCTTTTCCATCCTGATGCCAAGTTCGCCCTTGAAACTCGCTTAATTTATCCGTATATGCAGTCAGCGTACTTTCAAGACGATTCGTATCATGGTAACTTTCCGAGTTTAAATCAATCGTTTTGTAACTTGTGGCAACCCCGGTTTCCGGGCTAAAATCGTCGATTACAGGGTAGTTTCCTGCAATATTAGCATCTTTGAGCACTTCATATTTTCGACCTCTTTCAACTGCTCCTTCACTCCAAATCGTTGACTCTCCAGTTTTTCCTTTGACTTCATCACCACCAATTGCGTTATCAACAACTTTCGATGCCTCGCTAGCGTCTCCGATACGACTATCGGCCTCGATAGAATCCCCATATTGCCGTTCACCGACCTGGTTCTTCAGTTCAGCCTGATCTCCAAATACCAGCTGCTCTGATGCGCTCCCTTTCTCAGCCGCCTCCGCCTCCGCCAGCTTCGCATCCATTTCTCCAATTTCAGCAGGCGGTGTCTCCGGTTCGATCTGGTCTTTCTCTGGTTTATGAATATCTACCATAACTCACTCCACCATACTATAACCTGCATTACTCCATCAACTTTTTTACATTCTGCACTGCTTTTCGCTGGCTAAGGGCTGAAAAACCTAATCCAGCCGTCAACTGTGTCACGAAGCAAATCGCGGGGGCGCTTTTCAACACCTCATCACTTACAGCCAGCACCCGACCGGAAGCTACCCTGGAAACGTTTGCCAGACCTTGCCACATAGCCTGGTCGTCTTGAGTGTTCTGAATGGCGCGGACAAAGTCGCGTTCCAGGGTTTTATCACGCAGCAAGGGGGCAATATCCCAACGATACAGGCAGCGCTCCCCACATTGGATGCAACCAGCATAGGGGCCAGGACGGTGCTTGAAGCCAGTTTGATCTTTATAAGCCGCAACGAATGAATCCAGCGCAGGACGCGTCTGGGCCACCAATTGACCGAGAACCTGGCGCTTATTTTGGTATCTTTGGGCAATCTGGATTAATGGGACTGCCAATTGGTCCCGCAAGGTCACGCTGACATTGTAAAACCAGCGATAGTGACGACCGCGCTCTCCGAACAACCCATCCAAAGCCTGAAGGAGGACTGCCACAGTCACTTCCTTTTCCAGCTTTATCTTACCTACTATGCGCTCAATATAATCTTGGAGCTGGTGAAAAGCATATACAGCCTGTTCTGGCTGCATCACCAACGAGAGAAAATAACGCGAAAACTGTTCAGTAAATTCTTGATGCTCCAGCACATCTTGGGCCAAATCATGCACCATTGTCAGTTGTTCGGCACTCAACTTCAAGTTCTTGCTGTACCCAGGTACAGGCTCGTATCCTGGGCCGCTACACACCGTCGCCATTACCTTCTTGGTTTCAGCGTCTGAGACACGCTTCTTAGGTCGTCCTTCGTCTTTTTCAGGTTGTTTGACCACCTGGATCAAAGTCGGGCCATCTGCGCCTTCGGCAAAAACAGCTGCCTGGCCAACCCTCAAGGCTGCCACAATGCGCAACTGAGCCTGATCCAGATTCATCGTACCGCCCATCACCTCTCTGTCATCTGCGGCCACCATGCGATGCATAATTTTCAAGTTGGTATTTTTAATCGCATCTACAGCCAGCTTGGTAGGAATCTGCTCGGCAATCAACACGCCTTGGCCATAAGCGCGGATCTCCGAGAGCATGTTGGCAAATGCCTCCACCGCCTGGGCTTTCGTATTGGCTTCTTCGGTACCTACCTCGGTCTGAGTATTCTTCAACAGTCGATGCGCCTCCTCGAAAACGGTGACATGCTGCAAAGAAGGCAGGTTAGCCCCGCTTTTGGCCTGGATAATGCGATATTCATACAAGCGAGTCAAAATCAGCCCAATCACGAAAGCCTTTTCATCATCGTTACCGATGCGCTCCAGTTCCAGCACAGTTGGCCGGGAGAGCAGTTCGGTCATACTAATGCCTTGGCGCGTATCCAGCATCAATCCCTTTCCACCCAGGCGTAAGCTGCCAACTCGCGCTTTTAACCCGGCCTTGACATCGCGAGTAATGCGCTCATCATAACCAAGCCGATCCACCACCTCATCAATTTTGTTATACAGGTCTGTCAGCGTGGGAAAGACTGGCCAGTTGTGCTCCTTTCCCCTTTCCTTGGGCGGCAGCCGGCGGTT
The DNA here is from genome assembly GCA_964622645.1 of uncultured Anaerolineales bacterium. Taxonomy (GTDB): domain Bacteria; phylum Chloroflexota; class Anaerolineae; order Anaerolineales; family UBA11858; genus NIOZ-UU35. The sequence goes on from CAZUSV010000005.1 coordinate 6,775, forward strand.
CTGGCTCGAGGTTAAATCCCAGCCCTTATCTTCGTAGATTTCGTGCAGGCAAGTTTCCAGCACGTAGGCCATGGGAGCATACAGAATAAAGGCAGCATTGAAGACTGATTTGAGAAAGTCGATATGGGTTTGAACGTGGACGCGGTTCTCAGCGGTGGCGATCTCGAAAGCAAAGGGATTAATGCGGAAAGGAGCAAATCGTTCATCCCCCAAGGTAAAGATGCGCAATTTAGACTGAAACTCCTTTCTGCGAAGGAGATCACGATATTCCGTTTTGGCGGGTTCCAAAACGAGAAAGGGGATTTTGGCACCCCAGAGCTTATCCAGCAAATGAAACATGGTATTGGTCTTGCCGCTGCCGGTGACGCCGACCACAAGCCCGTGCTTGGCGATATCGGCGCGCGGGATGGTGAACCATCCACCCGTGGGGCTGCCCCCATCTAGCACTTTCCCAACAGCAATGGCGTCTTTCTCCGGGATGGGGATATCGACATCGAAACGGGCGTAATCACTGACCTGATACCCGGGGAATTCTTCGCGCGGTAGTTGGCACAGGGTAGCCACTTCTCCCGACGTCAGGGGGGTCACGAAATCAGCCGCGCTCCCCTCCCCCCCGCGCTCTCCAACGAAAGTGCGCAGAGGCTCAGGGCTGGAATCTTCCCCGGCAAAGATAGCCCGCAGCAAGGTTTTAGCCTTCGCCAGGGTCTCTTGCTTGGCAGCGAAGAAATAAACTTCCGTTTGCCACATCCCCTGGGCCTGGCCCAGTTGATAACGACCCAAATCGCGCTCCAACAATTCGGTGGCATACGACGCCCAGCGGTTGGTAGCATCGGCACTGCGCGCATTTGACATCGCCGTGGACTCATCGGTCGTCTCTGTTTTCCTCTGGCTATGAGTAACCGTCACCTGTGCATTCTCGGCAAATTGCACCCGCGTGGACACTTTAGTCAACTCAGAGAGCCGCTGTTGCGCCTTCTGTACCGTTGCGGCATCAGGCACAGGCGACCCCCAAACCAAGTAGCCCCAATCCTCGCCATACAGGGCACGCAGCAGCCGTTCGATCTGCTGTACTCTCCCGCCCCGCGATGTACGACTCCCTCCTCGTTTCTCAGCATCGAAATATCCCACCTGCTCACCTGATTTGCGCGTCGGGATGCCGGTCAGCCGCCCCATCAGCTTGAAAACCCCCGAATCCTTGCGGGTGCTACCCAGGTGGGTGTCCGGCTGCGAAGTCAGTTGGATGCCGGGGAAAGTGCCCTGCAATGCTGCAGGCAACAAATCTGCCCCACCGCTTCCCTGGAGCCCAAGGTAGATTTCCAGAGACTGCTTGCCCCCCAAGACCAGGAAAGCGAAATTCAAACCTAGTCCGTGAAAGCCGGTTACCAGATCTTCCATGTGGCTTTCATAATTCAAGACTTCCCCCCACTCATCTTCCCAAAAGCTCGCTTGCCCCAGCACACGCAGGTAAGGCACATTCTCGATCTTTGCCCCCCAGATTGGCTGCGCAGGAGGCGCGGCGTTATCCAGGTGACGGCGTTCTAATTTCTGGATGAGCTGTTGGATGTCAGGAGGAGCGACGGGGAGAGGGGGAAGGGCGGGGAGTTGTGGGTTGGGGTGCATAAAAATACTCCTGAGTCGGGGTAAATACGATATCTTCGTAGGGAACCGCTTTTATTTTTGCTGCTTAGGAGAACCAAAACTAAGGCGAGCGGGCGCACCTGAAGCCGAGGTAGTCCCTGGAAAAGGCTGGAGTAAGCCTGAGGCGGTCCACCGAGCTGACGAGCCTATCATTACTGCCCCAAGAGCCGCCCCGCAAGACACGGTATTCGCCTGACACCGGACCGGTTGGATTGCTATACTGCGAACTCGCATAATAACCGCTATCGTGCCAATCCGCTACCCACTCCCATACATTGCCCGCCATGTCCAATGCTCCATACGGACTCATCCCCACCGGATAGCTGCCCACTTCTATCGTACCACCCACACAACTCCCATAGTTCGCTCGTTCACAGTCTATCCCTTCTCCCCACGGATACGTGCGCCCATCCGTACCCCGCGCCGCTTTCTCCCACTCCGCTTCCGTCGGCAAGCGCCGCCCAGCCCAGACGCAATAGGCTTCGGCGTTATACCAACTCACATAGATCACCGGGTAATTGGCATAAGCATCATTGCCGTAGTAGTTGTCGCGAGTATAGGATTCTGTATGCGCTGGCGTAACACAATAGCCCGCCGCCACGCATTGGGCGTACATAGCGTTTGTCACTTCGGTCTGGTCCATCCAGAAGGCATCCAGGTATACCGTATGAACAGGTTTTCCGCTACTATTGCGGTCGTTGCTTCCCATCTCAAACTCGCCCGCCGGAACCAAGACCATCTCCTCGCCTAACGGCCATCCAACTTTGTCATAAATTTGCGCCAAGCGAACCCACAAATCCGGGTAGTCGGGGTCTAATCGCAGCCCGGCTTCAAGTTCTGTACGAGCGGTTTCCCAATCTTCTGCATCTATTGCTGACAGGCCATACTGATAGTGACTTTCAACGACTAGTGCAGGCGCGTCCCTATAATTCCCGCACTGCTCAAATTGGTGAGCCGCACCTTCCCATTGCCCGGCTACTTGCAGTTCTTCGCCGTACCGGTAATGGCTTTCCAAAACCAGCGTAGGCGCATCCCTGAAATTCCCGCATTGTACGAATTGGGCTGCAGCCTGCTCCCATTGTCCGGTCTCCAGAAGTTTTTGTCCATCGGAATAGCAAATGGCTTTCAGGATCTGCACACTACTAATAATCAGCGAGACCAGTAAGATCACCACAGCAAGCGATGTCTGCAACCAATACCGCGCCCAAAAGGTTTTCAGCCAGGGTAGATCCAGGGACACAGGCAGATTAACGGCCTGTTGCCACCTAGCCGCCTTTGCCTGAATGTTTATTTGGGCGTGATGCTTGCCTAATTTCATCTTTCCAGTATTGACCTGGGCTTCCACATCCCGGCTGGCGCCCGGCTCCAGGCGAAACGAGGCTGGTTTAGCGCTGAACCACTGTTCGGCGCAATTCACCTGGCACTCACAGGCGCTGCCCCCGGTGTTGCGCACGTTGAATGTGCGGCGCAAGGTTTCACCCTGGAAGGCGGAACCCAGGTCGAGGGGGGACGTACTGAGAGTCAGTTGTGGTAGCGGTACGCTGACTGCGACTGGAAGATCAGCCCGCCCAACACTCCCGGCATCCACCCACAGGGAGGCGCTGTGGGGCTGCGCCGCAGGGGAGAGTTTCGCCGTGTTCACCGTGAGCTGAAGCGTCTGACGCTCACGTGCTGCGAATTCGACTTTATCCACCGAAATCCAGGCCGGGATTTGGGTCAACTTCCCATGAAGGCAGCCGCTGCCGGTGTTGCGAATTTCCAGGGTAAGGGTTTTCACCTGCTCCCAAGGAACCGCCATGAAGTTCAAGGCCTTGGGATAGATTTCCAAAATCGACGGAGGGAATTGCGGATCGAGGACGCGCAGGAAGGCATCCAGGGCGATATCGGAGTTCTTATACGTCGCTTTGGCATTAGAAAGCTGGGCCATAGCCTGATTATGGTGAAGGCTCTGGAACCAGCGTTCCCAATCCCTGCCGGTGAAGTAATCACGGGCTTCATCCCAACAACGATCAGCGACAGGTGGTAGTTGCTCTGGCCGGATACAAATAGTGCCATCTTTCCAGGTAAAGGTCGTCACAGCAGCCTGCGGTTGGATAAGTTGCTCTAACTGCGCTTTCCATTGCGTTGCCGCAGGCCGGTCAGTCGGTTTGGCACGCAGAGCAGCGGCGACCGTGGTTTCCAAATCGACAGGCAAGGCGCCGTTCAAGCTGCGCAGCGCAGGGAAATTGCCATGCTGCCGTTGGGCTTCAGGGAGGTCGAATGTAGTAAAAGCGTCCCGGGGATCACACCCGGTCAGTAGATGGTGCAGCGTGGCTCCCAAAGAATACATATCCGAAGCTGGAACTGCCTGCTGCAGCCATTGCTCCAAAGGCGCATAGCCAGGCGTTCCGGCAGCGGTGGTCTTGCCCAATCCCCCGCCTCCTACCGTTGGCTGGGCTTTTGACAACCCAAAATCCACCAGCCAGACCCTGTCGGCCTGATCAACCAGGATGTTGGCTGGTTTGATGTCCCGGTGCAACACAGGATCTGGTATCCGGCTGTGCATATAATCCAGCGCGCTGACAACCTGCAAAGCGATCCCTACGGCCTCCCGCCAGGGTAATGGCTGTCTGGTGCGGGCGAGGCGTTGTTCCAGGTTCTCGCCCTCGATATACTTCATCACCAAGTAGTTGCCGCTCGGTTCGGCGAAGAAATCATAGATCTCGGGGATGTTGGGGTGGCCGGGTTTGTTGAGCGATACCAGCGATTTGGCCTCGCGCTCGAAGCCTTGCTGCAATTGAGTAATCTCCGAGGGGCTTGATCCAGACTCGATGAGCATTTGTTTGACAACGCACTCTCGATCCAATCGAATATCCCGGGCCAGATAAACCGCTCCAAAACCGCCCTCGCCAAGAATCTTTTCAATACGATAGCGACCTTGTAACATAAACCCAGGGCTGAGATACTGGGATGATGAAGAAGTCAACTGCGCGCCGCAATTCGAGCAAAACTTCACATTTGGGCTGACGGGCGAGTTGCATCGAGAACACTGTTGAAACATCGAAACCAAACTCCTACGAAATTCCCACTTGTGCCGCTAATATTTCGGCGATTTGGTAAGCAGCATCGGGACGCGCCAAACGACGACAAGAAGCTGCCGCCTGGTGATATCTCTCAGGATGCTGAATCCAATCTCTAATGGCAGCTACTACATCTTCAGGCTGAGGAGCCCAAACCCCAGCACCTGCTGAAACCACGTAAGGAATATTGCCATCCTCTTGACCCGGTAACCGATCGTAAAGCACCATCGGTAATCCAACATTGAGTGCCTCGCAAATCGTGCCCGGACCAGCTTTCGTTACCAATATATCAGCTGCTTGCATGAATTCTGCCATTTCGTTAACAAAACCATAAATGAATGTCGGACTGGACCACTTTTTGCTCTGTAAACGTGCTTTCAAGTCTCGATTGCGCCCAGTTACAACGACCAGAGTCGCCGGAAGCTTTGCACCAACGATAGACTGAGCTATTTTCTCCAGCGAACCCATTCCGTCCCCACCACCAACTAGGAGTACAACCGGCAATTCTATGGGCCATCCTAAACGAGATTTCAAGGTCGAAGACGTCTTTCGAGAAGATACACTAAACCCCGCAGACACGGGCAATCCCGTCACAAGCACGCGCCGGGCTTCTAGCCCATTCTGTAGAGCAATCTGATGAGCCGCCTCGGTGGGAACCAAACAAAGATCTGGGGTCGGTTGGTGATGATACCAGATCGAGTGAGTAGTAACTAAATCGGTGACGATTGTGACAAAGGGGGGGCGATGGTTTTCAAGTTCGAGCGCGTGCAGGAATGTGGCATTCGCCAGGGGATGCAGGGAGACAATCAAATCACTGGGATGTTGGCGAAGTAAAGTCCGGGCAGCTTTGCGTACATAAGGCCAGGCAGTAGATGTAACCCACTGAGAACGGCGAGGGCCGTCACTCAAACGATACATCAGTTTCCATACACCCGGAACACGCGTCAGGTACGGATAAATATTTGGCAGCAGATTCAAAGGCCATGGAGCATAATCCTCAAGAAAATCCACCATTTCAGTGGATACAAATTCTCCATATTCATTCTCTAAGGCTCCGATAATCGCTTTGGCTGCGCTGCAATGTCCACCACCCGTATTAGAGAATAAAAAGAGTATCCTTGCACGGCGATCCATGAAAAATGAAACCAGGCTGTTCCTTCACTCTTGCGAAATCAAACTGAAGTATGTATCCAATAAATTAATGGCGATTTCCAATTCCCCCGAGTTGATTGCTAAGCGCGCATCATCCAGGATCAGGTAAGCTTGAAAATTAGCGTGCCGACCTCCTGATACCCGATCAAAATAATCTTCGTATCCAGTGGCGACACGGTCAACGGTAGCTACGAAAAGCAATGGATCAAAGGAAATCGATCTTTCAGACAGGCTGGCCTGCCATTCAGCATCCAGCTCTGCCAGGCCTTTGCCATACACACCCAGGTAATTCCCCGAAGAGAAAACTTGTGCAAAAAGCTCCAGTCCATATTCTTCGATCAGGTATTTCACAAAACAGCCGCTCTGGTTATAGTAAAGGAAGCTGCGGATATGACCCTCGAAGTACGGTGGACCATACTTCGTTTGAGATGCCAATGTCGTCATTGGCACTAGCCGTCCAGCCTCCCTAGCAGCTACACAAATATCATCCAATGGAAGATAGCCGGTGCGCTCTTGCAGAAATTCCTGAGGCAGATAAGTCGCTAAACCTTCATGGATCATAGGCGAGTGATAACGACCCCATTGATGGTAGGCCAAGATATGCGTGAACTCATGGGCGAAGAGATAGGTCTGCTCCCCCAGGCTGCCAGTACCATCTACCAGCATGAACGAACGATACAAACCGGACTGAGTGAACCCACGCAGGTTTTCATCGTCCCGAAAAAGAGACCCTGCCAGATAGAGGTCCAAAGAGCTATCGAACGATGAGCCAATCTGTTCTTCGACAAACTGGTACGCCTCAGTTAACGCATCCAGAATTTGCCCCCAATTTCGGTCAACATAAGCCCCCCTCTGATAATGCAAGATCAAATTGCCATCATCTGCCGAAGCCTGTAACGGATAAACCGATAGCAATTCATCAGAATTCGATGTCAAATAGGAGATTCCTGTGTACGGTTGGGGATTATCCGGGTCTGGAGTAGCAGATAACTCGACAATCAGTTCAGGGGATGAAATAGGGATTAATATTGTATCTCCAACTTGAATAAGATCGGCGTCTTTGATGGGCTCATTCACTGCTAAGATTTCTTTCACGCTGACATCATAAAATTCCGCAATTAAAGATAAAGTATCTCCTTCGCGCACAACATGGCGAACAATGGATTCCTGCGTTGGGGGTGTATCAGTAGAAATAGGAGAGATAGTGAAAGAAGGGAATGGTGTTAGCGTTGGTTTAACATCCAAATGAACAGTCGGTTCAATAGTCGCAGTGATTGCCTTTTCAGATAGCTGAACTTTCGTTGCATTAGGTTGTTGTGTCGCTACAACAAGATCATCTCTCCAAAAAAAGAAATAAAGAGCTGGAATAAGCGTTGCTACAATAACAACTACTTCGATGACTATGACGATGACAAGCGTGCGACGTGATAATTTCATCAGGGGGTCCAATCGGGTTGGTTATCACCACCTCCCTTGGATATTATCTGATAATCAGATCCACCAATAGCAATACGTGCAATCTTCCACTCATTACCGATTTCCGCATTATAAACTATATATCTACCATCCGGCGACCAGCAGGGACGGCCGTTCGATCCGCTAACAGTTAATTGAATTTCGTTGCCTCCATCCGTCTCAACAATCCAGATTTGATCTGGGTTACCGCTCCGCAGTGTGTTATAGGCAATCCATTGGCCATCAGGCGACCAAACAGGAAAACGCTTATCGGTACTGCTGGAAGTGATTTGGGTCTGTTGAAATGTTCCCAATTCGATGATCACAATTTGCCAATGGCTACCGATCTTGGACATCATCACCAAATTCCGACCATCCGGGGACCAATTAGGCGCCCGGTTGGCATGACTATCCCAGGTCAATTGCTCACGATTTCCCCCTTCGGCAGTCATCAGCCAAATCTGATAATGGCCATGCATATCAGGCCATTCAAAGGCAATCCATTCCCCGTTTGGTGACCAAGCCGGTTGACGTCCATCACCCAATGAACGCTCGCCATCACCATAGATTCCTATAATATGAATCTCCCAGTCATCACTTTTACCGAATTTGCGCTCGAAGGCAATCCGCTGACCATCCGGAGAAAAGTCAGGCTCATCACTTAGATTCTTATGATTTGTCAACTGACGAAATCCTGTACCATCCGCATTCATAACAGCAATTTCTGGGTATCCACTACGGGTAGAATTGATGGCAATTAAACCACTGTTGGGATCCATCGATGGCAGCGATCCATCGCTCTCCGGCGTTGGAGTAAAACTTGGCGCGCTGGTCGACGTAATCATGGGAGTTTTTGGTGTAGAAAGGTCGCTGCTTGTTGTTAGAGAGGGAGTTGGCGAGAGATCATCAGCACTAGGTGATGGGCTTGCTGAAGCAACATCCTCTGTTGCCGTAACCACAAGTATCGAAGTCACTGGCGCAGGCGAAGATAATATCTTCGGTAAGATAACAAATAAACCTGCCACCAATAGCACCGCCATGATCCCCGCGCCGATGGCTACGCCAGACAACAACGGCATGGTTTTGGGAACTGTTGCTGTTCGCCTGGGTTTTGGCTGAACAGGAGGAGAGATCACTTTGGTACTCGGTAAAACCGGGGAGGTGAGAGCTGTCTTCAACGCTTGTTTGAATTCGTTTACGTTTTGGTAGCGTTGACCAGGATGCACTGCCATCGCCTTTGCAATTACTGCGCCAACACTTCTTGGGACGTTAGGGTTAGCAAGATGAGCCGGGATGAGTGGATCCCGGGTTGCACTTGCGCGCTGAACACTTTCTTGAGGAACCTGGCCTACGATCAAGGTGTACAGCGTTGCTCCCAAAGCATAAATGTCACTGCGAATCGTTGTTGTTCCTTGACCATACTGTTCAATCGGAGAAAATCCAGGCGTCATTGCTCGTGCGCCCACTGTAGTTTTCAATTGGGGGTTGTAGATTTTGGCAATACCAAAATCCACCAGCACAGCCTGCCCATCAGACTTGATTTTGATATTGGCAGGTTTGATATCGCGATGAATAACAGGGGGTTGTTGATTATGCAAATAGGTCAACGCATCACATACTTGTTCTACCCACGGCAACACCTGGCTTATCGAGAGAGGTTTACCCATACGATCGAGCAGTTCCTGCAAATCCTCTCCATCAACAAAATCCATAACCAGATATTGCCCCTTACCTGGGATAGTGAAGTGATCGGTTACGCGCGGCAGATTGGGATGATGCAAGCTAGCCAGCAAGACCGCCTCTCGCTCGAATTGGCGCTGGGCGTGCAGATCGGTTACAAGGTTTTCTTTGACCGCACAAGCAAGGTTGAGGTTCATATCCCAGGCGCGGTAGATTATCCCAAAGCCGCCCTGGCTAAGCTGGCCTGCGATGCGATAGCGTTTGTTTAAGATTTGGGAGGTTTGGAGAGGCATGATTGTTCTACTCTAAATATGTTGAAATAAAAGGGATATGCAGCAATGCAACATGAGTCGCGCCCCTTAATTATCGTATGCTTACACTTAACACACTCAAAATAAAGTTGAAGTTGCCATACGAGCCCCTAGTACAAACTTTAGGATTACTTTTTCGAAAAACCGTTTTCAAGTTCTTGTCCCCCCAAAAAAGCTGCCTATCCTATCCCGGGGAGCAGGCAATTGAAACCTAGTCACAAAAAAATTATTCTTCCTTTACAACCTTTGTCCGAAAACTCCACCATTCTTTGCTAAGCCAGGTAGTCAACATGCCAAGAATACTGCCCACCACCTTAGAAGTTGTCAACACTTTTTCAAATGGCATCACATTGGATGTCAAAGTCCTCGTTGAGTATTTGGGCGCATCATCGATTATGATCTGGGTTTGAGAGTCCAGATTGCTATTGCGCTTAACAACGCCTTCACGGGAGGGTCGGAGGATAAACTCAACCTGTTGGGATTTTCTTTCACCACCTGTCAAGGTATCAAAGGATAACATAGTGGATTTTCCCCCCATCAGCACCATGGGGACATCTGTTTCGAATACCACTAAAACATCAACAGGGCCAAGCGGTTCTGCCTGTGAGTTTTGTACCGAAACATCGTAGGTAAACATCTCATTATAAGATAAGCTTTCAGGATAAAAGATATCCAAAACCAGCTCAGGGTAAGAAATTTTATAGCGAGCGTTTTTCTTTAATACCAACAAATACAAACCGGAATACCAGATGATAAAGAGAAAAAGTATAGTTGTTAATACAATCAGGGAATTCTTTTTTTGAGTAGCAAGATCATCAGACATAGTGAAACCTCACGCTGAGATTAACTATCTCAAAAACAACAAATATATAACCAACACAATAAGACCAAATGTAGCTAGAGAGGCAGAAATAAAGAACCCCACTGTGTTTCCAATAAAGACCGAAAAAAGCGCAAAACCGACCGCCGCTATCCCAATTAGCGAAAAAAATATGGATACCCGCCCGTTTCGGATTCGTATGATTCTAGATTTGATTTTCTTGCCGATCTCTTTTACCTCAGGGTCATCTCGATATTTTGGATATTGGCTGAGCGTATTCAACGCGGATTTCAACTCGCTAATTCTATTGCTTGTATCAGATACCAAATTTTGTTCGTCCAAGGTTTCTTGCGCCGCATCAATTTCCATCTGTACATCGCGTAATTCATCTCGCAAAGATTGCATTTGGCTGGAGAGCTCTTCCCCACCAGGCCAGGCGTTTTCCAGAGTGGACAAGGTGCTTTCAGCATCCTCGATATAAGTGCGTGCGTCTTCAATGCGCGGGGTACTTTTTGCGTCGGCAATTCTACGATCCACGCTGTAAAGACCTCGCTCAACAGCCAATTCTAAGGCCTGTAGCTCCAGAATACTCATTTGCTCTAAGAGAGGATTAGCGCCATATTTGGCACGTAACTGGTCCAACTCGGTCTGGGCTCCTTCCACCAGTTGCAGATCAATAGGGCGAGTAGATAGCTTTTGACTAATTTGCTCAAGTTTAGTTTGCACATCCCGGTACTCAGCCAATTTATCCTGGTAAAGGGGAAAACTTACCGTGTCATACGCCACCTGCATCTTTTGGATGGCCATTTCGAGGTCGCCTGCCTGAAATGCCTGAATAGCCTGATTGTAGATATCTTGAGCATCCATCATTACTTTGACATTGTTTTCGAATTCTTGACCTTCCTGGAAACGGGTGATACCGGCAGCTCTAAGGCTCTTTTTTGCCTCTTCGTAGTAAGCCAGTGCGCGCTCATAATCCATCACTCTGGATGCCGATTGGGCTTTGCCGTACAGGACGGCTGCCTCTGCTGGAAGGGCGATCTCGGGGATATTCCCGGTTTGCAAATATTCCTTAGCCTTCTGATAGTGTTCTTCGGCACGCGACCAGTTGGGTTCAATCATCAGCACCTTCTCATACAGCTGAATTGCCTCTTGATGGTGACCGTTGTAAAAGGCTGCTTCCGCTTGATTCATCAGGGCTTCCGCTTGAGGATCTCGGGTTGGAGGAGTACTTTTCTTATCCGATGAAGAAATATCTACTCTTTCTCTTTCTACTGAATCGCTAGAGGGGAGAGGTTCTACAAGAGATAGGGTGCTATTAAGATCATTAATTTTTGCGTGCAGTTGTTTCCGCAGTATACGCAGGTGATCCTGGTCTTCAAGATCCCACTGGGCAAATATGCTCCTCATAATATCTTCTACTTCTTGTTCCAGGTCTTTCAGATTATCCAATACTGGGTCTTGAGCTTGTATTTCCTGTGAAATCCTGGTTTCTAGGTCATCGAGGATGGGGTTATTCGTACTCATAGAATACTCCGGGCTGGGGGCAAATTATTTCAAATATACATGATAGACAACAAACGCCATGAGACCAAGGGCAGCCAATACAACGGATGCAACGAAGGCTATAGTGTTGCCAATCACTACCGAAAAAACCGCAACAACAGCGGCTATGATCCCAACTATTATGAAGAATTGCAGCAACCGCTGATTTTGGATTGTTTTGATTCTCGATTGGATTTGAATACTGACCGCTTTCAAACGATGATTATCATGGGATTCCTGGTATTGGTTGAATATGTTCAATACAGTTTGCAGCTCACTAATTTTGCTGCTAGTGTTGATCACAATTTCGTGTTCTTTTATTAGCTTCAATACGGTATCATTTTTCCCCTCTAAGCTGCTAAGCTCATCCCTGAAAGATTGTAGCGTGTGAGAGATATCTCCCCCATCCTGCCATCCGCTTTCTAAAGAAAAAAGAATTTCAGAAGCTTCATTAATATTTATCCGAGCTTCTTTTGTGCCCAGGATCCCTTTTATATCGTTGATTCTTCCCCGCAAGACATACATGATGTTGTCTATTGCTCTCTGTATTGGGAGCTGCATCTGTTCAAGGGTTGGATGTGATGAACCATATTTGACCAATAGGGCATCCAACTCGGCCCCGGCTTCATTAACCAACTGCGAGTTGATTGGGCGTTGAAATAATTTCTCTTGGATTTGTTCAAGTTTTGTTTGAAAATCGCGGTACTCAACCAGCTTATCCTGGTGAAGGGCCAACCCCGACGCTGAAAACGCCACTTGAATCTTTTGGAGGGCTTCGTCAAGATTTCCGGCTTGAAAAGCCTTGAAGCCCTGATTGTAGATCTCATGCGCATCTATCAAGGCCTGGACTTCGTTCTCGAATTCGTGGCCTTCCTGGAATTTGCTGATGCCAGCAGCTTGTAGGATCTTTTTAACCTCTTCGTAATAAGCCAAAGCCCGTTCGAACTCCATCACGCCGGCAGCCGAACGGGCTTTGCCGTACAGTACGGCTGCCTCTGCTGGAAGGGCGATCTCGGGGATATTCCCGGTTTGTAAATATTCCTTAGCTAGCTGGTAGTGTTCTTCGGCACGTAGCCAGTTAGGTTTAACCATCAACACCTGTTCGTACAGCTGAATCGCGTCCTTATATTTCCCATCATAAAAGGCCGCCTCCGCCTGATTCATCAAAGCATCTGCCTGGGGATCTCGGGTTGCTTTGATATCATCGATTTTGGCGCGTAGTTGTTTACGGAGTACCCGCAAGCGATTTTGATCCTCCAAATCCCACTGGCTATAGATGTTCATCATAATAGCTTCTACTTCTTGTTCCAGGCTTTCCAGTTCAGTCAAAACAGGATTTGCAGCTTGTAATCCTTGTGAAACCCTGTTTTCCAGATCGTCAAGGATGAGGTTATTCGCACTCAAAGATGACTCCTCATACTACACAGCAAGCACACAACGGAAGCCCCAATATATGCGTTTGTGCCAAGGATTGATGCGGATGCGAGCCGTGCAGCGCAGCCATTTTTCTGGCTCATTATCAAACCACGACCCGCCCCGTACCACCCGTCCCAGATCATCGCCGGCCAAGTCATCACGACCGTCCGTTGTGCTATAGGGGTATTCGAAATCCCATTTCGTACTACATATCTCCCATACATTGCCAGCCATGTCAGCACAACCATATGGGCTATCCCCGCCCAATGTGGAGAATGTTCCAACAGAGGTCGTCAGGATTTCACGTCCTTCAGATGGCCGTGCTAATGCAGGGCTATTTTTCGAATTACAACAAGCAGGATCGAAGGTATTCCCCCAAGGGTATCGAAAGCCTTTGTCACCGCGGGCAGCTTTCTCCCATTCGGCCTCCGTAGGCAAACGGTAGCGCTTATTACTCTTTTTCGCCAACCATTGGCAGTAATCACGCGCATCATACCAGGAAATCTCCACAACAGGATGATTGTTTGTGTTTTGCGGGTATTTCCCATTTCGCCATCCAGCCGGAGAGGGCTTGCCTGTATCTTTCCTAAAATATTGGTATTCTGCATTCGTCACTGGATATTTGCCGATGTAATATTCAGGCAAGGAAATGGTATGCTGGGGTTTTTCATGGGCATCCGCCAGGTTGTCATATGCCTCTGCTCCCATAAGGAACGTACCAGCCGGGATATGAACCAATTCAGGCTCATAATGCGCCTGTTGAATCTTCAAAGGGCTGGGTTCAGGCTGAATGTATTGCGTTGGGATTTTAATCGTCAGCTTAGGGCTGGGTTTGTTGGACAGAATAACAGTTTGGGCAGTACCCGCTGCAGGGCTTCCCAGAGCATCCCAGAAATCAACGACACTCTGAAATCGTCTATCCGGGTCGATATCCAATGCCTTTATAATGGCATTTGCAACTTGTAGGGAAATTTGACCGTTCAGATCAAGTGGATTTGGTAAAGGTGTGCCTGCAAACCTGTCGGGGCTATCTGGGGGAACCGTATTGGTGAGTAGAGTAAAAGCCGTGGCTCCCAGGGCGTAAACGTCTGTGCGGATATCAGTGCGCCCCCGTCCATATTGTTCGATTGGCGCGTAGCCAGGTGTAGCGGCCATTGCTCCTAGCGTGGTCAACTGGCTTTTTTTATAAACTTTCGAGATTCCAAAATCAACTAGCACAGCCTGCCCTTCAGGAGTAATCTTGATATTTGCAGGTTTTATATCCCGATGAACAATTGGAAGGGGCTGGTTATGCATATAGGTTAGTGCATTACATATTTGTTGTAACCACTCCAATACTTTTTTCTCTGGTAATGGCTTTTTTTCATCTTCCAACAAGGTTTCTAAATTGTCCCCTTCGATAAAATCCATCGCCAGATAACTGCCCTTTCCAGAAAGGGAAAAGAAATCAAAAACACGCGGCAAGCCAGGATGTTTAAGATTGAAAAGAATTGAGGCTTCTTGCTCGAATTGCCGCTCTGCTTCTGGTGATGTGTCTAGGTTTTCTTTGATTGCACACGGCCCATGTAATTTTAAATCCATGGCAAGATATACAGCGCCAAATCCCCCTTGACTGAGCAATTCTTCTATGCGATAACGACCGTTTACTACTTGTCCCTGTTGAAGTGGCATTTTTGTATTATACGTTATTCAATACCAGGCGAGCATGAAGCGTCGAAACTGTCAAATGCTTTGCCCCAGCTTGAATAGACTGTGGCTGATAATCCATGTAATCACCATAATAATCGAATAAACCAAAACAAATTCCTGAGCCAAATATCCATCATAAATAATATGATGATAAATCAATACGATTAAACCCACATGCACCCCATTTATTATAAAGAACAACCAAAGTCCTTCCCCAGGTGTGTTGGCGCGCTTATAAACCATCGGCCAAAAATAAACCGCACCAATGGCAGACAAACCATATGCAAGAATCCCCAAGGTAAGTACAGGATAATCGAGAATTACAGGGACCAGAGAACCTGTCGATGTTCTCTTACTCACCCAAAAAAAAATTGTAACAATATCAACGCTGAAACCTGTTACACCGAATACGATGTTGACAAACTTGTTTTCCATTTCCTTATCCCAATTATTCTATAAGTTTCTTCGTGATCGTCTCATACAACTCCGAGAAATCAGATGCTTTATGTACCTGCGGAGTCAAAGTATTTATGTCTCTAATAACATCCACCAATCGATCAAAATTAGCACGGATTTCTGTAAGCAAATCAATATCCTTGTGGATGCCGGGTAAATTTGTAGGAGATACGCCTTGTAATTCTTTCTTTAGATTCTCGGTCCTTTTTTCCCAATATGTAATATATTGCAATCGCTCTTCAGGTTTGAAAATTCGGGCATCTTCAAGTACGATAGGAAATATCCGATCTGCAAACTCACCATATCTGGCAACCAGTAACAGTTCATACATACAATATTCTGATTTCAGGAATTCTTCGCTGATTACCAAGATTACACATTTTCCCTGACCGATAGTTTTCATGAAGGATTCTATCCGCCCCCTGTAACCCAGATCGCGCTTATCCCTTACAATAGTCACACCCCGGGACTGAAAAGCCTGATCCAATTCATTCACAATTTTTTCGCTCTCGCCACCCCAGGCATAAGAGATAAAAATTTCTTTTCCCAGTTTATGTTGATGGTCTTGGGCAATTGAGGATCGTTCTTCTGAGAACGAGGGTTCAAGTGGAATTGCAACAGACTGCTTCATTTCATATAAATCGGTTTGAGTAATCTCAAGGGAATCTGAAAATGCAAATCGATGTACTCGGCCCACTGACGAGGTAAAAAGAACAGTAATTCTTACATCGTATCTACCCCGATCGTGAAATGCACCTAGCTTCTCAACCCGAGTCTGGCTCTTAGTTGACAACACATCCCCAAATTCCAGCTTTCGGTATATCTTTAGCGCTGGACAATACCAGATGACTTGTGTATCCAGGTAGGAAGCATGAGAAGATGGATTTCGAACAGTTATCTTCAGCGATAAAGATTTGCCAGCTACTATGGTTTTGTTTGGGATATAGATCTCTGGTTTGGATAACCCCATTAGCCGATAGGCTCTCATCCGAAGTTGATTACTCTGTCCTTTTGGTATGGCTGGCTGTTGTTCTTGAGCATCTGCCATCCCCAGCAAGATGCTTGCTTGAATTTGTTCAAGGCCAGGCATATCGGCTACTTGATCTAAGGCGCGCCGGAAATTCTTACTGGCTCTCTCCGGCTCACCTTCGATGAGAAAGGCCTGTCCGGCGCTGGCCCACAATCCCACATCTTCCAGAAAATCTAGATTTCTAACAAATTCTACACGGAAGCCTTTCTTGATTGGTGGAATAAAGATGCCATACAAAATTGGAGCACCTGTAAAGCGAATCAATTCAAATCCCCGCAAGGGAATGCGTTTATTGCCAATAGTTCGAAAATCTGCGGGCAAAGACTGACCAAACCTGAATCTGGCGATCTCCATAAGTTCCTCATCCACGGTAGGCCACTTACGGATCGTGGAGCCGACTGGCAACACATCGATTCGACCGGTTCTGGTAATGGCTTGTGACGTATTATCCGCTTTTGGCAACCAAATATCCCCCGCATGAGTAGTAGTAGTAAAACACTTTACGAAGGTGGGGCGATCAATGGCTCTCCCAATATAATATTCCCCCACATTGTAGAGTGAAACCATCTCAAGAACTTCTATGATGCCATCTTCGCTGACTTGGGAAATCAGCAAATAGCTAATATCTGAGTTTTGAATACCGAATAGGATCCGCCTATCTGTAATTTCCACGATTTTCCCTGACTAAGGAAGCATCCAAACTAATTACAATGATCCTTTAATGTCTCCTGGGTGCCTAATTCGCCACCCAGCCAGGCAATGCCTACACTGATGATCCCTGCTATCCAGAATGTCGTAGAACCTGCAAATTCGATTCTAAATAATGCCTCAAAGATTATGGGCAGCCCCCAACCTAACAGAGCAGCAATAGGCAACAGGGATTTGTAAATCTTGAAACGTTCGAAGGCGATAAATTGATTTGCCCAGGAATCACGAGATAACAAAATAACGAGTGAAATAAACCAGCTGCTTAATAACAACAACAATCCAGATGGGCCATGAACAAATTCAGTCGGGCCAGGAATGATGACATCTGGTGCCCCGAACACTTTGTTTGCCCATTCCTGTCCCAACCACCGGGATATTTGAATTAAAATCCACTCCTGTCCAGGAAAGTTTAAAGGGGTTTTTGGTTTGAACCATGAGGAATACCAGGTCAAAAAGCCAGCGATGAATGCAAATAACCCTATGGTAAACCATTTTTTAAACAAGAAATTTTGGTGTTGATTTTTTTCCGACCGAACCGTCAACAGGCTCAGCCAGATTGGGAAGGACGCATGAAATACAGTAGGTAACGTTACCGGGGCAATACATGAAAGAATTCCAGCTCCATACCATTCAACTTTTTGTGCCCTGGATTGCTGGTAGAAAGCCATTAAAGATATTAGAAAATATAATATGGCAGAAACGAATATCCTGCTGTCAGTAGGATCGCCGCGATAAAAAAACATCAAAAATCCTGCCACCAAACCAATTAAACCTAAACCCAAGAAGAGGAGAAAATCTCGAGAAAAATGGGTTTGTAACAAAAAAGGATCACCGTTTTTTCTATCCAACTGCTTTAGAAATACAGGCAGTATCAATAAGAATAACAATGGCCAGAGTGATTGTACCAATTGAATCATCAAACCAACCCCAAACAGTCCTGCTGAAAAACGCCAAGTGTGCGCTGGGGATAGTTCGTACGAGTGATCGTAATCTTTTACACCGGGGATATCAATCTGGGCAGGTTTAGATAATCGCTTGATGAGGTAACAAATCAACGGATGTAGTTCTGGGCTTTCAATTCGCAGCAAGCGTTGCCGGAGGGTGTATCGAAGCCTCTCTTGAAACTCAATTTGCTTTCTCGCGGAACCGGTGACTTTGCGGTAAGCTGGCGAAGTAATTGGGAAACATTCACCCGTGATGGCATAATACAGCAACGCATCAGCGCCGTACCAATCCAACATGCGTAGTTCCGACCAGGTAAGAGCACTGCGATTCTCTTCGTGCCAGTAATGCGGGCTGCTGAACCCTAAACTAGCACCTCGCCAGTCCTGATTACTATCCATATAAGATAATCCAAAGTCAATCAAACGGATGTCTCGAAAATCGAAACTTCCATTGGATTTACGACGCACAAGAACATGGTCATCTTTTATATCCCCGTGAACCACTCCCATAAAGTGGAGCAGCCTGATTGCGTTATACAGAGATTGATGTAAATTCAGGATTGTATCTGGTTCTAGCTGGAAGCCCTGGTCCAACAACTCGCCAAGATTTTTCCATTTTTCTCCTGGTAACCATTCGTATGCAATAAATGAATGTCGATCTTCGTACCTGATGTGGCTGTCTAACCTAGGAACAATCTGAAGACCTGGCACAGGAATCCAAGTAATCCGGTTCAACCGAGCTAAAGCATCGGCTTCATTCTTCAGCAACACATTACCATCATTTTCGTGAGATCTTTTAACAATGACCAACTTATCCCGCCCAGCAGTCCTGACCGCCAACCAAACCTCTGGCTTGGTTTGTTTCACGCGAGCATAACTTACAGTAGGTGTGTGCGGGGTGCTCTGACCAGATGGCAAAATCTGACGGCGAAAAGCATATTTCTTTCCCAATCCTGCTTGATATATAGGGAGTTCTGTAATCATGAGGCTTTCGTCACTTTTGCAATCAAGCTGCCAGGGACAACCCACTGTTGGTCTTCCTGGGTCCCAAACTTGGTTGGTACAATTCGTCCGAAAACCACTCTATTCTCAGGAAATACTGGCACCCAGCCATTCCTGGGAACCATTTCCCAGCGCGGGTCTTGGTACACCCAAGTTTCATGCCGGCCAACATTGCGAATATAAAGCAATGTAGCCTGATCTGTAGGATAATGAAGCAACACCAGCGATGCGTGTGGATAATCCACTAGTGGAAACATTTCCGGTTTGAGCAATCTATCAGGAAAAATTTGCGCTCTTCCGGGCTTGATATTCATTATGGCCCCAGGATTGGGATAGGTATCCGATTCGGGATGAATGAAAAAGTGGAGATCACGAGTGCCTATTGGTATGTGGTGATCAGGGAATCGAATCCAGAAAGGTTTTTTTTCTACAACCTGATCCATCAGGTTCCACTTCTCCATTCGCTTTCTAAAGAACCCCCTCATCCGAAAACTTGGAAAATACAGATTTGCAAACAACCCTTGCGGAGCTTCACTTCCACCCAGAATGCAGCGCACAGCGATATCGATCTGGGGAAATTCCTCATTTAACACTCGTTGGCTGTGACGAAACTCGACAACACGTTCGTTGAGCCATATCCCCAATTGGCGGAGCAATTCATGGATGTTTGCTTGGCGGTATACATCTCGCATCCTATCACACGTAGACTGAAGAAAACACACATCTACCGGGAGTAGTTGATCGTATAGCGTGGTCGAGGGAGTTTCTTCCCAATCCTTCAGAGCATCCAACAGCGTTTTCAATACCCACTGGTGAAATATCCATTCTCGGTCCACAGTTTTTGATCTGATCCTAAATGCGCGCAGGATGGTATCTACTATTGTGGAAGGACGTTTTTCTAAGCGACGAGGCCGGCTCCAGACCGTATAAGTTGGAAGGGAACCAGTCCTCTGAGGAGTTTTTTCATGAACGATCATGCTTGATACACAACTTTTCTAACTCCTTTGGAGCCACCAACGAAGATATCACCAGGTTGCAGTAAGAAAGTGTCCTCAGGTGACATTACCTCATCGCGCAAAGCAGCCTGGCAGAACATCCCCTGGGGGAGTTTCACAACTGGTGGTTTTCGATTGTTCAAAATATCTCTCAGCTCATCGTACAAATCGGCGTACGGGCTCTGATGGGAAGACTCATCCCATAGGGCCAGTTCTGGTAGATGAATGAACTCGAATTCTGAAAGCCCAAGTGGAAAGCGATCCCCAGATTGCAGTGGAAAAGGCTGGTTGATATCCAAATAGTCAACCATCTCATGTTCTATACCATTGCGGCGAAACAGTGGAATGGGTTGGCGGTTGGACATATTGGTGAGTTCGAATGTGGTGTCATCATAGGGCTTTGGAGACAACATGGCCCATTCAATATAGCGATGCGGCTGGCGCGCTATTGATACAGAGATACCGGCAATATTCGGACCAGACTCAAAGCGTATACTGCGGTTTTTGTCCAACACATGAATTTTGACACCTTTTCCCTCACCGGTCGCGCGCTCAAACTGTTCCTCGATCAAGATGAAATCTCCAGAAGACATCTGCACCGAATGATTGAACACATGCACGATCTTGTCAAATATCGGAATTGTCACAGGAGACTTTAACAGCTTTACTAACTTTTCGCCTCCCCAAAATGGGATAAAAGGTAAAAACAACCACGCGGGAGGGCATAATTTCGCAGCATCGTAAGCCTGGAAAAGCCGGTTGAAATATTTAGGTAAACCAAGGTAATACCGAAGCAGCATTACCCAAAGAAAAACAGAAATAGCAATAGCCAGCCAGAGATAGATCATCATTACACCTCAAGGTAGGGTCAAATCCGCTAACAGCACCCAGCCGGTATACGAGCTGTCGATACCCTTGTATTCCACCAACACACATTCTCTATTGAGATTATCCAATCTACGCTCAGCAGGCAATAATTGAACAACACCCGCCGCGGGAATGCTGCCAATAGCAGTATAACTCTCGTAACAATCGTTTCTAACCCAGATCCGGCGTATTGCACGCATAGTCATAGGCGTAGGAGTAAGAGTAGGAGTGAAAGTAGGGGTAACAGTAAAGGTAGGAGTAGGTGTTAGGGTAAAAGTAGGAGTGGGTGTAAAAGTGGAGGTAGATGTAGGGGTCAAAGTTGGAGTAGGTGTCAAAGTAGTGGTTGACGTAGGAGTAAAGGTAAATGTGGGTGTTGGCGTGAGGCTCAACTGATAATTCTGAAACCGCCCCCAGCCCCAGATACCGATTATGATTATAATCAACGCGCCGATAACGCCCCCAATGGTCAAGAGACGGCTACGGTTTGCTTCATACGGAGCCAATTTAGCTGACAGTGTATCTACTTCCGGATCCAGTGGATACAATGACTGGACAGTCCTCAATAATTCTCGCGCACGCGTTTTGTCGTTGGTAGCAAAGGCGGTATTGGCACGATCGAGCAACTCTTGTGCTTCTTCATTCTTTGTTTGTTCTTTATTCAACCTAGTTCTCACATGTGACAACTGGCGGGAAATTTCTTCCCCACCCGGCCAAGCATTTTCCAGGGTGGATAATGTGCGAGCAGCGTCCTCGATAAAAGTAGACGCATCTTCTATGCGTGGGGTCCTTTGCGCATCACCAACTTTCCGTTCAACGCCGTACAGCCCATGCTCCACAGCCTGCCCTAAGGCCTGCCGCTCTGGAATGCTCATCTGCTCTAATAAGGGGTGAGCACCATATTTAGCTCGTAAGCGATCCAACTCAGCCTTGGCTTCTTCCACAAGTTGCAGGGTAATAGGCCTGGTAAATAGTTTTTGGCCGATCTGTTCAAGCTTGGATTGCACATCCCGATACTCCGTCAATTTATCCTGGTAAAGGGGAACAGGGGCCGCACTGACCGCCACCTGCATTTTTTGAATGGCTTCATCAAGATTGCCTGTTTGAAAAGCCTGGATGCCTTCGTTATATTTGTTTTGCGCATCCATTAGCGCCTGGGTATTTTTCTCGAACTCCTGACCCTCTTGGAAGCGAGTGATCCCTTCAGCTCTCAAAACCTTTTTTGCTTCTTCGTACAGGGTCATTGCGCGCTCGTAGTCCATCACATTGACAGCCGATTGGGCTTTACCATACCATATGGCAGCTTCTGCTGGAAGAACGTGGGCAGGGATATTTCCAGTCTGCAAATATTCCTGAGCCTGCTGGAAGTGTTCTTCGGCACGTGGCCAATTGTGTTCAATCATGAGGACTTGCTCATACAAGCGGATCGCATCCGAATATTTTCCGGCGTAAAAGGCAGCCTCCGCTTGATTCATCAAGTTTTCCGCCTGGGGATCTCGGGCTGGGGGTGTGCTCCCGACACCCTGGGCTCCAGGAATGCCACCTGGCGCTGCCCCTTGTCCGGCACTGCCTGACCCACCAGGCGTTCCGGCTGGTGAGGCGGCTGCACTACCAACGCTGCCCGCCTGTCTAGATGGAGGTATAGATCCTGAAGGAGGTGTAGCGTTTACAAGATCGTTGATTTTTGTGCGTAGTTGTTTACGTAGTGTACGCAGACGATCTTGGTCTTCAAGATCCCACTGAGCAAAGATGCTCCTCATGATATTTTCTACTTCTTGCTCCAGATCTTCCAGTTTATCCAATACTGGAGCTGGAGACTGCATTTCCTGTGCTATCCTGGTTTCCAGGTCATCGAGGATGGGATTATTGGCACTCATAATTGACTCCTTTATCGAGTTTCAAAAAGGCTCTCTAATAATATCATTACCCATTTATTCATGTGCAGAAAGGTCTTCCCACAGTTCTGACGCGCTGGCATATCTTCCATAAAGTGCTCCTGCCAAGGTATCCCGTATAGTGTCACTCAGGCGCTCGCGGTCCTCCGCTCGCCATTCTGCGGAGAGTTTAGCGCTGGCACGGTCAATATCCTCCGGTTTCGTGGGACCTAAAGGCAGCGCGCCAGGCGCAGGGCGACCAACAAATATATAATGCAGAGTACGGGCTGCAAACTGCACCAGATCATTCTTTATATGATGTTCCGTCAATCCCTGGGGATGGTATTGAGCAACGTTCCAGTCGATCATCGATACATGCGCGATCTCATCATCCCAATAATAATGAATGATCTTATGATCCCGGTATACAATACCCCGCTCGTGAGCGGTTTGCAAGATTTCACAAATCTGAGATACACACTTTAGCGCTTTATCAAGGGGGAAAAACCGACCTAATGTCCAATTTTCATCACATTTTCTGTAAAGATTATCGCTGCGGTCCTTATACTCCAATGCCAAGTAAGGCAACCAGCCTGCTGCAACCCTTGCATCCAGGTCTTCTAGGAAATCAGGGGTTTCATCAATCGTAAAGCGCCGCACCTGTCCTGTTAAGTGGTGGGCCTGACCAGCGCGAATGTCGGAGGGGATTTCATCTGGATTTTCAAATAAAATGAAACCCAACTCAGAGAGTTTCATCACACCCCGGAGATCGTCCATCTTCTGCAAAACAATAGCCTCCTCCCGGAACAATGGTGGGGCGTATTCAGGTTTATCTGAGCGCATAAATTTCACCGCAAAAGCACGACGATGGTTATTTGTCTGTTCGATGGTCCCGAAAAACACCCGCGCAGACGAACCGCGCACGGTCGGATCCCAGGTATCCAACGAATCTGTCAGGTAGATAGCTTGCCCTTGACCTAGATTTCCGTTTTGCATCTTCTACTCCAATATTATTTCTAAACGACGATTGTATAAATGTGCTGAGCCATCCATCTCTATCCAAAAATCAACTTTCTTGGCTTCATCCATCACACTCTCCGGCCAGATAGAAGCAAAAACAGGAATTTGCTCCGCCCGATTTTCCCAATTGATCTTCTGCCAAATAATCATCCTGCCAACCCAGATAGGCATTAACGTAATATATTTGACAGCATCACAGGTCGGAGCTGTTTCTGTAATATCCGATACAGAGTTTATCGTATCAATTCCAGGAATGATGGATCGCGTTTGCCATTGAGTAATCTCATCTTGTGTCAGAGCAAACTGCAGTCCCAGCTCCGCATTTCCCCGATTTGTCCACAAATTTACCATCAGATCAGGCTCGCGTTCTAGCACACAAAACTCCATCATCAACCCACTGCTGTTATTCCATTTTGGAAGATGCCGTGCAACATCTATGGCAAGATGACATGATTCGATGCCTGATAAATAGGTATTCCAATGGGCATTGTAATCCTTATCAACATAGGGACATTCTTTCAAATAATCATCTGTCCAAGTAATATTTCGTGAAAGTAGATCAACGGAGATTATCTTAGATGTTAGAAATGTTGCATCAAGTCGTCTCCACAAATCACTTGTAGCGTCTATAGATTTTCCGCAAATCGTGCTAAATAGTTGTCTTCCACCCTCGTATTGTTCGAAATGCCAATTCAAATAATTTCGTAGCGCACGGACTTGCGACTTAGTTATATCATTTTCGGGCGACAGATTACATAAAGCCAATGTGGCCCGCGTCCAAGAGAGATATTTGACCAGATCCCTTTTTACTGTCTCGTTGTCGGATCCAAGATCTGGTAGTTGGAGAAAAGGATAATTCTCTTTAGATAATAGGGCTTCTATTCTTATCTTTGCCTCATCGACTTCGCCAATGCTTAATTGACTTAGGATAGCCAGCAGTTGCACATCCATCAAATGGGTTACTTTTGAAGAGCGCCAACCGCAGTTCTCTTGTAAAACTGCATAGTCTGTATCGTCAAGTTCACTGAAAGTATCCCTATATTCATCCCAATCTCCATCGTTAGCAAAACCTATATAGGTATTACAGTCTCTTAAAGAGGCTTGTGTGGGAGGTAAAGTGAGGGTGAGGGTTGGTGTGAACGTCGAAGTGGGGGAAAAGGTTGAAGTGGGAGTTGATGTAAGCGTGTGAGTAGCAGTGGGAGATGGCGTCAGCGTTGGAGTGGGGGATAGCGTCAGCGTGGAAGTTGGAGTATCTGTAGCAACAAACGAGAATTGATAAAATGGTTCACCAGTTGTTGAACGAAATAGCACGATGCCAAATAATGCTATAATGAGTACACCCATGATCCACAATAAGATAGAAAATGATTTCTGTTTGGGATATTCACGAAGGGGATGATCTTCAGGGAGGTGCCCCAAAATCTTCAACTGATCCTTTGATTCCCCCCATTCTAATGACCGCTTCTCTGCATCGGTCAACCGGATTTCTAGTCGCCCTATATGGCGAACTAAATCTATAACTTTCTTTTTACCTGCAGGAATGATATATCGCCACCAAGCAAAGTAACTCCGGTAATCATGGTCAACACGCCTTGCCATATCCGCCACACCGCTAACTTGATCCCAAAGTGTCTTAGCGTGTGGAGTCTCCCAGGCCAGCACCAGTGGCAGATCCTTGTTAACGGCAGAATCTGGCTGGACACTCTCAATTTGCTCTCGAGCCTCCTGTGTCATCGACGCAAGCGATGAAAATGTACTCTTCCATCGCTTTGTCTTTGTAATATGTTTGATATCCTGCCACAACCTTGCTGCTTTCCTCAATGGCTGGATGATGGGGCTGATTTCATCTGGGAGTGGTTGAGCATCTGACAACCAATTCGCCAATGGGTTACGCTCCAGTGCCGCGGCAAGACCACTTCCTCTCCAACGTCTGTCTAAGGTCTGGTGCAATCCCCCCAGAATAGCCCATTTGGCATGGGTTTCATTAATCTTCTTGAGCCTTCCCAAGGTGTCAGACAGGCCATCCCGTGCAGGCCAGGTCTTCCAATCCTCCAGCACGCCTAACACGGTCAAAACTCGTAGATACTGCATATCTCCTGGTGCAACGATAAAAGAAAGCAGCCTTTTTGTAGGCCCAAGTGGTTCCATCTCAGGATCTCTCATTGGTGGAATTTCTAACAAGGTAGCATCTTTTTCTATGAAGGCCATCAAGATGTCTTGATAGGCTGGCCAACTGCTCAATACACCAGTGTTCAGATACTCTCTAGCGGCATCATAATCTCTGGCTTGCAGGTGTTCGTAAAACGCTTCCCAAGGTTTCTTATCAATTGGAAGTGGAGTGGGACCAGGTTTTGCCCCCAGCATGTACTCACTCAGCCAGGGGAACCATTCGATAGCGTCAGGATGAGCATCAACAATATCACGGATGCCATTAAAATTACCTCTATCCAATACAGCAGATAGCTTGTTCAGAACCTCGATGCGTCCATCCAACCACTGCGCAGTAGCAACATTCCAGCGAATATCTTCCCCTGTTCTTGACAAATCACCCACAAAATCTTTTATACCTCTTCCCCCCGGTCCTTTGATACAATTGTTCCACCATTGCGCTGCACGTTGGACCGCATGATAAAACAGAGTAGTCAGAAGCCACCGATCTGGATCATGCAGTGACCAGGTCTTCAAGGCAACGCCCAAGCGCTTAAATTCAGCCTGCGACCAAGTCCCTGCGGCATTGCTAGCAGCAGTTTCAGCCGGTTCCAAAGCAGCCCTGAACCTTTCCCAATCTCCTGGGTATTCCTTCTCCAAGGTTCTTGAAATCAATACCTTCTCGGGATATTCAAATGAGAAACTTCGAGTGGGGACAGTTTTTTCATCAGCATCAAGAGATACTTGCCTGGTTGGTGTCATTGACCAACCCGTTATCACCTGATCAAGCATAGCCATGACATGATCCGGTGCAGAAGTCAGATCTTCACGAATGCTGCGCAGCACACTCAATGGAGTGGGAGCTTCTGGATCACAGGCTGGAATTTGTGTCAGCAGACGCGCCCGAACCGGGGTCCACCAGGTGGGTCTTGGGTCATGAAAGGTGTTTATCCACAACTCCCAATATGCAGTCATCCAGTCATTTGCCAACCCTCTCTGGATTGCAGCGGTAAGGGGATCTCCACTTATTTTGGTGATATGGGCACCAGCTTCCTGGATAATGCCCGCCAGGGTTTCATAGGAGTTATCAGCAAGATCAGGCGAGATTTCCATTATACGCGCAAATGTACCCAGGTCACGATTAAGCACCGCAGCTCGCAATACCCTCGTGAGGACTCCTTGAGCTAGATCAACCTGTAACACTTCCCCATAATCCATCAATTCGCTTTGCAATCGAAGTAGTTCTTTCAAGACATCTCGGTAAGGCCGATCGCTTTTGCAGAGATTCTTCACTCGGTCAAGTTTTTCTTTTAGCTTTCTACTCTCTACAACAACCAAGTTCTGGGCTCTGTCTTGAATGGTTTCTATTTGGCTTCGGTTGAACTGATTGCAGTCGCCAAAATGCAGGGACTGAAGCATCTCTGGGGCGACTTGCTGGATAAATGGACCAAACTTTTCGCAATATTTCCGGTAATCGTATTGGGTGGAAAAACGCCGGTCTGTGCTGATGCCATCTGGTCCCAGTGCTTTGGCATTGCCCCAATCGATGATCGTCAAGCGGCGATAGAATGGATCCCAGTAGATATGGTTGAGTTTGATGTCGTTCCAAAGCACACCATGAGATTTTCCCCATCGAAAACCGTGAATATAGTTGAGAAAACTGGCAATCCCATCCAACACCCCCAATGGCAACAAAAGCGGCAACTGCCCCTGCCGGCCAATTATGTTGAGATAGTCACGCTCTTGCTGCGATGAATAGTTCTCCAGATTCAGCCGCTCTTGCCGGGCGTTGAGCAGAGTTTCCAGATCAAAGCCCGCAGCGCGCTCGATGACAATGAAGGTATTGAGGCTATTTTCAGTTCCCGGTTGGCTGCGGTCAAGAAGCCTTACAGGGCTTATCTTGCAGTCCAACACATGCACATCCACCTGGATATGATCCATTGCTTCTAGCACATCCCCCTCGAAATGAATCTGAGTAGCTTGCCGGGGCACAAACACGCGCTGCACCGGTCGCTTAACAACGGCTATCTCCCCAGCACCATTTTTCGCCTCCCAGACCTCTCCATTATCTCCCTCGCCTAATTTGCTAAGGAGCTCCCATCTATATATATTTCCGTGTAACTCGCCCGATGTCATTTGTAGTTACCTTTTGAATACTAAACACAATGGTTATTCGGATGTGATACCCCTAAGAATGCTCAATCTAGAATTGAGCAAGTGAACATCATCATCTAATTCCAGCCAAAACTCCACACTGACTGAAGCGGATACTGAATGCTCTGGCCAGACAGATGCCCCAATCAAAGCATATTCCGTCGAATATAAATCACTGATTTGCCAGATAAGCAATCGACCGACCCAAACCGGTTGCATAACCAGGTAATTTTCACAAGCAACGGAAAAGGAATTGAGATCAGTTAAGCTAGATTCTATACTTATCGGGGGAATACCTGGCATGCTAACGAACATCTGGGTACCGGCAATCCGCCCAGATTGCATTAAAAACTCAAGACCAAGTTCGGTGTTCTGACGGCTGGTCCAAAAAGCAAAAGAAGATATTTGAGATTTGTCTAGCAATTGGCACAATCTCATCTCCAAGGCACTGGTAGCATTCCAGGTAGGTAGCTGCAAAACAATCGCGTTGGGCACAGTGCAGGGCTGGGCTGTCCCAGTACCTCTCCAGCGAACGAAATCACTGCCATCTCGATAAGTGCAGACCTGTGTATTGGTAGACCATTCGTCTCGATATGCTAACAAGTCAAAGGCGGTACCAGTCACAACACCTGCATTGGTGCTAAGCTGTGATTGCAAGGTTGTCAGATCAGCGTTACACATCTGCCTATATAGCATATCGCTCTCCAAGAATTGTGCTTCATGCCAATCGAGGTATTGGGTCAGCGTCTGATTTTGTAACCTGGTCATTTCAGTCGGCATACTGCACAAAGCCAGTGTAGCCCGCATCCAGTTTATATATTGGATAACCTGAACGCTATTCTCTAAATCAGGTAGAGAAATTGTAGGGTAATTGACGGTCATCAAGTTCCGCAATTCAGTCGCGATCTCAAGAGACTGGTTTGATATGCCAGCTTGTTCGCTAAAGAGTGCCAGTAGATGAGCATCTATTAAAGTATGCAACTGTGTTGTCGTCCAGCGACAAGAAGCTCGCAAGGCATCATAGTGTACGCCTCGAAGTTTATCATGCAATTCTTGATAAGCATTCGAACTACCGATGCTAGCCAAGTTTACCAATTCGGTGCAATGTTCTAATGAATAGCTAGGTGTTGCAGTTAATCGAATTGATGTTGGTGAGGGAGTGGGAGATGGTGTAAACGTTTGTGTAGGCGCGGAAGTGGGAGAGTACGTCAGCGTTGAAGTAGCTGTTTCTGTAGCAGTAACTGGGTATATAAAAGGCAGTTCAGATACTGTTGTGCGAAAAAGCACAAGGCCAAGCACTGCGATAATGAGTATATCCATGATCCAAAAGAAGATAGACCTCGACTTCTGTTTAGGGTACCCTTGAAGGGGATGGCCTACAGGGATACGTCCTGAAGTCTGCAATTGATCTACATATTTCATCCATTCCGATGATCTCTTCTTCGCACCAGTCAGGCAAAGTTCTAGCCGACCAAGTAGTTGCAAGAATGCTTTAACTTTCTTTTTACTTACTGGTAAGACATATCGCCACCAGACAAAGTAGTTCCAATAATCACTGTCAATGCGCGCTGCCATTTCCGCCAAACTACTCACCTGCTCCCACAATCTCTTAGCATGTGGGGTCTCCCAGGCTAGCAACAGTGCTAAGTCATTTTTGTCAACGGCGTCTCGCCGGATCTTCTCAATTTGCTTTCTGGCTTCCTGTACATATGACCTAAGCGAGGAAAATGTACTCTTCCATCGCTTTGTCTTTGTAATATATTCAATTTCCTGCCACAACCTTGCTGCATTCCTTAATGGCTGGATGACAGGGCTGACTTCATCAGAGAGTGGTACAACATCTGATAACCAATTCTCTTTTGGTTCACGCTCTAGTGCATCAGCAAGATCACTCTTCTTCCAGCGTTTGTTCAGTGTCTGGTATAGTCCCCCCAGAATAGCCCATTTGGGATGGGTTTCACTAACCATCTTGAGCTTTTCTAATGCTTTTGATAAACCATCCCGGGCAGGCCAGGTTTTCCAATTCTCCAACACGCCTAATACTTCTATGACTTGCAAGTACTGCGTATCCCCTGGCGTAACATCAAAAGCGTGTAGCCTTTTTGTGGGCCCAAGAGGTTCCACCTCAGCGTCACTCTTTGGTGGAACCTCTAGCAAGGTAGCATCTTTTTCTATGAATGTTTTCAAGATATCTTGATAGGCAGGCCAACCACTCAATGCGCCGATGTTCAGATACTCTCTTGCGGCATCGTAATCTCTGGCTTGCAGGTAATCGTAAAACGCTTCCCAGGGTTTCTTATCAATTGGAGGTGGAGTAGCACTAGGCCTTACGCCCGGCAGGTACTCACTCAACCATGGGAACCATTCGATAGCGTCAGGATGAGCATCAACAATATCATGGATGCCATCAAAGTTACCTCTATCCAATACATCAGATAGCTTGTTCAGAACCTCCAAGCGTCCATCCAACCATTGCGCAGGCGCGACATTCCAGCGAATATCTATTCCTGTTTCCAATATATCACCCACAAAATCTTTTATACCCCTTCCCCCTGGTCCTTTGATACTATTATTCCACCATTGCGCTGCACGTTGGACTGCATAATAGAACAAGGTAGTCAGAAGCCGCCGATCCGGATCATGCAGTGACCATGTTTTCAAGGCCATACCCAAGCGTTCAAATTCCGCCAGTGACCAGGCTAAAGCTGCATTGCTAGCAGCAGTTTCAGCGGGTACCAGAGTGGCACGAAATCTCTCCCAATCATCCGGATATTCCTTCTCTAAGATTCCCGAAATCAACGCCTTTTCTGGATATTCAAATGAAGACTTAGGAGTGGGAATAGTGTTTTCATCATGCTCAAGAGTAACTTGCCTGGTTGGTATAATCTTCCAACCCATTATCACCTGATCCAGCATTGCCGTGACACGATCCGGTTCAGAATCCAGGTTCTTACAAATGCTGCGCAGCACGCCCAATGGAGTGGGAGCTTCTGAAACATAGTCTAGAATTTGGGTCAGGAGGCGAGCCCGCACTGGGGACCACCAGGATGGGGTTGGGACATGAAAGCTGTTTTTCCACAACTCCCAATATGCACTGATCCAGTCATTCGCCAACCCTCTCTGAATAGCGGTTGTCAGAGGATCACCGCTCATCTTGGGGATAATGGCATTGGCTTCCTGGATAATGCCTGCCAGGGTTTTATAAGATTCGTGAGCCAAATCAGGGGAGATCTCAAGTATCCGTATATAAGTATCCAGATCTCGATTGAGCAGCGCAGCTCGAAATACCTTCAAGAGAATGTCTTGCTCGAGATCGACTTGCAGCACTTCCCCATAATCCATCAATTCGCTTTGTAATCGCAGCAGCTCTTTCAAGACATCCCGGTATGGACGGTCGCTTATTTGCAGGTTTCTTACCCGGTCAAGTTTATTTCGTAGCCTAGTGCTCTCTACAGCAGATAGGTTCTGAGTTCTGCTTTGAATGATTGCCATCTGTCGTTGGTTGAACTGATCGCAGTCGCCAAATTGCAGGGACTGAACCATCTCCGGAGCTGCTTGCTGGATAAATAGGCCCAAGATGTCACAATACTGCTGGTGATCATTTTGAGTGGAAAAACGCTGGTCATTGCTGATACCATTTGGGTCCAGAGCTTTGGCGTTACCCCAATTGATGATCGTAAGGCGGCGATGGAATGGATCCCAAAATATATTACCAATGTTGATGTTGTTCCAGAGCACACCATAGGATTTCCCCCATCGAAAACGATGAATGTAGTTGAGCAAGCTAGCGATCCCATCCAGCACCCCCAGTGGCAGCAAAAGCGGCAATCTCCCCTGCTGGGAAATCATGTTGAGATAGTCACGCTCTTGCGATGAATAGTTCTCCAGCTTCAGCCGTCCTTGCTGGGCGTTGAGCATTGCTTCCAGATCGAAGCCTGCAGCGCGCTCGATAACAATGAAGGTGTTGAGGCTATTTTCGGTTCCCGGTTGGCTGCGGTCGAGAAGTCTTACAGGCCTTATCTTGCAGTCCAAGACCTGCACATCCACCTGGACATGTGCCATTGCTTCCAGCACGTCCCCCTCGAATTGAATTTGGACAAACTGCCTGGGAACATATATACGCTGTCTCGGGCGCTTGACCACCCCTATCTCACCAGTATCTCTTTTTACCAACCAGACTTCTCCAGCATCGCCCTCACTGACTTGTTTTTGCAGCTGCCAGCGGTGCTTTTGGCCAATGAGTTCTGAATGATAGGGACGCATGGTAGATTTATCGTTTGGTTATTTGATCTCTACAGAATATTTGAATCCCATGCGGGTTACCATCAATTGAAACGATACCAATAATTCCGCGTCCCCAATTGGAAGATATAGCCCAAAAGTACTACCATTATACATCATAATCTACTTTATTATCGAAATTGCAATGTTCTTCTTACGGAATATAAAAATCTCCGTAATACATATACACTCCTGCCAAAACAACCGCCCCCAACGCAGCCACTCCCAACCACCACGGCCAAGGGCGGATGCCTGGGATATCGTATTTGGTGGGATGTCCACCAGTTTCCAACACCCGGATGCGGTATGCCCGGATGGCCCTGCTACCCCACTGGCGACGACCGAAAACCTGCACCCGGTTTCCAAGGCGTACACTGGTGGCACCTTCCTTTTGATATAAAACCACGCTGACCGGAGTACCACTGAGTTCATCTTCTACCTGGAGATCTATCATTGGGGCCGTCTTTCTTCCGCGTAAGACGTACAGAATAGGCCCGAATATTCCGCCTAATAGAGGCACCAGCATTGGCAATAAGCAGAGTGAAAAACCAAAGAATAGCAAAACGATGAACAAAGTCAAAGCAGCCATGAAAGCAGCAGCCAATATTCCGATGAAAATCAATACGATCGAGGTGACCACCATTGCCCGCGCTGGATCGAAGGGCAGGCGCGTCTCGCGCGGTGGGTCGGCGATACTCACTCGCCCCTCAGCCAAAACACGCCCGTGTAAAGACCAGCTTCTATTAGGCTTCTTACCGGTAGGAGGGGAAATGATTTGCCCTCCTACTGGGGGTTGATGTGGAAGAGCAGGTGGAGAGGCCTCCGGTTGGGTTGGAAATACAACCGGTGATTGCATTTCAGTTGGCGATGGCGCAGGAGAAATGGCCGTGGGAGGCGTCGCAGGGGTGGGTAGATCTGCCCCACAAACGGCGCAAAAATTAGCCACATCTCGATTCTCGGCACCACACTGAAGGCAATTTTTCATGGTAATTTCTCCATACGCAAAACTCTACGGCATTCGTCGGAATCCCGTCTGTCGCAAATTGAGATATTGGTGATACATATCCCCAAAAAACCAGCCAATTGCTGCCACAAATGATGCCCCCACCCATAGCCAGAATTGTAAACCAAAACCAAACGATAATTCATATAGCAGCCCTGTAGCAACCACAGCCATCCCACAATACCAAGTTAGTTCCGTTTTCCATTCTTCCCATCCCGTCAGGCTTTTTATTCTTTCAAGCATCATCAACCAGATTTCAATGAATCCTCCGCTAAGCATTGCCCCCAGGAATAAGCCACTAAAATGAGAAAAATCTCCTCCAGTTCTCAGGTTGATTGTAAGATTTCCAACCAATGCTAATACCACGTGAGTCACAGAGGCTACCCAGCGACGGGGGATTGCAGCATGTGCTAGAGGCGCCACCAAGGAAATCAGAGGCACATAGGTCCATATCAATGGGTACCTTTTGAGAGTTGGCGTCAGCCACCATAACCCCACAACGGTAATAATCACTATGACGCCTAAAGCCAGAGCCAATTGCTTGGACGAAAGCCCTGCCGCAGCTTGAATCAGCCGTGTCGTTGGCCGCGAAGTTTTGGGCGGTGACTGACCTCTTGCTACCATTGGAGAATGCGAAACCCCCATTTGTTGGGACTGAGAGGTGGCCATATGCGTTTTGGTAAGTTCATTCTTGAAAGTAGCCACATCCGGCCAGCGTTTGGCGCGCTCATTTTCGAGGCCGCGCATCAAAATTCGCTCCCACTCAGGAGATACTGCTGGATTTAACGTTCGAATATTGGGGAAATGCCAAGGTGTGGAAGTCGGGTCGTGACCGGTGAGTAATTCGTAAATGACTACTGAAAGCGAATAGAGATCACTGCGAGGGTCGGTTTGTCCACTTTGAGCTTCTGGTGCTGCATATCCTTTTGTCCCAATGGCCTGGGTATCTTTCTTTTTGCCAGGCTTAAAAAAGCGTACAATCCCAAAGTCAATCAGTTTGATATTCCCATTGGGGAGCAGCATAATATTTGCGGGTTTCAAATCACGGAAGATAACTGGCGGTGATTGGCGATGTATGAAACTAAGTGCATCACATAGCTGTTCCACCCAGGGGAGAATCTCTCCTTCGGTGAAGGGATGTCCACGTTGAGCCAGGGCTGTTTCTAACGTCTGGCCATGGATATACTCCATCACCAGGTATTGCCGGCCTCCTTCAGCAAACCAATCGAAAACTCTAGGCAGAGTCTTATGGTTGAATCCTGCTAATAAAGTAGCTTCTTGATGGAATGCCTGCACCGCCTGTAAGCGCTCCTGAGGATCGGTAATCATGCTCTCACTCATCTCTTTGACAGCACGCAACTGGCCAGGTAGACGCGTATCCGCTACCTGGTATATTGCCGACATACCGCCCTCACCCACCTTTTTTATGATGGCATAGCGATTGTTGAGCACTGTATGGGGCAGCAAACGCCCTGTCAAACCTGGCGTTGGCGTGGAGGATTGGCCGAACGGCGGATTCGCAATCCCAGGCAATGTCTTCCCTGTCACCGGGCAGAATTTAGCCGTTCCCCGGTGTAGCTGGCTGCAATATGGGCAGGTGAAGGTGGTCATATTGGACTCTATTTCTTCTTGATTTGGAAAGATGTATCTGTCTCGTAGTTATAAGCAGTTTCCACCAATACCACGCCACCTTTGGCAGGCCCCCACACAGCAACTGCATCACCCAAGTTGATATTCCCCGTGATCTCTCCCAAGGCCTTCGCATCCACCAGTCGCCCGCTGCGATGATCTTCGATACGCAGATCGCGTGCGGGCATATCGCTGCCCTGGATAAAGGGTAAAAATGCCAATCCTGGAGAAACAAGCAGTCCCAAAGCCGCGGCAGCAAACCCCTTTTTGAGTAAATCATCTTTCTTGACCATATAACGCTCGGAGATGTGCTGCACATACCCCTCTGCGGTGGGTTGCCGTTTCCACACCCGCCATCCTCCCCGAGGAGATTGGGAAGCCGGTCCCGCCGGTATGATGGGGGCTGGCTGTACGGGACCGGGAGCTGGAAGGTTGGAAATAGGTGCCACTCCCGGTAGATCAATCGTGAAAGTTGTCTGCCCAACAATAATTTGATCGCCTGGCGATACCAGGGTGGGAGCCTGAACACGCACCCCGTTGACAAATGTACCATTCGAACTACCCAGATCGGTAAGCAACCAATTCCCCCCGCTCTCTTCTAGGCGGGCATGCAGGCGGGAAACTTGCGTATCATTGGGCAGCACTACCTGGCATTGATCTTCATCGCGTCCGATGATCGTAGAAGAAGCCAGGGATATCCTCTGCCCACCGGCCAGCACGATTTCACCAACAGCGGAGGAGGAGGGCATCAACATAGTCGGGTCAAGACGCTTTGGGCTAGAGCCCGCTAGTGCCGGGGGTGGGCTAACCGGCAGGCTGCTTCCGCACACCTTACAAAACTTGGAATTTGGCCTGCATTGAGCGCCACAATTAATACAATTAATGGTCATATTTCATGGCATCGTAATTGTCAACCAATCCACCCAGCCATAGCCGCTCAGGGTGATGCGGCCAACCGAATCAGGAGGCAAAGAGAAAGAAATGCCAGAACAATCATCTTGTCTCATTCCATCCACAAAAAAATCAACGGCTATCCCTTCATCAGCTTCTACGACCTCAAGTTGGTAAGTAAGAAAATTGGTATCATGGATTGGTAAATCGCAACCGCGATTGCGATGATAAAGGCTGATCTTTCCATCACCAACATTTAGATGTAGAGGACCCAATTCATGAGGAGGGCGCATCTCTAAACCAGGAAACCAATCGAGATACAAGATATGGTTGGAATCCATTCCAGTCACCTTGGCGTGAAACTCAATCAGAACTCCCGTGTATAGACGGATTGGTTCTTTGGCGGTGAGCAGAGCCTGCTCGAAACCCTGCCCACTCAATTCCAAAAATCCCAGTTCGGCATTGACTTCGGGGAACGGTGGCTCTCCCCATACATCCCACTGCCTCTCGAGGTCACCTTCAAAATTATCTTCGAAGGAAACAGGAGCAGGTGCTGCATCATCGGATGCTTGGTCAGCAGTCGACTCAGATGTCGGCGGAGCAGTTTCATCTGTCGCAGTTGGCAAGGGTGCTTCTGTTGGTTGTTCTGTTGCTGTGGGTAGCTGCGGAGGCGAAGTAGGCGACTCAGCTTGCAGCCTTGGGCCGGGTTTGGGCGTTTCAGCTTCTCCTGACACCTCCCCAATAGCAGATTCTTCCATCGCACTGATAGTGGGGCTAGGCGTAGCTCTAGACTCAAAGCCAACATTCCAAACAATCAGCCCTAATGTGACACAAAGCACCACCGATCCAATTAGAACCAGTAATTTCATCCACAGCGGCACCTGGGCTAACTGCTGTCGTAACTGGGGGAAAAACTTGTCCCGCTGGGGAGGAGGTTGTTGAGGATCCTGGTCTATCGGTGGAATAGGTGATGGCGGCTTTGGTAGTACGGGAGGTTGAACAGACGGCGTGACGTGGGCCGCAATCTCCTTGCCGCAAGAGGCGCAGAATTTCACGCCGGTGCGCACTGTCCGACCGCAATGGGGGCATGCATTACCTGCTCCTCCGGCAGGCACCTCAGGAGGTTTGGAAGGCGGTGCAGGTGCCACAGGGGGAGGAGAATCGCCTGCTGTTGGTATAGGTGGTTTCTCTTTACTCATGTCCTGCCCGCAGAATCCACAGAACTGCGCACCGGGACGATTTGTCTTTCCACAATGTGGACATTGAGCGTTCATAGAATTGCTCCTCTCCTCACTCATCGAGGATTACTGTATAGCTGATCTCACCAAAACGGACGATTGAGCCGTTTCGTATGGCGTTGGTCCCTTCTACCTGTCGCTCTGTATCGAGATCACCGTTGAAACTGACAAATGTGCCATTCAGGCTCTCTAAGTCCTTGATTGCCCAATAGTTATCCACCCGGCTGATCTCGGCATGTTTGCGGGAAATCGATGGATGATTAATGGTAAGATCACACTGCGGATCGCGTCCTATAGAGACCAATCCGCGCTCAATATGAAAAACTTTCAATATTGGGTCTGCCACTCTAGGGGCCAACATCCGGGATAACGGCGGCTGGATATCTCCCTCAAGCTTCATCGTATCACGACCACCTGGCGGTGGTTCAATATGCCATTGGGTTAATTTCAGCAGCCTAGGGATCGTCTGCAATTCTTTCTTGGTAAAATTCAAACCAGTCACTGTGCGGATCGGTAATGCGGTGCGGAATTTTTCTAGGCCCACTGCTTGTACTGGATGATCGCCAATATCAATTTCGCTATCAGGATGAAGGGTAGGATAAAATACTGCATACAAAAGTGGGCGATACCGATTCCAATTACGCTTTCTGCCCGAGATGCTGTCAAGGTCTTCTTGCTTTTGCTCACACCATCCCGTCCAATCATAGCTGCATTGGATTACTTGTTTGTAAGGATTGGTAAAGGTTAACTCTTCACCATCGCTCAGAACAGATTTCCACTCCTTTTCATTCTTGCCACCCACAACCTTTTCCCAATACTTTTTCACTTCAACGAGAAATATACCTTCTCGTTTTATGATAACTAAATCCGTTTCGTGTCCCTCTCCAGCGCAGAAATTACACATCATTACGTAGTGTTCTTTTTTTGATTTTAGAAAATCATAAAGTTCAACAAGCACATCTTGCTCGCCAGAATTTTTCGGTTTATTGCCATACCAGAGTTCAACAGTCATAATTACCTCCTCATAAGCCGATCACTTTTCAAGATTTAGATTCCAAGGGCAAAGTTTATCGCTTGCTCAGGGCAGCTCGTAAGGCCAGCAGCAGGGTAATGACCACACCAATCAGTAATCCCACCAGACGAGCTGAAGTTTCCTCCAGCAAAGTTGGGTCTTTCCACAGCGACCAGGTCACCAACATTCCTCCTGCCGCGGCAAAGATAGCTTTGGTTTTGCGAACGCTATAGTCGCCGCTGGAAAAAACAACATCTAACGCCAGGTAGACGGCTCCAAAGGCGAGCAGGCCAATTGCTAGGGCAGGGAGTAAGTCTGTCGTCATTCTTTTTCTAAGTTTGGTAAAGTTTTAGACTCATCGTTTGCCAAGTAATGGAGTTGTTCTTTTCAGAATCGATATCCACACTTCGAGCAGAACTTAGCCCCGGGCCGGGTAGTCTGCCCACAGTTTGGACAATGCATTTCATCCCCCAACTGAACATCATTTACCGATTGACCACAACCTTGGCAGAACTTCGCGCTAGGTCGCATAGACTCACCACAACGGGCGCATCGAATTATTATTCCATCTTGGACGTATGGAGGTCGTCGTAATCCACCAAATAGAGCCGGTATGACCACTGCCAAGAGCAACGGTGTCAGCAGGATTGCACCCACAAGCAAGTCAGATTCGATGTGAAGCAAGTGCTCTTCTACATAGGTACCTGTAGCGGTAATGCCTGTAGCATTTTCACCGCCTTCATCCACATCACCAGCTGTGCTAGCCTCGACGACTGTCACCTGGATATCCCGCCGGGTGCCATCGTAGGTCGGACGCGGGCTTTCATAGGTCAACACGTATTCTCCCTGCGTCTGGCGGGCTAAGGTTTGGTAGAGTTCTGCCAGTTGGTCGGCGGTGGGACGGTGATAATACTCACCACCTGTTTGGGTGGCAATTCGTGTCAGGCGGCCTTCGTCATAGCCCTCGGCACCTAAATTGGCTGCTGGCTCTAATCCCAGGGCAATCGAATAAACTGGCGTTTCAGTTCTTTGGATTTTCGACAGCGCTTCTTCGAAAGAGTGATAGCTGCCATATCCCATCATATTGTGCAACCACCAATCTTCACGGCAATCCATGCCGTCGGATAGCAGAATCAGACTTTTGCGCCCGGAGAGAGTGACCGTCAGATCAGCAGCTATGTAGACAGCTTCGTACCAGGATGTGCAATCCCCTGGGGTTAATGGGTCAATCTTCCCTTTTAAAACTGTCTTGTCGTTAGTGTAATCCTGGATCAGGTTTACACCATTATCAAAGGCCATAATTGCAGCCTGATCTTGCTCGCGCATTTGCTCAATGAAGGTATAAGCAGCAGTTTTAGCACCCTCCATTTTGCCTTCAGCACCCATACTGCCGCTTTTGTCAATCAGAAGCAGGGTACGGATGGGTTCGTAATTGACTCCGCTGAAGGCAATGATACCCACGGATTTACCATCCTCGGTAATTCTGAAATTCTCCTGGGTCAAGCTCTCGACACGCGCGCCAGAGGCATCCAACACACGCACATAAACTGTCACCTGGGGATAAGCCGAATTATCCACCTGGGCAATTTCGACGCTAGCGATTTCGTCCACGGGAGATTGAGCGCGGACTGTTTCTCCTCTCGCGACGAAGATTATTAGAAATAGAATAAGGAATAAATATAGGTAAGATTTCATATTTGCCTACCGCATTTGGCACAGAACTTCCCCCCAAAGCGCAATGCACTGCCACAATGCCGGCAGAATGATGCTGATGGCGTATCAACAACTACCGTCGAATCCTGGGATCCCCCGCAACTGGCACAGAATCGCGCCCCAGAACGCAGGGGTTGCCCACAATGCACACACTGAACTGTCTGAGACGGCTGGACAACCGCAGGAGGGGAGATCACTGGTTGAGGTGGAGTGGGCACGGCGGGTTTCAATTGGGACTTCCAGCGCATCCATGTTTGTGTAGAAGCAGGCACAATCCATGCCAACAACAGGGGTAACAAGAGAAGTAACCCCACTAGCGTGTCAGACACTATATTCAATAAATGAACTTCGAGATATTCCCCACCCCCACTCAGCCCACCCACGGTAACGACGATATCGCGCCGGGTGCCGTCGTAGGTAGGGCGCGGACTATGATATGTAATCACGTACTCGTTCTGGGTAGCCTGAGAAAGCGACTCGTAAAGATCGGCCAATTGATCACCTGTAGGACTGTGAAAAAAATCACCCCCAGTTTTCGATGCGACATACAGCAACCTCTCTTTGTCATATCCATCAGAACCAAACTTTTGCGCTGGTTGGCGACCAAGTGCAATAGCATAGACCGGAGTTTCAACAGACTGCATCCTAAAAAGCGCATCATCGAAAGAATGCGCGCTTCCTCTTCCTTCGCTGCGAAGTTCTGCACTTTCGCGGCAATCGATGCCATCGGAGAGTAATATCACACTCTTACGACCTGCGATTGGAGCCACAATTTCTGCCGTGTAATGAATTCCATCATACCAAGCAGTACACTCCCCAGGGATAAGCGAACGAATTTGAGTTTTGAGTTTTTCCCGATCACTCGTAAAATCCTGAATCAGGTAAACTTCATCATCGAAGGCAATAACGGCGGCTTGATCTTGACCACGCATCAATTCAATGAACGTTTGCGCAGCGGATTGAGCACTTTCTAATTTCCCTTCGACTTCCATACTACTACTCTTATCCATCAACAAGACAGTGTAGATAGTTTCATAGTTTACTCCACTGAAGGCGACGATTTCTACACCCTTGCTATCCTCATTGACGCGAAAATATTCCCTTGCCAAGCCTTCCACGCGCACTCCGGTGGCATCCAGTACACGCACGTAAACCACCACCTGAGGATAGGCGGAGTTATCCACCTGAGTAATCTCGATGCTGGCAACTTCATCCACAGGGGATTGGGCGAGAACTATTTCTCCTCCAAATGTGGATAGCAACAGAAGTAGAATCAGGAATAAATATCGGTTAGATTTCATGGTTTTCATTACCATCTTCAAATTGATAACCAATGCCGACATCCAAACCCCATTACTGTGAGCTAAAACCTCATCCTATCTGCCTGCCGCATTTAGCACAGAATTTGGCTCCAGCGCGCAAAGTATTACCACAGTGCCGGCAGAATTGTGCCGACGGCGTTCCAGTAACTACTGGCAAATCTTGGGATTTCCCGCAACTGGCACAGAAGCGCGCGCCAGAGCGCAGGGGTTGCCCACAATGCACACACTGAACTACCTGGGGGCTGTCACTCACTGGAGGAGAACCCACAGGTTGAATTGGTAGGGATACAGCGGGTTGTAATCGGGATTTACGGCGCATCCAAATCTGTACAGAAGCAGGGACAAGCCATGCTAACAACAAAGGTAATAAGAGTAGAAACCCCGCCAGCGGATCAGAGGCGATATTCAACAAATGAACTTCGAGATATTCCCCACCCCCGCTCTGCCCGCCGACACTGACGACGATATCGCGCCGGGTGCCGTCGTAGGTCGGCCGCGGGCTGCGATAAGTGATGACATACTCATCTTGGGTGGTACGGGACAGATTTGTATACAATTCCTCTAACTCGCTAGACGAAGGGCTGGCATAAAATTCGCCACCGGTTTCCTGGGCCATACGGTTGAGTTCATAGGCATCATAATCCCCCGCCTCGCCCAGCCCAATGGTATAGACTGGTATCTCGGCATCCACCGCTATACCCAGCACCTGCCTGAAGGAGTGACGACTCTCATTATCTAAACCATCAG
The DNA here is from genome assembly GCA_964622645.1 of uncultured Anaerolineales bacterium. Lineage (GTDB taxonomy): Bacteria > Chloroflexota > Anaerolineae > Anaerolineales > UBA11858 > NIOZ-UU35. The sequence continues at coordinate 48,571 of CAZUSV010000005.1, forward strand.
AAAGCAATATTGCACTTTTGCGGCCAGCGATGGATGTAAGCTGATCGATAGCTTCTACAATAGCATCGTACCAGGCTGTGCCACCTCCGGTGTATAACTCCTGAATAGTATTTTTTAGCAAATTTTTATTCGTGGTCAAGGAGCGGCGCAAAGAGACAATATCATCGAAAACAATCAAGCCAGCCTGATCCTGCTCGCGCATCAGATCCACAAAGGTTAGAGCAGCATCTTTGGCCCCTGCGAGCTTATCCCCCGACATGCTGCCGCTGATATCTATCACCAGCATGGTCACAATAGAGCCTTCGTTATAAGCTTCGAAAGCGATGATTTCTACGGGTGTGCCGTCTTCACTTAATTCAAAGTTTTCCTGAATTAGACCGGAGACTCGCTGACCGTCAGCATCCAGGGCACGCACATACAATGTTACTTCTGGATAGTTAGAGTTATCAACCTGGGCAATTTCGATCCTGGTGACTTCATCCACGGGAGATTGGGCAAGAACAGGATCCTCACCTACACTAAAACTCAACAAAAACAGGAAAACAAATAAGAATTGACGAGTTTTCATGCTTGAATCACCTACTTCCAAAATATACTTGAGGTTGATATTCACGCCTTTCCACCAGGAAGGTTGCATCATCCAACTGGCTTACCACATTTCGCACAGAATCTGACTCCAGGCCGCAAGGTTCCTCCACAATGACGGCAGTAAGAGGCCGAAGGAGGACTGGGTGTTGAAGTAGCTGTCAATTGATCAATAAGTTGCCCGCATCCCGAGCAGAAGCGCGCTTCTGCTCGAAGAGGTTGGTTGCAGTTACTACAACGTAGTTCATCGATTCGAGGATGTACAACATCACGACGATTTAGAACCTTCACGGATACTGGCACAATCAGAGCCAACAACAATGGCAATATAAACAGCACCCCCACCAGCGGATCGGAGACGATATTCAACAAATGTTTTTCGACGTATTCCCCGCTGCCGCTCTGTCCGCTAACAGTGACGATAATTGCACGTCGAGTACCATCATAGGTAGGGCGCGGGCTGGTATAAGTAATCCGATATTGACTGGCAATGGCTTCCCCAATATCTTCGATAATGCCTGTGAAATCGGGATTACGGTCTATATCATAAAATGTCCCGCCTGTTTCGGTGGATAAGTTTATAAATTCGCGGTAATTAGGTGTAACAGCATAAAGAGAAACATTCTCTTGAGATAACATCGTCAACATGCGAGCTTCTGTCAGATCGGGATCATCGAAGCTTTGTCCACCGTCGGGGTAATCGCCATAGTGATGGGGAAGGGCATCGGTTATTAGAATAAAGATTTTCTGGGAATCAGCCCGAAACTCCATTTGTAAAGCACGTTTGATCGCGCCATAGTCATTCTCTGGATCGGCGTCACCCCCTTCCGCATCCAACTGACTGACCCAATCCTTGAATTCTTCTGGATCCCCTGTCAGGGAGCCATCCGATTTCTTGACTTGCAAGACACGATCTGCAAAGGTCACCAATCCTAAATGAGAATCACGCCCCTTACTGGCAAGTTCGTCGGCAAAAGCAATACAGGTTCTGATCACTCCATCGATTTCTTGTCTCATGCTGCCGGTAGTATCAAACACATAGACAATATCTACCGGACGAGGATCGCCAATTCCTGCAAAATCAACCATCTCCACAGCTTCGCTATCTTCGGTGATATGGAAATCTTCTTCCATCAACCCGGTAACGTAATCACCTCTATCATCAGTCACAGATACGTAGACCGTGATGTTGGGATAACCAGAGGCATCCAGCTGACCAACTGTGACGGTCAGATTATCTGGTATCTCTTCCTGGGCGTAACTGGAAGTGGGAACGAAATTTACAAGCACAACGAATATAAAGGTAACGAGCAGGATCACGGGTGGGAAGTGTTTCTGTACAATCATGTCTTACTTAGCCCGAAAACTCAGTAACGTTTCTCCCATTTGGATTTGAGCTTTCTGCCCAAGGGGAGCCTGCTCCCCCGATGACACCAGCGCCTGATTGACGGTAAAAGGCAGGTCGCCGTGGTTGTAAATAAAAAAACCTTGTTGAGTTTTGCTAACGAGGGCCTGCCTTTTATCCACACTTTTGTCGGGCACATAAACCTCGCAGGCATCAGATGATCCAATCTGGGTGTCACCAATGACTGAGATTTCGGTGTTCGCTCGGTGACCGGTGAGGACCACGATCAAGCCTTCGCGGGCGATCTCGATGGTCAGGGGGATGATACTCCCCAGACTCATACCGATCAGGATCAATCCCACGGCGCTGAGATACACCTGGGCCTCGGCGCTCTGCTCCAGAAAGGCCTGGGTGAAAACTTCATACAAGGCACCTCCTACTAACCCGGCTAATGTTCCACCGATCAAACCGTAGAAGGCTCGTTTGAACTTGAAGCTGAGAACACCCTGTCCTAACCCAAGAAAGAGGCCCAAGGCCATCCATCCCAACATCCGGGCGATCAAGCCACCCTGGATAAGTAAGAAGGTGATCCCGCCAAAGAGAAGTCCGAAGCCACCACCGATTACGCCGGCGATTACCCCCCGGAATCCACCTGTGATGGTGCGCAATACTGAGCGTTTGATAAACAACCCTTCAACCATACCCAACGCGCCGCCGATAAACAGACCGATACCCGCACCCACGAAAGCATTCGCCAGATGCACTTCCCACTCACCAGTAGAGATCATACCCACAACCAGCCAGGCCAGCAGCCCGCCAATCGCGCCGAAGACGGCGTTGTAATAAATCTGCCAAGATTTTGTCATCTCGTCACTCTCCTCTTAAGGACCAATTGTGACTCCAGATAAATCAGGATTTGAATCATCGACACGTACAGGCTGCTCCGAGCCATATAATACAAGTACGTTTCTCAGTAATGATCCGCTGCTAACATCGTCGCGAAACACCAAGCCGTCCCAATCACCACTTAAAGGCATGGTACTTGAACCGTCATTGTTCGTATCTCCTCCAAGGCTATCATCGTTAATCGATGTAAAAGTAATCGGTGCATCAGGCAGCCCATCCGCCTGGAGAACTCCATAAATATAGAATTGAATCCAACTACCTTTTACCTTGATTACCACTCCAGGGTCAATGGTCATAGTAGCGCGAGCATCCAGGGTAATATCATCAAGGAAAATATAGGGAACACCAGCCACCTGCAAGTGAGCGCTACTCCAGGTTTTTGAAGCTACCTGAATTCCGTTAGCATTATTTTTCTCCATGGCCAAATTAGATAGTGTAGGCGAGGCATTATCCAGATAAACCGGACCACCATCACCACCCCCGCCATAATAGAAGGCTACCTGGTCTAATATATTTTCAGCATCTCTACTCTGATCTCGAAAATAAATCACATCCCAATCACCGGGTAGGGGAACTTGGGCATCAGCGTCATTGTTTGTATCCCCCAAGACAGAATCATCGTAAAGAGAAGTGAATATTATTTCAGAGGTTATATCTCCCTGCGCCACTATTGCCCCTTCAACATAAATCTGCAGTGCTCTTCCGTGTAACTTGATAACCACACCGGGACCAATTGTGATAGTGGCGCGTTCATCGATTGTCAAATCATCTAAAAGAATATACGGGGTTCCTACTGTTTTCCAATAGTTACTACCCCAGGTCGTAGCTGCCAGGTGTATACCGTTAGCATTGTTTTTATCCATGGCTAAGGCATGTAATGTAGGAGAAGCATTTTCAAGATAAACCGGCCCACCCTCTCCACCACCACCGTAGCGGAATTCGACAAAAACCATGGAAGATTGACCATCCTGGCTCTGATCACGAAAATATACTGCATCCCAATCACCAGGCAAAGGCGCTTCTGCACCACCATCCTGATCTGTATCCCCGCCCACTGTATCGTCGTGCAAGGAAGTAAAAACGATTGCGTTATCCGCAGTTCCCTCAGCTTGCAATATCCCATTGACATAAAGTTGAGTACTGCGCCCGATCAGTTTGACAATAACTCCAGGTTCAATGAATAGTGTGGCATCATCTTGAATCGTCAAGTCCTCTGTCACTACATAAAGATTCCCAAAGGTCCATCTCTCGACACCCTCCACTTTTCCTCTGCGCTCAATAATATTATAGCCGTCCGAGGGAGAAACAATTGGAAGATGTGAATTGAATGCTGCCGCAGATGAAGCATCAATAGAAGAAGTGGATGTAGATGTAGGGGGAGCATCCGTAACTACAGGCGAAGAAGCAGTATCCAAAGCCGTTGGCGATACGGAAGTTAATTCAATTGTGGATGTAGCAGACTCAGCTAAAGGTGGTGAGATAGTCGATGTACTTGAATGAGCCGCGTGAGTTGAAGCATTTGTCTCAGATGGCAACACTAGGGTGTCGGACGCAGCAGGTGTTCTGGTAGGTTCGTTTAAAAGATACAACCCCGTCAAACCAACAACATAACATATTGCCAACAACAGTACACTGCCTACCAGGGTAAATATTTTGGTTCTTTTGGACAGTTTTGCGAATCTCATAAGAAATCCTTTCGAAATAAGAACAAAGAGTGGCAAATATTTATCCGCTGGTAATCGTTCGGAACCAGTCAGCCCCTGTAAGCAAGGTACCCAGCATAGCCCCAATGAGCGATCCAATAAAAACTGCAATTCCGCCAATGAGCGTTGGCCCTTCCGAAAAAGATTCTAAGCTCACTAATAGATTCAAAGCCAATCCTGATGCTAAGGTCAAGCCAGCAGTCACCAACAAGCGAGGCAAGAAGATTGAATCATCCAGGCTCACTCGCTGCCCAACAAATGCTCCAAACGTGGTACCAATTCCTCCAAATAGAATTATTCCTAAAACAATTACTGTACCTAACAAGCCATCACTCTCTAGAAAGAAAACCGGAGAAGCCGCCCCAACGATTCCCAACAATCCTATCACTGAGGCACCTCCAAATACCGCTCCCCAACGGAAAGGGGATTTCAACTGCAATCGATGACCAGCTCTGGAAGTAGAAAGTACCGGTTGTGGCTGACCAGGCGAAGAAGAAACAACGGCCCCGGGATGTTTTTGTGGTGAGGCCGTTTGTTGAGGACCAGTTCTTTGTAATAACGTATTTTGGAGAGCAGAGATTGATGGAAATCTATTGGCAGGATCAGGTTCTATGGCTTTCATAATAGACTGGCTGGTCGGTATACTGATTGCCGGATTGATCGATCGCGGCGGTATAACCATAGCAGACACTTTGCTCCCCGATGGTGACGAAACAATCCGGCTGATGCTTTCCGGCAGTATTTTTCCCGTCAGCACAGTATACAATGTAGCGCCCAGGGAATAGATGTCCGAGCGAGGTGTTGTGCCGCCTCCGATATACTGTTCAGGCGGAGAAAATCCCGGGGTTACAGCTCGAGCTCCAGTTGTTGTGGGTTGACCGGCGGCATATACTTTGGCAATCCCAAAATCTACTAACACAGCTTTTCCATGAGGAGTGATGCGTATATTGGTCGGCTTGATATCTCGGTGAACGATTGGGGGAGTCTGGCTATGCAAAAATCCCAACGCATCACAAATATCCTTGATCCACTCCAAAACTTGTCGCTCAGGTAATGGTCCCTGCAGATCTAACATCGTTTGCAGATCTTCTCCCTCGACGAAATCCATCACCAGATACTGCCCTTGGCCCGGGATTTCAAAGTGATCAATCACACGCGGCAGATTGGCATGTGTCAGACCGGACAAAAGTTGAGCCTCGCGGAAAAACTGGCGTTTCGCCTCCTCGGTGGTCTCGATATTCTCTTTCAGCGCATAAGGTCTCTGCAAGTTGATATCCCACACCCGATAGACCGCGCCAAAACCTCCCTGGCCGAGGGATTTTACGATTCGGTAACGGTTGTTTAAGACACTTCCAGTCTGAAGAGGCATGAATTTAACTCCTAGTGTTATGTTCTATCAACTGGTTCTATTTCCATGACTACCCCCTAACCGCAGATTTGGAAAACATCTGTTTATACCTATCCAGGAAAATCAACTCACGCCATCACACACAAGCACTAAGAGTAGTGAGGATACAATCATTGGCTATAATTCCACCTTCCTTTGGAAAGAATTACAGATTTTACCCCTATCACATCATTGGTAACCTCAGCTAGAAAAGCAAGACGTTGTTCAGCATCTTCCTGGGTGATGGAAAGCTCAGACAGCGAATCTGCTAACTTCGTGATCATGGGTACACGGGTCCAACGTTTATATACCATATGATCAAATATCGTCTTCAGAGCATTTTTCGTTTGCTCATTACTCTTTGGTGTACCTAAGCCCCTGTGAACAATATCCATGAATATTGCATTCCTAATATTGAGTATTTTGATATAAGGTAACGGCAGGGGAAAACGGTTACGATGTAACACGGACATATAAACCGCGACCAGGAGTTCATCAATTTTTGGGCGCTCCTGCGCGGATTGCAACAAGTTCGGCAGATCAGAACTCAGTTGTGGATTCATAATAGCCTCGGCAAGAAGATCAACCAACTTATGCCGGTGACCATTGGGGCTAGGAGGAAATTCTGCCAATTCTTCCAACGAATTCATCACTAGCTTCCGATTTACTTTATTGAGTTGTTTTTCAAGATTATCAATAAATTGAATAGGTTCATTCTCACGAAGCAAGTTCCATAAATTTCGATATAGATCATTCTGACGTTGTTCTTGTAGCCTGTTGATGTTAGACAATAAGCGATCAATACTGGTATTCTGATGATCCTTTGCATTTGAAATTAAAGCATCAACCAAGCCTTCAGCTCTCAAATCCGCTCCTAGAAAAATATTAGCCAGTTTGCTAAGATCTTCATCAGTAGAAGCATCGATCAATTGTCCCAATGCTAACCAGATTATCAACGTTTGGTTTGGATCTGCAATTTTCTCTTGAAGAGTTATCGAAATATCCTCTAAAGAAGGCACTGTTTTTGTCGGTGTTTCTAGAATCTGACTCAATTCACCCAAGCTAGTTTCAATACGCCATTCAACATGCTGTTCGAGTTTTGATATTACTACATCTGGGATCGTTGGATCTATTTCACTCCAAAGAGGAACTAGGTCTTTTAATTCTTGTGATAGGAATTGGTCACTATCAAATTCACGGCGGCCAGCTCTCAGTTCCAAACCCAGCAAGGCGGATAGGAGTGGCGCGTTGACCTCCTCTGGTTTGCCCAAAAGAACAAGCAGCGAACGTTGAAGCGCTTTTTGTAAACTTCTATCTGTTTTATTGATTGCATCTCTAAGTGCCCTGACCAGTACTCTAATGAACTCATTTGGGTCATTGAAAATAGCATCTTTTAGGATTGCTTTTTCCTTTGGTCGATCACTCTTAACCCTTCCCTGAGTTACAAGCAAGATATAAAGAGCAGTTCTTTTCGTTTTTATGCTTGGTGATTTAGACCAGGCTTCAAGGAGCCGAAGCGCTTTCTCCCGAGTGATCTTCTTCCTTCGAATGGTATCAGACAATAAGCGAATTAACTGTTTGCGCGTCCAGTAATCATCATCTTTGGTCAAAGCTAATAGAAGTTGGTTTATTTCATCAAATGCAGTGTTCTCACTAATTGCATAAACTGCATTTGCCGCAGCCGAAACTATATAGCTGTCGTAATCTTTCGCCAGGCCTAGCAGGAATCTATACAGGTTTGGAAACTCTTCTTTGGGTTTTGGTCTTGTTTTTATGATTTCCCCAATCGAATAGGCTGCAACCCACCGACGCTGTTTAGCAGATCTGTCACTTGACCACCTCCCAAGGATACTTACAATCTGAGGGTAAGCTAAAGGGTCAGCAGAAGCCTGTTTGATGATAAGCGCCACCGTTCTGGCTATGTTTCCATATTCCAAATCTACCCATTCATCCAAAAGAGCTGAGAAACTTTCCAACCGGTAGCGTCCCAAGGATCCAATTGCACGGAAAATTGGATCGCGAATACTGGCTGTCGCTTTCAGCATCTGTTCCCTGGACTCTTTGTCTTTCTCTTTTTTGAGTTCTTCCGGCATAGCCCATTTTTGTAATAAGGGGAGAATTTCAATGAAATACTCTTGGTAATAGCGTGCGATCTCACTTTCTACAGCGGATTGGATAGCCGGGTTAGAAAATTTTAGAGGTCCATGCTCTGAAACATAAGGGGCTACGCGTTGCCTAGCAATACCGATGGGCAAACATGCTAGCCTTTGATCGAATTCACGCAGTGAGCTTACAATTAGCTTATATTTTTCCCAAATATCCTCCTCAGGTAACTCATTCAAGAGTGTAAACACCAACAAAAAAACCTGTTCTGAGGAATCCAGGTCCGCAAACCAGCGGTGAACTCGGTTTTCAACATCAATTTCTAAATTTATCGATATAGAAATATCTTCAGGATTATTCGCTTTTGGCAATTCCTGAGATACAAAATTACTTATATCAACGGGTAGCCACTTCTCTTCTAAAAGTTTTCGAAAACGCTTGCTCTCTTCTAACGGTATACCCGGCGATCTATCATCCGCCCTAACCGATACAGGGTGTTCAGAAAGCTCATATGCCCATCTTCTTTGCTCATCGCTAATCGTCTCTTTTACACCATGAGCAAACTCAACCAGGTTGAGAAAGAACTGGAATTTATCGTTCAGATCATAAGTGGATTGTGATAGGGTAAATAATTTTTCCGGATCATACCAATCTTGTTCAGACAAGCGCGTTTCTCGAATGGCCTGTTCAAAAATACTGTCCGGTGAAGTCAAGATCAAAAAATTTCCGTTTCTATATATCGTATCAAGGAAATCCAAATCATCATTGAGATTATCACGATCAAACACCGATCTCCCGAGCGCTTCTGGCACAATCAAGATAGTATTTGAAATCGGTTCCATCTTTCGTGCGGCCTTTCGAGCAACAAAATCCCAAAAATCATTGTGAGGGATTCTTAAGATTCTAGATATACTCTTATTTTTTCGAAAATAGGCTTGAGCAAGGTGTAGCGCCCAGGTTTTTTTCCCAACACCAGTTTGCCCCAATATCCACAATATCCTCTTTTCATCAAGGACAGCAAGGGACTGCTTAAATTCCCCATCAGGAAACACAAATGTTGTATCAAGTGCGATTTCGGATGGGTGTATCTCATAAGGCGCGAATTCTGAGCCAATTCCTAATACTCTCTTTTTTTCGTCTTCTATTGCTTTAAGGTCCTCTTCATCTGGTATTCCAATTGCGTTGCTTTCTCCCATTCGAATGTAGGCAGTCCCTGCATTTTCTTTACTTTTTCTTTTTGTTTTTTTCCACTCTTGAAAGTTTCTTACTTCTGGACAATAGAGTGTTTGGCTTAGTCTGTATATATAAGGCGTTGGTGGTATTTCGATTACCGTGATTGTTTTATTATCAAGCTCGATCCTATTCAAACCAATATCACGTATTGGAGGAGTAAGTCTTTTCTCAATCATTTCCAATAAACTTTTCTCGGTGATTTCATCAAGATAACTTGTATCAAAAAGCTCTCGTGTTCCATCAGATGAAGGTTCATCAGCAACACCGATAATCAGATATGCAGTTTGATCAACAGTCCAATATGAGCCGTTAGCTAGAGCCATAAGATCTATGGCTAGCTCATTCCATTTAACCTCCCTGTATTGCCTCCATTCATTTTTATCTGCTTCAGATGGAGGCGTCTTTTGAAGATTATATTCTCTTTTAAAATCTAGCTTGGGCCCCTCATCTAATTGAATTATCTCTCGTAATTCATCAGGCGTCATATCAGCCACCATCTCCATCACTCACTTAACGTGACCTATTGGTGTTCTCACCCTCAAACTTGGTAAGTACAATATAGAACATGCACAATTCTATTGCCATTGTGAACCATTATCGATACTGTTTTACTTTCATCTCTTTCTCCCCTATCTCTCAGTACTACTAATCTGTCAACCTGACCGTCTTGCGGCTGGTCAATTTTATGGTTTTCTTACCCTCACTGGAAATCTCGCCGGATTGCTCTAGATGATCGGCTTCCTGCTGCATCTGGTTGGCTAATTCTTCCTCGCCCTGGGAGAGTAAAATCGTCACCGCTTGGCGCAGTTTACGGGTTGCCGAGCCGACCTGACCGATTTCGGCTTCGCTCAAGGCCTGAGTCTGCAACTTAAAGGCCTGCACCCGCTCTACGATGTTCATCACCCGCCCGTTCATCTGGTTGAACTGCATGGGATCGGGTGTGAAATTGACCACCAAATCCACTGCTTCACGTGCCTGGCCCTGGTTAGGGATGTTATAGGCCACATCAGTTTGGGCAATCCGCACCGACCCGGCAGCACGCGGCGGCAGCATAACCTCCACAAGATAGGAAGCCCCGTTTTGTTCCAATTCCCCCACCGGTATGACAATGGCACGACCCTGGATGGCTCGTATACCTATATCACTGATCATCGGGGTTACCTGCCACACCCGCCGGGCTTCCAATCCCTGCACCATGCGAATATTTACAGTAACATCCTGAGCAACGACTTGCATACGATCATATACCTCTTGGAATATACCGACGGCATCATCCGGATGTTTGATGTGATCGGCATAACCAGTTCCCGTCCCTTCCGCCAGGATGCTGCGATCAGCCAAATCCATCACAAAATCTTCATTCCAATCGTCACCAAAACCCAAACCAATGATCTGAACACCCATCGCTCCGGCATTATCAGCTTCGCGGCGAGAATCATCTTCTTTATCAGTGGCCTCTCCATCGGTGAGCAATACAATGCGGCTAACCCGGTCATGAGCCATCCACTGTTGCACCTGACGGGTTCCTTCCCTCAACCCCGGGGCCATATTGGTACCGCCGCCATCGTCTATGCGATCAACCTGACGCTTCAAATCGTTCTTGTCTGTGGCTGGTTGCGCCGGGACAAGAACCTTGGTCTTTGTCTCAAAGGTGACGATAGAGATGACGTCCGCCGGATCGAGCTGGTCGATGATACGCTTAACGGCAGCTTTCAAATTACGTAACTTTTCTCCTGCCATCGAACCGCTGCGATCCAGCACCAGGGTCAGGTTCAAGGCCATGCGCACATTGGACATTCCCGGTCCTGGGAATAACTCGGTAAGCACATAGATCAGTTGCGGGGTTTGCAGCACGGGTACGGCGTTACGGTTACATAAACTGGTCAACTGAATTACATCAGACATGATTACCTCCTAGATTTTGGGTAAGAGACTGAAATGATTTTACTCTATCGAAACTACAATCACACTGATATTATCTTCACCCCCAGCCTGATTAGCAGCATCGATCAGGTGGTCACAGGCAACCTGGGGCGAGGATGATCCTTGGATAATTTGAGCTATGGTTTCATCCAGAACCATTTCCCACAGACCATCTGAACACAATAACAACTTATCACCGGGAACCAAAGATCTCTGGAAAACATCCACTTCAATCTCAGGCTTATCCCCTAAGGTGCGGTAAATCTGATTGCGCTGTGGGTGAGAGCGCACTTCCTCGGGTTTGATCATACCGGCGGCTACCAGACTGGCAACCAAAGAGTGATCGGTGGTGATCTGCTCCAGTTTGCCGTTGCGCATCAAATACGTACGGCTATCTCCAACATTGGCAGCAATGCATGTATCGCCTACAACTAAGGCAGCGGTGATGGTAGTGCCGCGGTCGCTGGCGACCTTGCTACGCGCTTCAAGCAATACCTGATTAGCCTGCTCGATGGCTACCTGTAATATTTCGCCTGGGGTTAGCATTTCATCTAATTTGATGGTGGCACGCTTCAATCTGGGTACAGATTGAAGTTTGTCCATCTGGGTTTGGATATGGCTAATCACATCTTTGATCACCATCTCGCTGGCTTTCTCCCCGGCCTGGTGCCCGCCCATGCCATCGGCCACAATATACAAACCGACTTCCGGAGCGCCCGGAATCTGCTCCAGACCCAACGAATACTTGCTAACGAAATCTTCGTTATGATCGCGCTGACGCCCAACATCGGTGCCATAGCCGACCAGTTGTCGCAAGCTTCGAGACAACTCAGGAGTTTTGGGCATTTCATTTAGATCATGCAAAAATTCATCTATCGTTGCATATCTTCCTCCACGCGCCTGGCTAATAATGTTGGAAATAAAAACAGGCACACCAAGGAGCGGGCCACTGATGCGCAGCACATTTTGAGGATCACCGGTGATTAGCGTATACAGCACCTTGGTCAGGTAAAATATATCTTTTTGTGCTGGGTTGGGAGTGTTAGTGGAAATTCTAGTGCAGGAAGTCAGATCAGCCAGATATGCCTGTTGGTTGTTGATGACCAGGACCGGCTCTATCCAATCCGTCAGATGGTTTTCATCATAAAAAGCATATCCCTGGGCGTGAATTTGCTTCAGAGCGGAGCCGATTTGCGAGACCCATTGAATCACCAGGTTCACATCAGTTTCAGGTATTCGTTCAGCCAAACTTTCCCAGGCATCTGAAAGACCACTCAAAACAACATATTGTTTTGGTTCCTGGCTAAAGACTTTATCATGATGCAGTGCACCTGAAATATTTTGACTCAATTCAATGATACTCTCTCGGTAGGTTTCTTCAAGAATTTTTCCTGGCGCCGATTCTCGCAAGATATATTCTTCTAAAGGTTTATTACACTTAGGGCACACATCGCTTGTAAGTGTTTCCATTCCACATTCGCAGCGGACAAAGCGAACCGTGTAATAATTCGAGCGCATTAACTCCCGAACTTCCAATATACGGTAATAACCAACACGATCATTTACTCGCTTTGGGGTGATTGCGTAAGAAATTCGCTCGGCTGTAGTTATCGGAGTAGTTTCCTGAGTACCCCCACGGCTTATTCCATGTGACCTTTCGGACATACTCTTCACAGCATCGGCTAGAGTTTCGTCTAGGCCTTCCATCATTTGCGCGCTCACCTTGCCCGCTTGTTTACCAATCGACAGAACCCTAGCGAAGAATTTGCGCTTTCCTCTTTTGTCTGCAGAACTGGCAGATCTGTCTGGCACACCTTTTTCAACAGGAAAAGGAGAACCACATTCTTTACAAAACCTTGCTTCTGGCCGGTTTAGATGACCACACTTTGGGCATTGATGGTTGGATACCATGATCTGCCTCCACTACAAATTACTCAAAATGAATAGGATTGGGCTAAACACCAGCCCTAACTCTAAAATCAACAATACATTTACCACTCCCCACCCCAATTTCACCCTCCAAGTTGGGGGGCATATATCAATTTCAGCATCGATTTCCTGAACTGGCGCGCCCACTGGGACTATACGTACCTTACCAATGTGTTTCTTCGAGCCAGGAACAAGAGCCTGAGTATGCATCAACACCCACATCTGCAAAAATGCAGGCAAACGATCATACCAATCAACATCTCCAGGGGGCGACCAGAGTCCATACGACAATCCTTGTGTATTTACAATAACCTCTACCTCTCGCTCTTGAGGGGAAAAGCGGTCAGGTTCAGCAGCCAACCACGAGGTCGAAGTAATCACCTGTCCCGACAAATTGGATGATACATAAACCTGGAATCTCAAAGGCCGGGGAACCGATCCAACTTTCACCGATCCAAACTGCAATCGTTTTGTGGAAAGGGATAAGGCAGATGGGCTGGGAGAAGGAGATTTCCGGGGTTGGGAAATTGATCTGGAGGACAATGGAACTGGCGGTCGGACAGGCGGATGGCTGATTGGAAACGAAGCAGGTGCCGGTTCTTCAGGCCATTCAATCTGACTATTAGCACCAAATATAGCTTTCAACATCGCCTCAGCGGATGCCGGACGCTTATCGATTTGCATTTCCACCGCAGCATGAATCGCCTGAGCAACATCCCTGGAAACCTGCGGATTGATCGAATGAATCGACTCGAAATCAAATGGAGTCAGCGTGGGATCGTGATTCGTGAAAAGTTGGTGTAATAAAGCCCCTAAGGCATAAATATCTGCTTCAGGACCGGATTGCATACTGCTGGCAGATTCTGGCGCTGCATAACCTGGAGTGCCGAAACGCACCGTATCCCCTCCCTGCTTTTTAGGCTTGAAAAAACGGGCTATGCCGAAATCGAAGAGTTTGATCTTTTCCCTAATAGATACTAACATGATATTGCTAGGTTTTAAATCACGGTAGATTATAGGAGGTTTCTGTGTATGCAAATAAGCCAGCACATTACAAAGTTGGCGCGCCCAAGCCAATACCTGCTTTGTCGGCAAAAAAGTATCTACCGGGAGATTATCAAGTGTCTGTTCCATTGTCTGCCCCTCGATGAATTCCATGACAAAGTAGTGTCGGCCTCTCTCCTCGAAATAATTATAAGCTTTCACTAAATTGGGATGGTGCAACGTGCTCAAAAGCTGAAATTCGCGCTGGAAACTTTCGATAATCTCGTCCCGCAGTTCGGATTCCTGTTGTTGCAGGAGTTGCAAACTCATCTCTTTAAGAGCCAGTTTCACTCCAGGATTTACATTCTCTTCAGCTTCATAAACTGCAGCCATTCCCCCTTGAGCAACCTTGCGGATAATGGTATAGCGTTCCCCAATAAGATTTCCCGGTGGAATTTTGCCGGTGCCGTAAGGATGTCGGGCTGGTCTACTACTAAACAAAGTACCACAATGGACACAATGACGAGCGCTGCTTCGATTCACACGCATACACAAAGGACAGCGTAATTCCACATAGTGTTTTCCACAATGGCGGCAGAATTTTGATCCAGTGCGGATAAGGCGTTTACAATTCGGGCAAATCGTTTTCTGTTGCGCAGTTGCCCATCCGCAATGGACACAGTATCTTGAAGATGTGGTAAGAGATCGTCCACAACGAGTACAAAACATTTGACGAATCAGGGCAGTGTCAAAAGGATATCGTAGAAGTAATCATCAGCGCTGCCATAACTCTCACCAGCATCTTCAACTAAAAGATAATATCGTCCGCTGTCTGGCAAACTAAAAGCTATTCGGGAGTCGTACCCGCTGCCGCCATCATCATCTTCATACAATAATTCCTGTAGCGAATCAAACAAATATACGACAGGATCCAAAGAGGAACCAATCGAGTCGGCGAATACGTCGATGGTGACTTGGTCGCTCGCCTGTCCATTGAAGGCATACATTGTGCCATAAGTGGCATAATCATAGGTTTCCAGATAAAGGTTAGAGGTAGATGTTATCGCGCCTCTCGTCAACGCGCCGGCAGTGAGCAATATTGCCTGAGAAAAAGCCGGGTCACTCAGGCCCTCATACACTGTAACGCTATAACTGTCGCTATCGCTGCTGTAATACCCTTCCACCAGAAGGAAGTAAGTTCCGGTGTGGTCGAGATTGACAATTAGAGGTTCACCCCAACTGCTGCCATCCAAATAATTCCCCTCGCGATCATAAACCGAAAAACCTGGATGCTCCATCGCAGATACACTTACAACAGAAATGGTGTAAACTTGATCTGCATCAGCCCGGAAATGGTAGCAGATTTCTTCGCCGGCTACCAACTCCGCTTCTAGCGTATTATCAAGAGCAAGTGTGCGCGCTCCAGGACAGAAACTGGTACCACTCATGGTTTCATAGAAATAGATGCCATTGAAAGGATCCATCTGTCCCCATTGCACATCCACCAGGAAAGCCTCGTCGTAAAGACGTTCATACCGCTCCTCACCATCCACGGGCACACTACGCACCTCAACGTCGTCTTTATCGTACCCGGTTACGCTAGTATAGATGACCTCGGTACCGCTGGGCGTAAAAACAGCGTTCGAGTACCCATCGGCATCGTCATCCAATTCTACGGGCTTTGAATCGGCTTTGACCTCAATCGAATAAAGCACCGGATCATCACGGTAATCCTCCTGACCCACGAAAACCAAATGTTTACCATTGGATGAGCAGTTGAGAACCTGCAATGAGGCCCATTCTTCGATCAACATGAAGCCGTCCTCTTGACCCACAAAGGCAGCAAACAAACTATAAAGCTCGTCGTTATCACGCAACATCAGGTATAGATGTTCTTCACCAGGGATATAGAAGACCCAATCCAGATAGACATCTTCTTCTTTATAGATCTGCACTAAGCTACTGCCGTCTGCGTTCATGCTGGAGAGGGTCAACTCGTCGGCTTCGTGATCGAGGAGGATAAACTGTGCCGGGGAAGACATTAGCCCGAATTGCAGGTTCTCACCTTTGGCAATCTCGATATCGCCACCGGCCATCGAGTGTACATAGAGTGTCTCTTCGCCATCCTCGTCGCCCAACAAGTATGCCAGGTGATTCCCATCCGGGCTGAAAATGGCGTTAAAGGTCACTCCTGAGGCAACAAGATTTGAACCACTCTCATCTAAAGTAAAAAGCTGTAACTCGCCAGCATCGTTTTCGCCAATGTAGTACAGGTTTTGACCCTGCCGGGCAAATCCAAAATCTACGATATTGAATAGCACCTCCCCTTCGACAATCACTTCCCCACTTTTTCGATCCAGCATGACCAACTTCACATCTTCTCCCTCGCTGAGATAGGCAATCCGGGAACCATCCGGCGATGCTTTCCAGGATAAGATACTTTCTTGCTCGTCAAGCAGCTTGATTTCGTTATCACCATCTACATCCATGGCGTCGAGAGAAAATTTATCGCCATCCCAATCGACAACAAATACCGTCGAGCCGTCAACGGATAAGCTGCATTCGTCACCTTTGGCAACTCGATCGGCTTCGGCGTCAGATTGTGAGAAGTAGCATCGCTCCTGATCGTCGCGTGGTTCGATCACGAAAACATCACGCCCGCCCCCCAAGGCCCGTCCCACCAGATATTCTGAATTCGAATCGAAAAGGGATGTTGGCTGATCACCATTTACACCCATCTTTTCCAAGAATATATCGCCATCGCTACCTTGATACCAAAAAAGCAGGCTATCGGTTTCAGGCACAAAACCACCATAATCATAATTGCCGATGGAAATAAAATGTTTATCCGCATCCCTTATCGAGAAATACCCTGTAGTATTGCGCACATCTTCGGCAATCAAGGTTCCCTCGTCCTGGCTTTGTTTGAGGCGTAACAGGTATAGATCGTATTCACCACTCCGTTCCGGAAAAGCCAGCAAAAGGCGGCTACCACCTGTGCTACTTCGTATAAACCAGGTGACGGCAGCAACCGCTAAACTGATTAGTAGCACAACACCCACAGTTACGCCGGCCAGGCGAAAAGCCTTGCTCTTAGAATATTCTGAACCCTTTTTAACAGGCGTTTGGGGCGGAATTCCCGGACCAGCTCCAACAGGAGGCTGTCCCGGGATCACCACCGTTCCCGACATTGGGGCTTCAACCCTGGGTTTGCCGCAGTGTGTACAAAACTTATACCCTTCACGGTTCTCACCACCGCAATTATGACAGTACATTTTTGTTACTCCTCATTATTAGCCGCAAAGCTCAATAGTATTGGATCACAATTTACCTATTCACATCCATCACACAGCGAAAGCCCACCCCTGAATCCGTTTGATAATATTCCCACCAATCATGCACCGCGATACATGCACACCCAGTATCCCAGCCCCAGTTTCCACCTCTCACAACCCGCTTGTTTAGAACTCCTGATGTATTATTGGGGCCAACAGGATTGTCATATGGAGACGCCAGATAGTAATCTGATAAATACCAATCAGCAACCCATTCATATACATTCCCAGCCATGTTCAAAACCCCATAAGGATTTTCGCTCTCGCTAAACGAATTTACAGGGGTTGTATCGCCAAAATAAAGATCAATATTTGCCAATTGTGAGTTTGGTAACTGATTCCCCCATGGGAATAACCTCCCATCCGTCCCCCGTGCAGCTTTTTCCCATTCGGCTTCCGTTGACAAACGCCCCCCTGCCCATCGACAATAATTATTTGCGTCATCCCAATCTACAAACACAACCGGATATTGGCTGTAGTTTGGATTGAGATAGTAATCACTCCTCGTTTCAGAGCGAAAAGCCCGTGGCTGAGCACAGCTTCCTTCAGCTACGCACAGCTGATACATAGCATTACTTACTTCGGTTTTGTAAATCCAATAGGCATCCAAATTTACTGTATGTTGAGGTTTTGACACATCCAAAACGTTATCACAATCAGCAGAATGCGCCTGAACGTAGTCAATTTGGGAGTCTGTCAGCCCCATCAAAAACTCGCCCGCGGGCACATACATCATCACCATGCCATCCTTAGGCGAAACCAGTGTGTCACCAATAGTAAGGGCCGGGGTGGGAGAGGGTGTTGATGTGGCTGAGGGTATTGAAGTGACCGCGCCTGTAGCAGCGACCGCAGTTTGAGTTTCATATAATGACTGAATGGTGGCAGTCGCTTTGAAGGCGGGGTTGGTTGGCAAAACAGGGGTACCGGACGGAAGTATATCTTCTGTCCAGGTTGGAGATGCTACTCCGGAAACGTCAGGGGAAGGTTCCTCCCATAACGAGAATACAATTAACGCCATAATCGACACTGCCAACACGGCGAGTATGGCCCAAATCCATTTTTTCCTGGGATGCAGCGCGCTCTGGAATTCAGCGACTGTCTGGAAACGTTCTGCCTGAGAAAGCGCCATCGCTTTCTCAATAGCGATTTCAATATGCGGGCTGA
>CAZUSV010000006.1:0-63696 GCA_964622645.1 uncultured Anaerolineales bacterium
CCATCAAAATGGTGTTTATCGTTCGTGAAATCACGGATGTTTTGATTTTTGGAGAAAGGCGGATAAGAAAGCGGCTTGCATATTCTCTATAAGAAACATAGTAGCGTATTTCATCGACATGTCAAGTACGGAAAAATGAGATCAAATGCTTAGATAGCCAGCGGCATCCGTTTTGGGGATAACTTCCCTGTTTGGCTGATCGAAATCTTTCAATATTTGGCAAAATGTTGAATATTTTGTTCCCCAAATTAAATTAAGTTCGGTATACTTTACAGCATTAATTTCAGCATACTCATAAAGGTCTGGTGAGATTAGGCGATGAACAGAATCAAGGAACTTAATATCTCATGGAGAGATTTCCTGTTACTCACTTTTGGCAGTCTCATTTCTGCGCTGAATGTAAATCTCTTCCTTTCACCCGCCAAAATTGCCCCTGGAGGGGTGTCGGGTATAGCAATCATCATTCAAGAGTTTACAGACTGGCCTATTGGGGCAATGATGTTGGTGATGAATATTCCCCTACTTTATTTGGGATTTCGCAATTTGGGACGTTTTGGTTTTCTGAAACGCACCTTGTATGTTGCCGTGCTGACAAGTGTCTGTATAGATTTATTTGCTCAATGGGTACCCCAGAATGGTATTACCGAAGACCTTTTGCTTAATTCGCTTTATGCTGGCGTTCTTGGCGGCATTGCCAACGGAATTGTTTATCGTGGGCGTGGTACAGGAGCAGGTACCAGCATCTTAGGGCGTGTGCTGCAGTTCAAAACCGGTGTCCCCATCAGCCAGGTATATCTTTTCACCGATGGAATTGTTGTGATTATGGCAGGTTTTGTGTTTGGCTGGGATCGCGCCCTGTACGCAATGATGACCCTCTACATTTGGGGCATTGTCAGCGATCAGGTATTGGAGGGGCCAAGCGTTGTACGCACGGCTTTCATTGTTACAGATCAGCCCGAAAGCATCACCAAGGCTGTATTTAATCGACTGGGTATTGGCATAACGGCATGGCCGGCGCGCGGTATGTTTACTGAGCGCGAACACTCAGTGTTGTTTTGTACCATCAACCGGCCAGATATGCATGCTCTCCAACAGCTTATTGAGGAAATTGACCCACGAGCATTTGTGGTTGTTGGACATGGACATCAGGCTTTTGGTGGTGTATTACCCCGGAACACAGAGTGGTCTCGTTCAAATACACTGAAAGATACTCACTAAACACGATGGCAACCGTTACCATTCATCAACGCGAATTCGATATCGATGGGATTGTTTTCGATAAAGATGACACCCTGATCGAGTTTAACGCCTTGTGGGGACCTCGCACCCAACGCTGGGTCGAAGCCATTGTAGGTTTAGCTGGGTTATCAAATATATCGACAAGAGGTTTGTACGCCATGTTGGGCTATTCACCAGAGCAGACCAGCGTGCGCCCTGAAAGCCCACTGGCAATCGCATCGATTGCAACGCTGTCCACCCTCGTTGCAGGGGTTCTATGCCAGCAAGGAATACCCTGGCATGAGGCTTGTCATTATGCTCGCTCTACTGCACAGGACACCATCTTATCAGATGTTGATCCCAGAGAAATTCAACCGAAGGGGAATGTTAGAAATATCATGCGCAAATTGAGGCAGGCTGACATCCAGATTGCTGTTGTGACCAGCGATGACCGCCGTTTTACGGAAGCGACGCTTTCCCATTTAGGCGTATTAGACATTGTGAGCGTCATCGTCTGTGGGGATGATCCAATCCCGAACAAACCCGCCCCTGATGCTTTCTATCTGGTTGCCGAGCAATGGGGTGTTGCGCCTAATCGCATGATGATGGTTGGAGATTCGGCGAACGATATGCAATTCGCGATCAATGCAGGAGCGGGATTTCGCATTGGGGTTGTATCGGCCTCTGGAGATGCCTCAGCACTTGCTGCACAAGCCGATGAATTTTTAGCCTCGATTGATGAACTGAATACATAATATCCAACAATCGCAGTATAACGAATGGTATCCGGAAATCAGGATGCGTCGAACACCCAATTTTCCTGCCTACACTGCTGCAATTGCGTGAGTCCTGATCAAATTAGCGCCTCATAAACACATTGGAGGAATCGACATGTTGGGTCGAATGCAGATATTTACCCAGGCAGAATTAGAAAAAATCCACAACACTTCGATGCAGATACTGAGCGAGATCGGCGTTGCCTTTCAATCAACTGAGGCATTGAAGTTTTTTAGAAGAAGTGGATTTAAGGTTGATGGGGAGATCGTTTTCTTCAGCGAGCAGCAGGTAGCTGAGGCCTTGGAAACCGTACCGCCTCAATTCGAAATCACCGCCCGTAATCCAGAAAAAAGTGTCATTGTAGGCCAGGGAGACCCGGTCTGCGCGCCAGGATATGGTGCTCCCTTCATCTCTGAAGGCGGCGGCAGGCAGCGTCCAGGTACTCTGGAAGACTACGTAAATTTCTGTAAGCTGGTTCAAACATCTGAGCATATTGACATGAATGGCTACGAAATGGTCGTTCCAGGAGATGTGCTCGACAAAAATGCTCACCTGTATATGATGCGGGCCAACCTGACCTATTCGGATAAACCTTTCATGGGATCAGTTGTCCCTGCGAATGCGGCTCAGGACGCCATTGAAATGGCCAGTTTCCCCTGGGGTGGAAAGGAATTCATCCAAGATAAATATGTGATCTTGCCGACCATCAACCCGATCTCACCATTAGTGTGGGATACCAATATGTCTGAGGCTATCCTTGTCTATGCTGGGAACAACCAGCCGATTATGTTTGAGAATTTGATGATGTCGGGATCGACAGGGCCAGTGACCCTAGCGGGGATGCTGGTATTGCAAAACGCTGAAATCTTGTCGGGTTTGGTGTTGGCAGAATTGATAACCCCAGGACTTCCTGTAATATTTGGCAATATCCCTGGCATAACCGACATGCGCACTGGGAACCTGTCCATCGGTGCCCCAGAAAGCTCGATCTTTGTTTCGGCGAATGCCCAGATGGCCCAGTTCTACGGTGTACCGGGTCGCAGCGGGGGCAATCTTACTGATGCTCATATCCCTGATATGCAAGCCGGGATCGAGTCGGCGTTGTGCGCATATACAGCGTTGTGCTCCGGGACAACCTTCTTACTACATTCTTGTGGCATTCTGGGCGCGTATATGTCTATGAGTTTCGAGAAATTTATCATTGATGAAGAGATCATTGCCATGGTCAAGCGCATGTTACGGCCGGTAGTCATTGCTGATGCTACCATTGATCTGGAAACCATCAAGGAAGTTGGCATTGGAGGTGAATATCTCAGCCATCCACGCACATTCGAAGTCTTCCGGAATGAGCATTTTCATTCATCACTGTTCAATCGCCAGGGATATACCGATTGGGTAGAGCAGGGTGGAAAAGATCTCTGGGCGCGCGCTGGAGAAGTGCTCAGGGAGCGGCTGGAAAGTTATCGGAAGCCCGAGATGGATCGAGAGATCGAGGCTAGAATCAATAAATTCATTCAGGCCAGGGTAAATGGATAATTAATATTACGCACAATGGGATTTCATTTACTCTTCCTCCAGAAAAAACCTTTCTAAAGTGTCATTCCGAGCGTCTTTACGAAACCACTCCAAATAGCTCATTACAAAGCGAGGAATCCCTATCCTGACACTTTCTTACGGCTCTTCAAAGGGATTCCCTTCGTTATGCTCAGGGCATGCCTCGACGCTTTGGTGCTCTTCTTTTGGGGGCTCTGGTAAACGCCGCTTCTCGGAATGACATCTCAAATTATACGGCTTTCTTATCGACTCCATATGATGGTAACCCGAAAGTGCGTAACATGAATGGATAATTTAAAAGCAGACCCCCGGTATTCTTAAAAAACCGGGGGTCTAATGTTAAAAACTAATGACCTATGGCAACCAGGCCTTCCAAACATCTTCGTGGGCATCGACCCAGGCCTGGGCGGCTTCCTCAACGGTCTTGCCCTCGTTGAGCATCGCCAGCATCTCGATCTGGGCATCGCTGCCGTAGTTCATGTTCGACAGGAAGGCATGCACATCAGCATCCTTGTCCTTCAATCCAGCCGTGTAGATCTTCAGCAGGAGATCCTTCGGATAGGCGCAGTCGATGGCCTCGGGATCAGCATAGCACTCGTCGCTATATTCGGGCAATTCAACCTGCGTCAGGTCGAACTGCTGGAAGATGGCGTGAGGTGAGTAGAAGTAGAACAGGATCGGCTCCTCGCGGTTGTAAGCAGAGGAGACTTCAGCCAGCAGTGCGTCTTCTGAGCCAGTCCAAACCACCTGGAACGGCAGACCCAAATTGGCAATGATCTGCTCATCGTATTGCACCCAGCTGGGATCGGCACCCAGGAAGCGGCCCATATCGCCAGTCTCGGCAGAAGCGAAGTCGGCGGCAGCGTCCTTGTAGCCTTCCCAGGTTGCCAAGGCGGGATTGGCGTCGATCACATAGGTCGGAACAAACCAGCCAATTTCACCGACCGGCCCCAGCAATCCGCCATTCTCTACCGTGCCGAGGTTGTCGATATACTCGGCAATTCGCTCAGTATGACCGGATGGCCAAACTTCCAGGCTGGCATCCACATCACCGGCTGCCAGGGCATCCCATTGGGCGTTTTCATCGAGGGCAATGATTTCAACGCTGTTTCCCAACTCTTTTTCGATGATGATCTTGGCGACGGCCACGTTAAGTTCCGATGCAGGCCAGGGGTTCTCGACCAACGAGATCGTCGCTTTGGCGCCTCCAGCTCCACTGCAAGCTGCAGCAAATGTGGCCACCAACAGCAAAGTTAGTGCGAGTGCGAACTTTCTTTTCATGTTTCATCTCCTTTTGAACTAATTTGATTCAGCGAGAGGATGCTCAATGTTGGCTTTGCATATGCACTCTGATCCCGCGCATAGCGAAACCAGCCAGACATTCCCTCGACTATCCACTATTCACATTGGCTGCCAGACCAGCTTTGTGGGCGAATTGCTGAGTAATGCGGTCGATGATAATCGCACAAAGCACGATCGCCAGGCCTGCTTCCACGCTGCGCCCCAGGTTATCGTTAGCAAAGCCTTGATATACTTCTAAACCTAACCCGGTGGCGCCAACTAGGCCGGCGATGATCACCATCGCCAGCACCATCATGATGGTCTGGTTGATGCCTAACATGATTGCTGGAAATGCCAGTGGGATTTCTACTTTGAACAAAGTTTGCAGCCAGGTAGAACCAAAAGCCTGGGCTGATTCTTTCAAGGTCTCATCAACGCCACGGATTCCGGCGTTCGTCAAGCGGATCACAGGTACCGCCGCATACAAAACCGAAGCGATCAATCCAGCTACGCTGCCTGTGCCGAATAGCATGATCACCGGCACCAGATAGACGAAGATGGGGATGGTCTGCAGGAAATCCAGGATTGGACGCAAGGTCTGATCGACGCGATCGTTCTTTGACGACCAGATTCCCAGGGGTATGCCTATGACTACACAAATGACCCCGGCAACGATGGTCTGCCCGAGAGTGTCCATGGTAAAGGGCCACATCCCGATGAAGCCCACATTGATGATCAGTACGAACACTCCCAGCATCAGCCTCCATCCGCTGGCGGCATAAGCGCCGAACACAAATATAAAGGCAATCACTGTCCAGGGCATCTGCTCTGCCAGAAGAATTCTGAGAGGTTTGAAGACATGGATGATCAAGAAGTCGCGCAACGGCCCGGTGCCAATGCCCGATCCACCAATATTGTAGAGATTGACCTGCATCCATTTCACCATGGCATCAACCGGTTTACTGATATCAAAGCGCAGTGCTTGAGGAAAATCTCCGACCCCTAGGATCAAGAGAAGGATTGTTGTTAGCAGAAGGAAAATACTGATTGCAAGCCAGTTTGTTCGCTCATAAAGCCAGATCGCTTTCGACCCCAAGATTATTTTCAGGCTTTTTGCCAGGTTATCAATCAGTCTGCTGCCGGTGGCATAGATGTGTCCGATAAAACGCTCGATTCCTTCGATGACCTTATTGCCGCGCTGTTTTTCTCCAAACAGGCGAAAACCCTGGAATTGCACAATACTATGCCGTTCGATCTTTGCCAGGGCCGCGCTCAGGCGGTCTAACAGAATAGCCATGAAGACGATCGCCAGACCAGCCTCCAGGGCAGAGCCGACTCGAAGACGGCGCAATGATTTCAGTACCACGTCCCCCAGGCCGCCAGCTCCAATCAAGGCAGCGATCACTACAATACTGAGCGCCATCATGATTGTCTGATTGACTCCTACCATGATGGTTGATAAGGCCATGGGGAATTGCACTTTGCGCAACAACTGTCGGTCTGTGGAGCCGAAGGCCACCCCAGCCTCCAATACTTCTTCTGATACGGAACGTAATCCCAAGCTGGTCAGCCTGATGGCAGGCGGTAGCGCGTAAATCACTGTGGCAATGATGCTGGGCACGCGCGCTACTCCAAAAAACAACAGCACTGGGATCAGGTATACAAAGGCCGGCATAGTTTGCATAGCATCCAGAATTGGCCGCAGGAGCTTCTCGACCAGATCGCTGCGCGCTGACCAGATTCCAAGTGGAATGCCAATCGCTAGTGAGAAAATCACCGCGGTTACCATCAAAGCCAATGTTTGCAAACTCTCTGCCCATAGCCCAAACATGCCCATTGGGAGCAGGCAGGCCACCATCAACAAGGCCAAGCGCAAACCGCTGACGCGTTCAGCCATGATGAAAACTGCCAGAATGACCACTGGCCAGGGTAGCCACAAAAGGAAATCTTCGATCCGCCGTAAGCAAAAATCGATCACCGCGCTAAGCGGCTCGAAGAGATAAAGAAAAATCCAATGTGAGTTTCGGTTGATTACCACCCAGCGCTTGAATTGGTTGAGAGCATTACTCAAACCGAGATTCCAGGTTTCTGGAAATTCGTCGAATTCAGCGATCGCCTGGCTGATGGCCAAAAAAGCGATAATGCCAGCCAGAAATGCTCCCCACTTTATCAGCGACCTAAAAATCGATTTCCCTTGCAAAGGGGAATGCGCCATATTATCAGTCCGCAAGGGCCATGAGAACGGTATGCCGGTCAAGGACGCCAACGACGTTCTCGGAAATATCAATCACCGGTAGCCAGTGGTCGCAGGCACTGATGCGTGGTAATAAGGCTTCCAGGGTCATGATGCAGGATACTGGTTCACCCATAACCCGGCGGGTCTCATCCAGGGGTTGCATGACTGCTTCAGCAGTAAGCACTTTGGCACGCGGGACATCCTGGGTGAATTCGCGCACGTAATCATTGACCGGATCGGCCACGATTTGTTGCGCAGTGCCAATTTGAACGATGCGACCATCCTTCATGATCGCAATGCGGTCCCCCAGTTTGATCGCTTCTAAAAAGTCATGGGTGATGAAAAGGATTGTTTTCTTTAGTGCCTGTTGAAGTTTCAGCAATTCATTCTGCATATCTCGGCGGATCAACGGGTCGAGGGCGCTGAAAGGCTCATCGCAAAGCATGATTTCAGGATCGACTGCCAGGGCGCGCGCCAGGCCAACTCGTTGCTGCATCCCACCGCTGAGTTCATGGGGATAGCGATCTTCCCAACCCTTGAGACCAACAAGCTTGAGCACCTCGTAGGCTTTGCGATGGCGCTCATTTACATCTACCCCTCTGACTTCTAATCCATACGCCACATTATCGACCAGCCGGCGGTGGGGAAACAGTCCAAAGCGCTGGAAAATCATGCTTACGGAGTAGCGGCGCAGGTGACGGAGTTCGTCAGCGTTCATTGCTGTAACATCAGCTTGATTGATCAGCACCTGCCCGGCAGTTGGTTCGATGAGGCGCGACAAGCAGCGCACGAGCGTGGATTTTCCACTGCCAGATAACCCCATAACGACAAAAATCTCCCCCTTAGCAACCTCGAAGGTCACATCGCGCACTGCCACGACATGGCCGGTCTGGCTGAGGATCTCACTGCGTGAGACCGCGTGATCCATGGTATTGTAAACATGCTCAGGATTCGGGCCAAATATCTTCCAGATTTGACGGAGTTGGACTGAACTCATTTTTAAACCACTCTAGATGTTGGGGATATTCTCTGCATGGGTTAGGTGCAGGATCACTTCGACAAGCTTATTAAGGCATTCTTTATCCGGAGGCGCATAGCGGTGCATTTCCGCAAACCACAAACCGTCCACTGCGATCCGTACCAGAGTCGCCCAAGTTGGATCCAGACCGCAATTCTCGACTTTATTTTGCCAAATCACATATTTATTGCGCATCAGTTGATGGGCGCTGTCATAACGCTCTTCCGCAGCTAACAGGCTGGCGTATAGGCTGGCGTTTTTGGGGTCAGTAATCTGCTCGATAGAGGCTTTCGCATAGGCGCGTAACCAGGCTCCCGGATCATCCCCCTCTTCTTTTGCGATTGCTTCTAGTCGGTCTTCGAACTTGCAGTTGTGATATTCGAACAAAGCCTCGATTAAAGCCAGCTTGGTCGGAAAATGGTACAGCAATCCCCCCTTGCTTAGTCCAGCTTCAACTGCCACTGCCTCCAATGTCAAATTGACCAGCCCTTCGCGTCGCAAGATGCGGCTACAAGCTTTGAAGATCGTTTCCCGTGTTCGTGATGCAATCCTCTGTCTGCTCATGATCGTGCCATCGATAGCATTAAGAGTTACGCAATTGAAGTGAGGTTATCCGAAAATACGCACTAATTGTGAAATATATTACGGTTTAGTTATTGACACATTCATAAGAATACGTCTACAATAATATATTGCTACTATACCATCTAGACGGTATAGTTGTCAAATAGGCTCTCTAAGAATCGACGTGGGACATCCCAGATTTTTGGGGATTATCCCGGCAATTCCTAGAGGTCTATCAAATGGGTTATCAGGAGAAATAGATATGGATACCACAAAGCAATATGACATGATAATCGTTGGTGGCGGATCGGCTGGCTGTGTTTTGGCTAACCGTCTGAGTGCCGATAGAGAGCGTACCATTCTGGTCTTGGAAGCCGGTCGACCGGATTCCTGGTGGGATCTATTTATCCACATGCCGGCGGCTTTGACCTACCCAATCGGTAGCAAGTATTACGATTGGTGTTACGAATCTGAACCGGAGCCATTTATGCACAATCGGCGGATTTACCAGGGACGCGGCAAAATCCTGGGAGGATCCAGCAGTATCAACGGCATGATCTTTCAACGCGGTAATCCATTGGATTATGAGAGATGGGCTGGTGATCCTGGCATGGAGGATTGGGATTTCGCCCATTGTCTGCCTTATTTCAAGCGTATGGAGAACTGCCTGGCATATGGTGAAAACGAATTTCATGGGAGAGAAGGACCGTTGATTCTTGAACGCGGTCCAGCTACGAATCCTCTCTTTAAAGCTTTCTTCGAAGCGGTGCAGCAGGCAGGATATTCCTTGACGGATGATGTCAATGGATACCGACAGGAGGGTTTCAATGCCTTTGATCGCAATGTATACCGCGGGCAGCGATTGAGCGCATCGAAGGCATATCTCCATCCTGTCATGAACAGGCCGAACCTGCAAGTCGAAACGCGCGCCTTTGTCACGAAAATCCTGTTCGAGGGCAAGCGAGCGGTCGGCGTTGAAGTCATCCAAAAGGGCAATACTCACAAAGTGTATGCCGGGGAGGTGATTCTCAGTGGCGGGGCGATCAATTCACCACACCTTTTACAGCTTTCAGGGGTCGCTAATGCTGAGGAACTTGAGGCGCTGGATATCCCGGTGGTCCACAATCTGCCTGGTGTGGGGGAAAACCTACAAGATCATTTGGAAGTATACGTTCAATATGCTTGCCTTAAGCCGGTGTCGGTTTATCCTGCCTTGAAGTGGTACAACAAACCCTGGGTTGGACTTCAATGGTTATTATTCAAGAAAGGACCAGCAGCATCGAATCACTTTGAAGGTGGCGGCTTTGCACGCAGTAACGAGGATGTTGATTATCCCAATCTGATGTTCCATTTCCTGCCCGTGGCCATCCGTTATGATGGCACATCCCCCAGTGGCGGCCATGGCTACCAGGTGCATGTCGGCCCGATGTATTCTGATGCCCGGGGCACCCTCAAAATCAAATCGGCTGATCCGACTGTTCACCCGGCTTTACGCTTCAATTACCTATCTACTGACCAGGATCGCCGGGAGTGGGTAGAAGCGATCCATTGTGCCAGAGATATCTTGAACCAACCCGCCTTTGATCCTTACAATGGTGGCGAGGTTTCACCGGGTCCAGATGTTGAAACT
Organism: uncultured Anaerolineales bacterium; assembly: GCA_964622645.1. GTDB lineage: Bacteria > Chloroflexota > Anaerolineae > Anaerolineales > UBA11858 > NIOZ-UU35. The sequence continues at coordinate 10,279 of CAZUSV010000006.1, forward strand.
GACGAGCAAATCTTAGAGTGGGTTGGAAAGGATGGCGAAACGGCTTACCATCCCTCCTGCACCTGTAAAATGGGTACGGACGAAATGGCCGTCGTCGATCCACAAACCATGGGTGTGCATGGCATGCAAGGGCTGCGGGTGGTGGATTCCTCGGTTATGCCCTATCTAACGAATGCGAACAACTATGCCCCTACGATGATGCTAGCAGAAAAAGCTGCGGATTTGATCCTGGGAAATGAGCCTTTGGTAGAGCATATTGAATTCTATCGATATAGAAAATCTTAAGCGAAACTACCTTGACAATCTCAACTTTCAGGCGAGAAGCCCGAAAAAAGGGTGTACGCAGGGGGGTACGCCCCACCCTCTATTCCGAGCGATTTTCTCGCTTAGCTGCGTATGTGCTAGGCTTTTAAAACCCAGGCTGGCGAGGAAAGTGATTCCTGGAAACCCTCGAAATACCTGCCAATATGCAACCCGTCCATCAGGCCATGATGGCCCTGCACGGACAGCGGCATCTTGAGTTCTCCAGACTCATCCCGAACCTTACCCCAAGCGATGCGCGGCACCGAATCCGCTGGGCTCATGTGGATGGGGTGCATCATGCTGGTGAACGATACCCAGGGCAGGTTGGTGGTGAATAGCAGATCATCCTGTCCGGGCTCATCCTCTAAGGTGGGATTTTCTCTGTGATAAGCAATCGCTTTGGTTGCTCGCTCGCAGAATTCCGCGAAAATCTCTGTGAAAGGGATGGTACAGAAACTGAACAATTCATCCTTGGTCAGGATGGTAATCGAAGGATGCACCACCTCATGCTCGACCACCTGATCATTGCGGATGCGATAGGCTAATTCCGGGATTTGGTTGGCAACCTTGGCGACCAGATAAGTAATCGCTACGGTAAAGGAAATTGAGGCTGCTTTCATGGTTGGGAAAAAGGTGGTCACATCCACATCTGCGCACAGGCTGAAGTGCGGGTAGTCGTAGGCATTGTAGATCTCGAAATGCTTCCGCCGGGGCCAGGACCCCATATCGATATGGCGCATTGAAATATCCTTTTACACCTGCTAGTTTTAGCACACCGCAAGAAGTTCAACTTCTCTGAGAAGTTGAACTTCTAAAATCCCAGGCTGGATCGCTTTGGAAAGCTGCCATCATCTTGGCTTTGTTATCTTCAGGCATCCATGAAGCCTGGATAGCATTCAGGACAAGCGTGCAGATTTCGTCGCCAGTGAAGCCTAGTTGTTCCACAAGCAGATGGTATTCCTCAGCCATAGAGTTAGCGAACATCTTGGGGTCATCACTGTTAACCGTCACCATCAGGCCGTGCTCGAAATAGCGCCTGACGGGATGCTCATGGATGGATTTGACAACCCCGGTGCGCACATTGGAAATGGGGCACATTTCGATGGGGATTTGATGCTCAGCCAGATAATCGAGTAGAGCTGGATCTTCCTCGGCCCTTGTGCCGTGGCCGATGCGTTCTACCTCGAGGCTGCGTAATGCCCCCCAAACGGATTCTGCCCCGGCGACTTCTCCAGCATGCGCACTGGTGTAGAAGCCAAACTCGCGCGCTTGCTCGTAGACTTCCTGGAATGGTTCTGGCGGGTAATCCTGCTCCGAGCCGCCGATACCAATCCCAATCACACCCAATTCTTTGACTTCCTCGACTTCAGCTAAAGTGACGGCCGCCTTCTCAGGTCCGAAATCGCGCACCAGGTCAGCTACCAGGTTGATCTCGATCTCAGGGACGCGCGAGAAGCCCGCCCGGATGGCTTCAGTCAGCTTTTGGGTGGTCAGGCCGTGGCGGTCGATGAAGTCTGGTGGGGAGTAGAATGTTTCCACGTAGCGAATATTCTGCTCGAGCAGATCACGTGCCACAGCCTCTGAGAAGAATGTAAAATCTTCATATTCCCGTAGGAATTGGTTTTTCCAGATCCAGGTGTCAATGAAATGGGGGAAATCTTTGAATTTGAATTTACCCAGTAAGGCTTCGAGTGTAGGGACTTCGGGATCCCCACCATACTTTTTCACCAATTCCCAAAGAGCATCATAAGGAATGGCTCCCTCGAGATGCAAATGAAGCTCCACTTTTGGTAGGCGTTCGAACCAGATTGTATTCGGTATTGTGTTCATTTCCTTTATGGCTCTCCAGGAATCGCCGGGACAAATCTGGATATTACCAGGGAAATCCTTGTATTACAGCGCAAGGTTGATGTTTTCTATCACTATTCAAGCTCGCTTGAGTGTAGCGCAAAAATGTCGGTAAGGTATAGAAAAAAACGCTCTGAGCGCTTCTCCACGGCATTGTTGTCATTCCGCGGGAGCGTCTCTTTGCGACCAAGGAATCCCCCAGGCGTAACTTATCAGGGATTCCTCTTCACCCTGCAAAGAACGCAGGGCTCATCGGAATGACAAATCTCGGAAGGTATTTGCTAAGGCCACCGACACATTTGCGCTATACTCAGTTCGCTTAGGCCGGTCTCCCGACCGAGCCGGCACGGTCACGCCAACGGCGGGCCTTCGGCCGACCGGCCTAAGCGAATTATTTAATGACTTTGCGATGTAATCCTAGAGACCCTCCTTTATCGTCTTGCTGTGATGGCAAATAAATGTTGGTGTGCTTCATCCTGGATACCAAGCATTGAAGGGTGAAATATTACCTTTTTGAAACCGCATTCTTCGAGTAGTAGTTGGTACTCACCTTCGCGATAGGCCTGTACGGTGGCTGAGAAACGGCTGACCTGGTTCAAGGTTTGGTCAAGGATGAAATAGCGCTCAATGGCGACCTGGCCATCTTCACTCCAGAAACTCTCGTACAGATAGAGATGTGGATTTTCAGAAAACAATCCGGCCTCTGAACTATACCAAGTTGGCGATAACGTTGAACTCACCGAAGATCAACATCACCAGATCATAACCCTGGCCGAAATCCACCTGGCGGATATCGCCAAGCGTGTATTGGCATGCTTGGTTTTTTTGTTCGGCATCTTTCTTTGCAAAATCAATCGAGGCCGGCGAGAAATCGACTCCCCAACTTCGGTGCCCCAATGCTGCTAAGCGACTGCAATACAACCCAGGTCCGCAGCCTAAATCCAGGATCTTAGATGGCTTGCCTGCGAGAATTTGACGATGAATCCAACCGACGTTACCATCGATAATTTCAAACCGACGGCTGGCGGCGTCATGTTCCTGGCTGAGGTGCTCTTTGAGCATCCGTTGACTGAAGCCAGGTTCATTCCAGCGGATTTTTCCCCCTCGGCCCAGGGTTTTGGGGGAGAATCACGGGTAATGATATCGAACAATTTCAATTCTCTACAGTTCCCACACGCGGATCTTCTTATCCGCCGCGCCGACTGCCAGCCATTTGCCATCCGAGGAGAAGTCCATGCCGTAGAGCGCTTTGGCGCCGGCATCGATTTCCTGTTTTACTACCCAAGTATCAGTGGACCACAAGTGCAACTTGCCCTCGGCACTGCTAACGGCGCGTTTTTCATCGCTGGAGAGTTTCAATCCTTTGACGCCATATTCTTTGGCATTGATGGTTTCTAGCAGTTGCCAGTTGGATGTATCCCAGAACTTGATGGTCTGTTCATACCCCAGTGAGATGAGTTGGCTACCACCTTTGATGAAGCGCAACGACCAAGCCGCGGTCTCGTGGCCGAGAAGTTCAGCGATCTGCTCACCCTCGGGCAGAGACCAGAGTCTGACCTGCGCGCCCAGGCCGGTGGTTGCTAACAGCTTCTTGTCCGGGGAGAAGGCCACCGAAGCGAGGTTCTTGGGGTTGGCTTTAATGCCCACGATCTGCTCCCCACTCAAATTCCAGACCGAGGCACGTCCCCCATAGGAACCAGCAGCCACCCATTGGCCATCTGACGAGAATTCTACGGTGGCGACGGTCTTCTTACGATCTTGCAGTGTATGCAGTTCGCAGCCCTCGGGGAATGACCACAGTTTGACAGTCTGATCTGTGGAACTACTGGCCAAAGTCTTGCCATCTGGGGCGAGAGCCAGATCATTTACGCTGTGGGTGTGACCCTCGAAGGTGCTAATGAGTTCCCAATCCGGGACCAACCACAATTTGATCAGGTTATCCATTCCCGAAGAGATCAAGGTCTGGCTGTCCGGGGTGAATTGCATCCCGATCACGTAATTTTCATGGGCTGGGAATACATTAGGCTTATTCATGGTAATACCTCCAATTGATCATGATTCTCGCATCAGGACGACGAACTCACGGCCTAAGTGCGTACCGATAAAATGTTGAATGGGTTTGTAACCAACCTTTTGGCAAACCTTGAGTGCCCGTTGATTGAAAGCCACAACTGTCGCCCGGAATGCCTTTGGTGAGTAATTCTGGCGGGCAAATTCGAATGCGGCTTCTATGATTGAAGCGCCCATTCCTCGATTGGTGAGATCAGGGCGCAACCCGCCGCCCATATCTAGGGCATCAGCGCTATAATCCCCACCGTGAACTTGGGCATCTTCTCCAAAGCAGCGAAAGGCGATCAGTTCATCTCCGTCCTGATTCCAGACGCTGTGATAGCGGTAGCGGGTGATCAGCAGGGATTGGACGAATTCTATAAGTTTATTGGGATCAGGGTTATAGAAATCATAAGGCGGATCATATTGCCATTTTGCTATTTGTTGAGCTGATCCATGGTTTAATTTTTCGAAACGAAACCCGTTGATTAGATGCATAAAAACATTCTCTACGCCTTTAACAACTCTTTGAGTTCCTCGATGCGTGTAAGGTGGTGTTGGTCATGCTTGACGTGGAAGAGCAGCATATCACAGATGCGCATGGGCTTACCCAGCCGGGGATGCAGGGATGCTTTGCCGAACTCGTGCGTTTCTAGCGCATCCAGCTGGGCCAGATAGGCTTCTCGCTGTGCCCGGAATTCTCGTAGAATCCACTCGATATCTTTGGTGTTGAAGTCGGCTTTGTCGGTGGGGTTGTCTTCGAAGCGAGCCGGTCGCAGTGTTTCGGCGTTGTTTTGATAATCTTCTAGACGACCTGTGAAGAGAGATTCTACCGTCAGAAAGTGCCCGACATTTTCCTGGATCGACCAGGCCTCTCCATCACGCTTGATGAGCACTTCCCCAGGCAATGCTGCCACCAGGTTTTCAAGACGGGATGGTGTCTGGCGCAGGACTTCTAAGAACTCAATATGTTTGGATGTCGGAAAATCGAAGTCGAATGTTTTTTCCAACCAGTTTTCTTTGTGGGTCATTTATTTTCCTGACGGATGTTGCGTTATAGTGAAAAACAGGCGTGAGCGGGTGCATTGCACTCGCTCACGCCTGTTTTTCACAGAGATGAGCCTATCCAGGGAAGATCATCTTCCTGGCACGCTCCCAAAGCAGCTTTCGACGCAGTTTGCTTTCGTTGCACTCGATGATCTCAGCCAGTTCGGGTTCGTCGATATATTCACGAATGTTTTCGAGAGCCACCCATTTGCGTTTGCGTTGGTTCTTCTCTTCCCAGTTCTTCATCGTATAGGAGACCTTCATGAAGTAGGTATGGATCTCTTGGGTGGCACCATTCTTCGGCTCGAAGCGATAGAAACCCTTGATGCGCGGGTGTAGCTCGCCGAGCACACCAGCTTCTTCCAAGGCTTCGATGCGCGCTGATTCGGCTGGTCGGATATCGGCCTTGATGGTTCCTTTGGGGACAATCCAGGGGAATTCTTTCGCGGATTTAGTGTCTTTTGTTTTTGGAGTAATCAGCAGAAACTGTAAAACATCGTTCTTGAATCGATACGGAATCACCGCCGATTTTCGGACTGGTGGCGCCGGTGCCGGAGCTGGCTTCTTCTTTGTGCTCTTTTTCTTATCCTTAGCCATAAGACACTGTTTTTTGGGGATGTATTTGGGCTCAGAATGATTGTAGCACAGGGGAGGCAGTGGAGCAACTTTAAACACTGTTGAAGCAGACTTCACTGATTACCACTGATAAAAAAGGAACCCGTTTCACCTATCAATCCGCGAAACGGGTCCCTGGATATTAGAAACTCTTTATCGCTAATTTGCGAGCATTAATGCTGCCAGATATTCTTCAATCGCATTGCCAAGCTTGGAGGGGTGGAAATCGAAAGGTCCCAGACCGGCAGCATATTTCACCAATCCGTTGATGCCCACCAGGTAAAGGCGCGTTGGCCAGGCTGCGTATGCCTGGTTGACATGATCATCCATCTCGTCAACATAGGTGCGGATACCATATTTTAGTGTTTCTTCACACTGCCCGGCTACCTGTCGGCGCTCTTCTATGGTGGTGGGGTCGTAAATGTCGGTGGCGGCTTTTGAACGAGAGAGTTTCAGTAGCATACTCATGTGCCCTTTGCCAAACCACCAGCCATCCACAGGATGCGCCTCACGGATGTAGATGGATAAAAATTGCACCTGTTGATGGTATTTCTCATATAGTTCGTGGAGACTCACGGTCCCGTTTACGTAGGGGGGTCAAGTAAAACTCCCAAAGATCAATGCGACGGGTTTCTCCCCTTTGAAACCAGAGAGACGGACAGGATTCTCGCCATTGGAGTCAAGCAACTCGAAATCTGGCGCGGGTTCCCCTACGCGCGGCGCCTGGGCATCGTATTTCTTTTGCCAGGCTGTGGCTTCTTGTCGATTGGTAATCAGAGCCATGGTAGGATCTTCTCAGTTTAGATTGATCGGTTCAATATATTTATGGGTTGCTTTATCCAGGTCGGAATACTCACCACGATAAGCTGGGGGTAATAGTTTAGCAAACTGGTACATGATTTCTTCCGTCATTTGCTCTCGCTCGGAGCTGGTCACCCTCTTCTTGTCAGTTTTCAATTTGAAGGGTTTGCCGACAACGATATGGAAATCCGTTCTTTTTAGCTTGGATAAGTTTTGACGATATTTCTCTGCCCCAAAGTGGGCGATAGGCAAAAATGGTGCGCCGCTCAGTAGGGCAAAGGTGACCATACCCGCATGACCCTTTTGCAGTCGACCGTGATTGCTGCGCGTTCCTTCTGGCGCGATGCATAGAAAATGACCCTCTCTTAGGGCAGCAATTCCATGACGCACAGCTGTCATATCAGCCTCGCCGCGCTGTACAGGGATCGCATTCCAAAGCGTGAAGAGAGGTCCCAAGAAAGGGCTGTCCCAGGTCTCGATTTTGGCAAAGCCTCGCATCGGTCTCGGTTGTGAATATGCGTAAATAATTGGTGCATCGAGGAAGTTAATGTGATTTGAGATTACGATCATAGGTCCGCGGGGTGGAATCCTCTGCAATTGTTCAGCGTCTACACGACAAATCACAGACATAGCCCATTTGACAACCACGTTGACAGCTCGATGGGTTAAAGTCAAATAGTATTCTGTCATGTCGAAGGTTTGCTGATCAGTTCCAATTGGCCAGGCAACAATTCAATGCCAAGTTCTGTCTTCTCAGTGCTGACGGTTTCGCCATCAGCATGGGTGGGTAGAACACCTTCTAAGGCGGTTACGCTAATACGCCTGGCGCGCTTGAACTGCACCGCAGGATGGTCACCTTGATCGCCCTTCATGAAGCGCAAGATCAGGGCAAAAATCTTCAATTTGCTGACCTGACTGGCAATACACAGGTCAAGGAAACCGTCTCCAGGATCGCCATGGGGAGCCATCATGAATCCACCGCCCATGCGGCGGCCGTTCATAATCGATACCATCAGGGCGGGCAGGGTAAGAGTCTCTTCGTCGAAATCGATACGCACTCTTGGGGCCTTGAAGTATAAGAAGATGGTTTTGAGCGCTGCAACCAGGTAAGCTGGGAAGCCGTGCAGGCGCTTCAATTTTAGGGCTTCGAATCCGACCACTGCATCAAAGCCGATGCCGACACCATTCCCAAAGAAGCGTCCTTTTGGAAGGAGTCCGCCCGTAATACGCCCAACATCGATGACACGGTGCTGATTTCTGGCCAGGGTTTGGCAAGCTGTCTCTAATTCTAGGGGGATTTGCATGCCGAAGGCAAAATCATTGCCTTGCCCAATGGGCAATACTCCCATTGCGGCCGTGAGTCCAGCTTCCTTAGCAAGCATCAAACCGTTGAGCACTTCATTGGCAGTACCGTCTCCCCCGGCAGCCACGACGATATCAAAACCATCGATGACAGCCTGTTTAGCCAGCTCGGCGGCATGCCAGGGTTTATCTGTCAGGATGATCTCGAAATCAAGTTTGTGGGCATCCAAGTATGCTTTGATTTGCGGGATAGCACGTCCCCCAGCACCCCTGCCAGATTCAGGGTTGACAATGATCTTATATTTTTTCATGGAATAAACGAGAAAGGCGCAATGCTTAAGAGGCGACGGTGGCAACCACCTTGATCATCTCGTCACCTTGTTTGATGGTGTTGACCACATCCATACCGTTGACGACTTTGCCAAAGACTGTATGCTTGCCATCGAGATGGGGTTGTGGGGAGTGCGTGATGAAGAACTGGCTGCCATTGGTGTTGGGGCCAGCATTGGCCATGGACATCATCCCGGTCTCATGGATTAAGGGGTTGCCCGCTGTCTCATCCTCGAATTTATAGCCTGGTCCCCCGCTCCCCGTTCCGGTGGGGTCACCGCCCTGGATGACAAAATTGTCGATCACGCGGTGGAATTTGACACCGTCGTAATAGCCTTCTCCGCAAAGGAAGACAAAGTTATTGACAGTTTTGGGCGCGTGCTGGGGGTAAAGCTCGAGTTCGATTGTGCCCCGGTTGGTCTCCATGTTGATCTTATAGATCTTTTCGACATCAATTTGCATATCCGGGGGTTGATTCCATTGGGTCATGATAGATCCTTTCGGTGAAATGGGATGGTTGGAGATTATAACATCAGGGTTGGAGAATCGAAACCTCCGCTTTAATGGGAAGCAGGGCGATTGCATTTAGAATTGACAGCTCTCGATGAGAAATCCCAAAACAGTGATTCGGGTGGGTTTGATCAGGCGAAAATCCGTTTGACAAATTCACACAACGCGGTTGGGTTTTCTACCCGGAAAACATTTTCTAAGAGAAAACGAGCAGCTCGTTTCTCTGCGCAGACGCTTTTTGTAATCGCGCTAGATTTGGCGTACTTTCTTTATGCGGAATTCTGCCGCAACCTTGCAGGCTTCTTTTAGCCTGCATTAGCCATAAAGTGCAGAACCGCCCGGGCCAGCAAGGTATCGTCCACGGCGCGGTGCGTGTTGGGTAGTTGTAAACCGCATTGCCGGCGCGCATTGTCCAGGCTTTGCCAGCGATAGTTACCGTATTTAGAGTTCCAATCCCCATAGAATTTGGCGTACAGTTTCATGATGCAAAAGAAATTCCCCTTGGGTTGCTCCCAAGGCATCCAAAAGCGCTGGTGGGATTGTTTCATCATGCGCAGGTCAAAATCGAGGTTGAAGATACCCACATAGCGACCTTGAAGAGCAGCCTCCACCTGAGGCCAAACCACATTCCACCTCGGAGCGTCGGTGAGCATCTCCACGCCAATGCCGTGTACACGTCGAGCACCAGGGTCGATCTTTCCACGCGGTTTTAACAGTGTATCTATCAAAATACTTCCGTCTTGGTCAACGACGCTGATCTCAATGATCTCAGCACTGGGATCAGTTCCTGTGGTTTCAGTATCCAAATAAACAGGCTTTTTCTGCAGGTACTCTTGGGCTTGCTGGATCGCTTCGCTACGGGCTGAACTCATGATTTGTTGTCCTCTTATATCTATCCGAAAATTCGCTTGAACCGGTCTCCTAGACCGTGTTGCCTCAGGCAAGCAAGGCGCGGCTCGGTCAGGAGACCGGCCTTAGCAATTTTGGGATAGGGTCATAGATAATTTTGCTGCTACGCTTTCGATTTTATCGGCTAGGGTTTGTACTTTGTCGGTGCGCGTGCCCAATCTTATTGTAGTCGAGATGCGCGGCGCTCCCATCGCATGGACGGTTTCGTGACAGAGTTTGAGAGCTGCAAAAACAGTATCCCAGCTACCCTCTATATTGGTGCCGTTGCTATGAAGTTGGGGTTCCAAACCTGCATCGATAAGTACACGCTCACATGCGGCGATATACCTGGAGAGCGAAACCCCCACCCCAATGGGAACGATGGCAATATCCGCAGTAACATTCATAGAGTTTCCTTTCATGAGACTACTTCGGCCTGCTCTTCTGGGTCTCTAGGAATTCCAATCGTAATGTCCAGATTTGGGGGTCCACCCCCAAATCTGGGACCTACCCCGACGATTCCTAGAGAGACGCTCTTCTTCTTAATAGATTATAATCATAAAACCATCTATTCGGCTCTTTAGGAATCGCCCGGGTAGGTCCCAAATCTGGACCTTTCCACGGGGATCCCTAGAGACTCATCTATTCCCAATGCATTCAACTGAAGAGGCTGGTATGGAGAATAGGATTAACAGGGTCATCGGAATATTGAATTACAAGGGCGGTACTGGGAAAACCACCACAGTTGTCAATCTGGCGGCGGGATTGGCGTTACGCGGGGCGCGCGTGCTTTGTGTTGATCTCGATCCCCAGGGGAGTTTGGCGAAACATTTTGGGGTGCAATATGATGATTCGCTGACGGATTTGCTATTGGGGGATGCTGAACCTGCCACCTGCATTTATTCAGCGCGTGAGAATATCGATATCCTGCCCAGCGACCGCAGTATGCTCAAAGCCGAGAAAGAGCTCTGGAATATGGAAGATATGCGTGTCTCCCGGCGCGTGCTGGCCGATAAACTTCGGGTCGCTGATGATCCCTACAGTTTTGTACTGGTCGATTTTCCCCCCTCGGTCTCTTTGATCAGCCAGAATGGTCTGCTCTATATCAGCGAACTTATTATCCCTATGATCATGAGCCATCTCTCCGTAATGGGCACACGCCAGGTGTTGGGGACGTTGAAAGCCATTGGCCGCATCCCCGACCATCAGGTTCGATTGCTCTTTGTCCTGCCAACTCTCTACACCGGGCGCCTGCGCAAAGATCGCCAGATCCTCGAGCAAATGCAGCACATGTTCGGGGATAAACTCGCCGAGCCGATCCGCAATAATGTCAAGTTAGCGGAAGCCCCTGCGCATCAGCAAACCATTTTCGAGTACGCCCCTCGCAGCAACGGCGCTGACGACTACACTCAATTCATCCGGCGGGTGATTCGCGCCGACAATTTCTTCTCTAATCAGGTTGAGCAGGTATACAGCCGTCCTGATTAGGGGGTTCCATTTTTGGGGGTCGTAAGCTGTTCCGCAAACGATTGAATTTCTTGGAGTGAGAGCAGGTGAACAACTTGCTTAGAGCCTTCATGCCTGGCAACCAGATTCAATAATTCATTTTACGCACTTTTGGGTTACCATCATATGGAATCGTTTAAGAAAGCCGTTTACCTTGAGATGTCATTCCGAGAAGCGGCGGTTGCCAGACCCTTCAAAAGTTCAACCCAATAGCGCCGAGGAATCCCTTCAAAGACCCGTGAGAAAGTGTCACGATAGGGATTCCTCGCTTTGCGCTGAGAAATTTGGAGTGGTTTCGTTAAGACGCTCGGAATGACAGTTCTGAAAGGTTTTTTTTTCTGGAAGAAGAGTTAATGAAATCCCATTATGCGTAACATGAGTCTATAATTGAGGGTAGATATGCTTATGGATGTGCCTCATTAGCTTGAATAATCGCCAGGTGACGGCGAAAGCTGCGCATCCGGGCGGGGGCCAGTTAGGGTCCTGGTGCGCGGACTTTGCCCCTCCGGCGTTGCCGATGATAGCAATCTTATCCATACATGTCGACCTTACAGAGCGGGGATGATCGATCTCCCGCTTCAGCCAGAGGTGTACCCACAGGTATGACTTGCGGACATTGCAGCCCGCAAAGCGCACGCGCACTTGAAAGGAGATGCGTGTCTTCTGGGGGATCACCGTCACCGGGCCTATAGATTTGACTAAATCTTCAAAGCGTTGATATAGCTCGAAGACATGCGCTTCGGATTTCTCGAAATGCGCCTCCAGACTGTATTGCCCACAGGAGTGCCACATATTTGCGGTGACGAACTTGTTGCCGCACTCTGGGCAAACCCACAGATCATCTGTAATTGAGTCTAGCTACTTTTTGGCAGTCCACCTTTTCTCGTTCCACCGCAGAGCAGTGGAACAGAAGATTGCTGCGCGCCCCGAATTACCAAATCTTTTTACTTTAGCATCTCGGCGTACTTTTTCCGGAACTTGGCGACCTTGGGCGCAATCACCACCCGGCAGTATCCCTGGTTGGGATTATTTTCGTAATACTTCTGGTGGTAAGCCTCGGCTTCGAAGAAACTGATCAAGGGAGATATCTCGGTTACGATGGGTTTGTCCCAAATCTTCTCACTTTTGATCTCAGCCAGCACACTTTCTGCAATAGCTTTCTGTTCTTCATTGTGGTAAAAAATCACCGAGCGGTATTGCGGACCGACATCCGCCCCCTGGCGGTTGAGGGTGGTCGGGTCATGTATGGTGAAGAATATCTTCAGCAGCTTCTCGAAGGAGATCACCTCAGGGTCAAAGGTGACCTGGATGACTTCGGCGTGGCGAGTCAGACCGGTACAGACTTCTTGGTAGGAGGCTTCTTTCTCGTCTCCTGAATATCCAACTACTACCTCCTCCACCCCTACCAATTCATCGAAAATGGGTTCCGGGCACCAGAAGCACCCACCGCCCAAAGTTGTGACCTCTAAATCATTTTTTCTGTTCATACTATATCTCTCAAGTTTAATCTGTTACGAATAAAAAACTCCACTCATGTGGAGTTTACAGCAAAGATATTAAAAAGTTATTAACCAATGCCTATCTTCAACAAATGGAGTTAGTGATAGCTTAATTCAATAATCTTACAAAATGTTTTCAATGAACTTCATATCTGCGCGCAGAATTTCATTTACCAGCTTTTGAAAATCGACTTGTTTCTTATCCGCTAATTCTCGTAGGAAAGCATCTACATCTGGCTCTAAATAAACTGGAAAACTGTATGCTGCATCAGGTTGGAAAAATTTTCCTCTATCAGCTTTAGAAAAATCGTATTCTTCTTTCATGAGTTTATCTCTTGATATTGATCTTCTTCTGATTGGGTAGCTTTTCGTGCAGATATGATTCTAATTCGATATACATCTTCTGTAATTTTTTCGAAAGTATGAACAATGATTCGCAAGATTCCAGAACTGTCAATTCCTAGAGTAATCCAGCGATCTTCATCTTGACTATGCTCATCATCGTATATGGAAAGCTGATTTGGGTCACGAAATACTGTTGATGCCTGAAAAAAAGACAATCGATGTTTTTGGATATTGGATCGATCTTTTCCAGGGTCCCAGTCAAATACGTACCTCAAGCTTCACCTCTTTGTATATCAAGTATATCATGGGCTTAAAAATTTGATGAATAAGGCTTCATAGATTGGTTGATTCATGGGTAATGGTGATACCCCGTTTTTGCAGTTCATCCACAAAGACATCGTAGAGAATGTCATTGACAGGTGAAAGCAAGCCTCGTTTCTTGATGGCACCATTCCCAATCATCTGCGCGCCGATGCTGGCCGTAAAGCCAACAGTACGACTCATCGATGTGAAACCTGTCTCCAGGTCACGGTAATCAATACTCTGCAATATCAGCCGCTTTTTCTGCCCATGCTTGGTGCCCTTGACATCGATTCGCACTACGACCACATCTCGCTCATCAGCAGCATATTGCAGTTGGGGTTCTAGCAGTGCCGCAAGGAATTTCTTGCGATCTACGGCTGTGCCAGCGACCATCAATGGTTCATCATCCAGAAATTGTAGATCCACCAGCATTTTCCAAAATGCGCAATGGCCCGGCCAGCGTAAAACATAGCGCCCCAGATTCCGCAGCCCTGAGACATCAATCCCTAATAATTCAGCGTATTTGAGGGCATCTCCATTTGGAAAGGCCTCCAACCTCCCCAGGCCGTCCAGTTCGATCTCATGGATGTGTTCGGGGTTGAACATCTCGGTATCATCAAACTCGACGACTTCCCCGTTTCGAATCACTCTTCCTGCCCGTCGGTATGAGAGTAGAACCCCTTCAATTGTCCAGGTGACCTTGTACTTCAGTGGATTGCGCGCTGCCTGAGCTTCGGGAAATCCCGCCCCATAGGTGATTATTTCGTCGATGCTGTCCAGCAAGCGCACTGCATTACCGAGCAGCACCAGATCGATACCAGGATCCATGCCGAACTCAGGAAGGATAGTAACCCCGCGCGCCTCAGCCTGGCCTGCGAGGGCCTTAATCTCTGGTGTGGTATAGGATGTGTTGACCAAATGAACGCCATGCGCTACGGCTGCGGCAGCGATCGAGTTGTGGTACACCTTGGGTAGCAAGTCGATGACCACAGCGGGCTTTTGCGCCATCAATCGCCCCACGCTCCTTGCATTGGCAGCGTCAACATGTTTACATCTAACCTTCGGCCCGTAATTCCTGTCTTCGACATAGGCCCGCAGCATGTCAAAATCCCCATCGGCAGCCAGGATCTCTGTCACGTTTTCGCTTTGCGCGAGGTCGTGTAAGGCGGCTTTGCCTTGCATGCCTACACCCAGAAGTAAGATATTCATGTAATTTCCCTAATCAGTATAGATCGCAGAGTTTTCTGAGAAAACTCTCTCATTTACCAAACTCTGCGATCTCTGTGTGCTCTGCGGTGTATTATCCCCAGCAATACCCTTGTTGGATCTATCTAAGAGACTGTCTGAAAAGACCCCAGGGATTTCCAGAAGAATGCTTTTGCCACTGAGGCAACAGGCTGCAAAACACCTTTTTGAACTGAATTGATGGACAAAATCCCTGGGGTCTGGCTGGTAGACTTTACTTTTCAGACGCTTTCTAATGATGATAGTTGCTTTACAGAATCTCCCTTATCATAGCAGCTACAGCCTGATAGACCGGTGACTCATTACCCAGTTCCACCAATGGACGGCCGCTGAACTCGAACTCAGCTAACTCAGTGCTGGCAGGGATGGAACCCAAAAATTCGATATCCATCTGGTCAATACGTTCTTGCAAAGGCGCAGGCATATCCCCTGCAAGACGGTTCAAAATCAAATAGGTGTTTCCAATTTCGATGTCCAGTTCGCTGCGCATAGCCGCAATACGCTCGGCAGTGACAATGCCACGTTGCGTGGGATCACTGACCACTAAAAGATGATCGACATCACGCGTCGTGCGGCGGCTGAGATGCTCCATCCCGGCCTCGTTGTCGATGACCACATAGCGATAGCCCCCGCCAATGGCATCGATCACTTCACGCAAATTATGGTTAACAGCGCAATAACAGCCTGGCCCTTCGCCACGGCCCATGGCGATCAGGTCGAAGCGGTCCCCTTCGGCTAACGATGAGCGGATTTCGTAGTCCAGGTGCTCGACCTTGGTGATGCCACCTGGCAGCGAACCCATGGCGGCGCCCGTTTGTGTCAGCGACTGGCGCACCTGGGCGAGCATATCCTCGCGGATCTCGCCCACGGTCCACTCCAAATCCAGACCCAACACCATGTTCAAGTTGCTGCTAGGGTCGGCATCGATACCCAAAATGGCACCGTTTTGCGATTGCGCCAAATACTTGATGATCATCCCCGCGACGGTGGTTTTTCCAACACCGCCTTTACCAGCCAATGCGAATGTGGTTGTCATCCTAACTCCTAACTCCTAACTCTTCACTCAATCTCTCCGCCATTTTTTCAGCGGATACCTTTAATGAGGGTACATGATCGTAGACTGGAATTCCTAATCGATCTGCCTCTTGGACTCCCAGGTCGGCGGGCAGGAAGCCCAGGACTGGAATTTCGGGTGTTTCTGCTTCCAGGAAATCTGACTCGTCCTGAACCCGGACCTTGTTCCCGACCAGCCACAGTCGGTCTAAGCCGATATCGTGCGCCAGCTTCTTGATCTGCTTTGCCGTGCCCAGGCTGCGGTGGGTGGGCTCGACGACGATGATCATGGCATCGACAAAATCCACCGTGGCACGGCCCAGGTGTTCAACCCCAGCGTACATGTCCAGGATGAGCACATCATCCTTGCGGAAGAGCAGGTGCGTGAAGAGCGTCTTGAGCATGGCTGATTCTGGGCAAATACATCCCGAGCCACCCAAATCCACCGAGCCGCTCTCCAGCAAACGCACCCCACGGTGCATCACGCTGAAACGTTCAGGGATGTCGTCGACGCGCGGGTTAAGGGTGAAGAAGCCGCCCACGGTGCCCGGCTTGGCTCCGGTGCGCTCTTCGATGAGTTGATCCATCTCGGCAATGGGCTCGAGCTTGGCCAGCTTCTCCTCAGGGAATCCCAAAGCTCCCGCCAAACAGGGTGATGGGTCGGCATCTACCGCTAAAACATCGCGTCCGGCGTCGGCATAAGCCTGGGCCAGCAGTGCCGAGAGAGTCGTCTTGCCTACGCCACCTTTACCGCTAATTGCTAGTTTCATCTATGTTCCTCACTATTTCTAAAAGCTAAACTTTTTGGAAAAGTTTAGCTTTTCAGTTTTGCGAACCTTTGGCTTTTATCAGTTTCTTTGTCAACGTGCTGCCCAGGATGGCGAGAGCATCCGTGGTCAAATGGTGCCCAGCAGCAGCATCGAAAAGCACGTTGTACGAGGCGGGAAAATCTTCGTCGCCCAACCAACAGGCAACCATCATCGCCAGACGCGGCAGCACCTGATAGGAAAAAGAGATATTGCCAAAGAATTCTCGCCGTCCCCCCAGGCTTTCAGCTGCCCTAGTAAAAGCTTCATCGTCATTGCCGAAAGCCCTGGTCAACTCTACCCCGGTGTAGCCCTTGTAGGCTTGCGTGTAAAAATTTCCATCGGGCAGTTCGGTGAAGGCGATCCATTTTCCAGCCTGAGGAGTGCCATCTGAGAGATTGAAATAATAAAGCAACATGGTCTGGTCGAAAGTGTTCAATCCTTGACCAGAATCTGCTTCGAGAGCAGCAAAATCTGGAAAACGAACGACCACCTCCCGGTTCCAGAAAGCTAATTTGAATTCACCTTCCAGCTGTGAGTCGTCTGTAGGAGTGTAGATCGCGCCCGTGCGGTGTGCCAGGTCGAATGGTTCTCGCTGGCGTAGTTCAAGGCGCATCTCGTCGGCGCGATCCCCCAAAGGGTTTGGGGTATCTCCTAAGAGCCATTTTGATTCTTCTGCCATAATCTACCTCGGCCCCCATTGCACGCGCATTGGGGTGGCCAAAGGGTGATAGGACGCCTGCAGGGTGCGCACGTCGCAGGCGTATACAATGAGCGACGCCCTTTGGCTCAAAATCAGAGGATCGTTGCCCGCTAAACGCGACAACGATCCTCAAGATTATATCAGCCCATGCAAGGGATGCTACAGCTTCAACAAATAGTCATAAGCGCTGAGAGCTGCTTTGGCACCCTCGCCAACGGCAACCAACACCTGCTCGGCTTCAATGGTGGTGACATCGCCAGCAGCGAAGATGCCGGGAAGGCTGGTCTTAGCACTACAATCGATGATAATGCGGCCTTTATCATCGAGGTCAACCAGGTCAGCAACCATGTGTGAATTGGGGACCAGCCCCATTTCCACGAAAGTGCCATCTGCGGGGATTTCTGTCTTCTCCCCAGCTGGTGATTCGACGAGCAGCTTCTCAGCATACTCGGTTCCCAGAACCTCAGCGACTTTGTAGCCCTGATAGACGGTTACGTTATCTGCCTCTTGTAATTTCACGCCCAAAGGGGATTTCATGCTTTCCGCAGTGGGGCCAACCAGGTTGACTTGGGTGGCAACTGTAGCTAATTCGGCTGCTGAACGCAATGCCAGGTCGTCGACGCCAATGACGGTGGTTGTCTTGTCGATAAAGAGCGGTGCGTAACTCAGCGCTGAATAGCACAAGCCTTTCATCATGTATTTCTTCTCTCCGGGGATTTCCAAGAACTGTTGCTTGGTTCCGGAGGCGATGATAACGGCCTTGGCTTCCAGCTGATTACCTTCTTTGGTTTTTAGGACGAAATGATCGCCCTTCTTAGTGATTGCTTCAACGGCTACCATCTGGCGAGCAAAGTCCAGGTATTCAAGCTCCTGTTTGAACTTGCTGACAGTTTCAAGGCCGCGGATGACTTTATAGTATTCGTCCTCTTCGACTCCTGGGAGCGCCAAGCGGAAATTGGTTTTGCCCCCCAGGTTTTTGGTGACCATGAGTACGTTAAGTCGTTTACGCAGGGCATAGATCGTCGCAGTGAGGCCAGCAGGACCGCCTCCAACAACAATTAGATCATACATATTTTCACCTCTTCTACGTTTCTGGCGCTTCAGCGATGAAGCCTTCACGCATCATCATATGGGTCTGGTCACGAGATGTCTTGATCATCTTGCGTGCATGTTCGAGCAGCTCATCGTACGTTTTCTCGAGACGGGCGACACCTTGTTCTTGGGCTTTCATACCAACAGCCGCGGCTTCACGGGGGAAGACTTCCCAGTCATCCATGGTTGGCAGGATGTGCTCTTCGTCAAGATCATCGCCAACATGGTCAGCCAACGCTTCGGCGGCAGCGAAGCACATTTCGTCAGTGATGGTGCTGGCGCGCACGTCCAGTGCACCACGGAAGATGCCCGGGAACCCTAGCGAGTTGTTGACTTGATTGTCGAAATCAGAACGTCCGGTGGCCACAATGCGAGCACCGGCTTCTTTGGCCTCCCAAGGCCAGATCTCAGGCACAGGGTTGGCGCAGACGAACACAATGGAATCATCAGCCATGGCTTCGATCCATTCTTTCTTGATCACATCAGGTCCAGGCTTGGCCAGACCGATGACCACATCCACGCCTTTCATAGCCTCAGCGATACCGCCCTCACGCTTC
The DNA here is from genome assembly GCA_964622645.1 of uncultured Anaerolineales bacterium. Classification (GTDB taxonomy): domain Bacteria; phylum Chloroflexota; class Anaerolineae; order Anaerolineales; family UBA11858; genus NIOZ-UU35. The sequence goes on from CAZUSV010000006.1 coordinate 29,081, forward strand.
TCTTTATTGGTGATCTGGCATAGCTTCCATTTGTCTACGAATTCAGCTTTGCGCATCTCCAGATCTGTACGGTGCATACCTAGAATACCCTTGCTATCGACCATGGTGCATTTGGCTGGATCGCCGCCCCAGCCAAAGATCAAGCGTGAACAGGCTACATTGGAAGCCCCACTGCCGATGAAAGCGATCTTGACATCATTCATGGGCTTGCCAACGATCTTGAGTGCGTTGATCAAAGCCGCCAGGGTGACCGTGGCAGTGCCCTGTTGGTCGTCGTGCCACACAGGGATCTCGGCCTTTTCGCGCAGCGTATCCAGAATGCGGAAACACTTGGGTTGCGAAAGGTCTTCCAGGTTGACACCGCCCAGACCGGGCTGCAGCATCAGCACGGTTTTGATGATGTCATCAGGGTCTTTGGTGTCCAACATGATAGGCACACCATCGACACCGCCCAGGTATTTATAGAGCAGGGCTTTACCCTCCATCACAGGAAGACCGGCCTTGGGCCCAATATCGCCCAGACCCAACACACGCGTGCCATCGCTGACGACAGCCACGGTGTTCCACTTGTTGGTGTATTCATACACCAGTTCGGGATCTTCGGCAATGGCCCGGCATGGAGCTGCTACACCAGGGGTGTACCAGATGGCGAAGTCGTTGAAATCCCTAACCGCGCATTTGAGGTTGGTCTCGACTTTGCCCCGGTAGAAAGGGTGTAATGCCATGGCATCGGCAGAAGGCTTTTTTGCTTTCGCCAGAAGCTCATCGACATTTACTTCGGGTTTTGACATAATGATGATCCTCCAATTTTCAGTGGGTAGTAAACAGTGGGCAGTGAACAGTAATTGGTAAGCAGTTACGGATTACTGACAACTGGCAACTGACAACTGATCACTGTTCTAAATATGAGTCCGCGTAGATTACCTGGTTGAGCAGGATCTGTACGGTCTTCCAAACGGCGGCCTGTTCGGGGTCGCTTAGGTCTACATCTTCGATGGTAGGGGATTCCATGTTCTCGATGCGATCGTGAATCTTGAGATACAGTCGGCTGAGCGGCGTGCTCTCGTCGCGCTCTTCTATGATGCGGATGACTTCCATGAGTTCTTTCTCAAGTGGGTTTGCGATCATCATCTTGAGGCCAGCACCCATCACCATAGCGCAGTAAACACTATTGATCAGCGGGCGGTTCTTATATGGTACAGCATTTGAGACATTTGAAAGCCCTACCGAGATCATCGGTGGTGGATCCCAGGCAAACTGTATCGTACGGATGGCTTCGATCAACTCAGGACAGTATTCCTGGCAACCGGAGACAGTCAGCACTAAGGGATCGATGATCAGGTCATCGATGGGGTAATCGAGTTCCAGGCAACGGGGAATAAGTTGTTCCAGGGCGATGTTGACACGCTCGTCTGCACCCACCGGGATACCGCTCTTCTCCATAGTCAGGGCAATCAGTTTGGTATTGTATTTTTTGGCCAGTTCAGGCACTTTCTCCAATCGCTCGGGCTCGGCTGAAGTGGAGTTGAGGATGGGTTGCGCTTTGGTGATTTTCTTGATGGCCGCCTCCATGCCATCTACATTGGTGGTGTCGATACACAGGGGCACATCAACGACCGTCTCGACGGTCTCCACCATCCAGGGAAAAACATCGTCCCAGTCCTTCTTGCGAGGGCCCAGGTTCAGGTCAACCGCCTGTGCCCCGGCTTCAACCTGCTTCAATGCCATTTCCATGAAGAATTCGCGATCGCGATTCTTGAGCGCTTCTTTGACTGCCGGGGATATGATATGGATATTCTCGCCAATGATATACATAGGTGTCACTCCTTTTCTTTGGAAAGTTGGCAACTGGTGGATTAGTGATTGGGTGATCAATGCGATTGGCCTCGTCACCCAAAGCCTGACCACCCAATTACCGCGTTTGCTTTTTCATAGACTGCAACTTCATATAGGTTGCTGATCGCCATACCCACTCCATTGGACCAAAGCGGAAGCGATTCAGCCACCATTTGCTCAGGGGGATTTGTAGTGCATAAATAACTAAGGTCAATAAAATTCCACCGAAAACCCCGATTTTGCCGTAGAGACCAAATCCATAACCATAGAATAATATAGTGCCGATCAGGGTTTGCAGTAGATAGTTGGTCAGCGCCATGCGTCCCACATAGGAGAGGGGGTTCAACCGCGACTGCCATTCTGATCGCTGGTAAAGCAATGCCAGACTGGTCATGAAAAACAGTGCCAGGGCTGGAGCACCGAAGGTCTGACCGATGATCGAGGTCAACAATGGGATCGAAGGCCTCATGCGGCTGATGCCTTCGCCAAAGGTTACATAGATCAAATTGCCAATCAAACCGATGATCAACCCCCAAATCCAGACCTTGCGCCATAACCCCACATTTTCGGGCGAGTTCTCATAGAGTTTCTGCTTTCCGGCGTACAATCCCAGAACGAACATCGCCAATACGTTAAAGCCCATGAACGGCCAGGTTGTGAATACATACTGCATCTCTTCTGCTCGCTGGCGGGTGATCTCTGCAAACGAACCGCTGGCATAGACCAGGTCGGCCTGGGCATCCGCTGCTGCCATTGTGCGGGCTTGTTCGGCAAATACTTCGGCCATCATCTCAGCGCCTTCTGGAGTCGTGCTGCTCAGAGCCGTCAGGCCAAATAAGCCGGCATTGATCGCAATCGGCACAATCAGGAAGATAATCGTCCAGACCAGCAAGGTTTTTGGTTTCCGATTGCGGAAGAAGATCAAGAGAACTGTGCCCAGAACCGAGTACAAGATCAAAATATCGCCCACCCAAAACAGGTAGGCATGCACTAAGCCGATCAGCAACAGCACAAACAAGCGCCGCAGGTAAAACGGCATAATGCGCTGTTTCTTTTCCTGTGCGCGTGCCAGTTGCAGCGCCATCCCAAGACCAAATAGAAAGGCGAAGGTCGAATAAAATTTTCCCTCGCCAATGAAAGCAATTAACCAGCGGCCAAACTGATCCAGGGTTGAGTTGATTTCATGGAGGCTAGCCACCATGGCATAGAATGAGTTGCTGAAGAATTCCATGTTGACCAGCAAAATGCCAAAAATTGCAAAGCCGCGTAGAATGTCGATGATCGTGTAGCGCTGGCTAGGTCGTATTGGGACGAGAGATTTTTGTGAAGTAACGTCCATATCTTGGTCGGCTAGGTGATTAGGGGTCTAGTTTCGCTGGTTGCGGATCAAGAGCCTTATTTATTCATCGCCGCCGCAACTGTGGGGAATAAACTCATGTCCGTGTGCGGTAAGAATAATGCCGACATAAATGCGTCGTAGAATGTATTATCGGCAGAGAGCTCGATATAAGTCATACGGGCAGCGATCTCAGTGATGCGATGGCGCAGGGCGTGATCGATCAGGGCTAGATAAGCGCCTCGTACAGAAGTATTTCCCAAGAACTGGAAATGGCCCCATGCCATATCTGGAAGCAATCCAATTTCGACAGCTTTCTCGACATTGATATATTTGCCGAATGACCCGCCAATCAGAACTTGCTCTACCGTTTCCAGCGGGATGCCCACGCTATCCGCCAAAACCGTGAACCCGGCGTAGATGGCTGCCTTAGCGCGCAGCAGATTATCGACGTCTACGTTGGTAATGACGATATCTTCGCCGTGCTTGGTTTCATCTCCCCAGGCAATCACATATTCGCTGCCGTGATCACCCTCCCTCACGCGTGGTGAGGCCAGTTTGGTGTTGATACTGCCCCCTTTGTCTACTACGCCGGTCAGGAACATTTCAGCCAATAGGGAGATCAAACCGCTGCCGCACAAACCGCGTGGCTTGACGCCTCCAATTACCCGGAAGGAAGGATCGTAAGTTTCGCCGTTGATCCAGACTTCTTCAATTGCGCCTTTGGTAGCGCGCATCCCGTGGAGCACACCGGCGCCTTCGAAGGCTGGGCCTGCCGAACAGGCGCAAGTCACCAGCCAGTCGCTGGAACCGAGCACAATCTCACCATTGGTGCCCACATCCATGAAGAGGATTATCTCTTGGGAACTGTCCATGCCAGAAGCTAATACACCTGCACTGATATCTGCACCAACGTAGCTGGCAACCCCTGGCAAACAATCTACGATCGCTCTGGGATGGATATCCAAGCCCACATCCCTGGCAGACATCGAGGGGATGTGATTCACGACAGTGACAAAGGGAGTCAGCCGGATGCTGGAAGCTGGGATACCCAGCAGCAGGTGCATCATAGTGCTGTTCCCAGAGATCGTAGCCTTGATGATCTCTGCCTGTTTGGCTTTGGCTCGTTTGCAGGCTCGTACCAGAAGTTCGTTTATGGTGTCCTTGACCATGACACGCAGCTTCACGTCACCGCCATTTTTGCTGGCGAAGATGATGCGAGAGATCACGTCTTCCCCGCGCGAGATTTGCTGATTGTATTCTGCAACCTGAGCGCGCACATTGCCAGTCAGCAAATCAGTCAACCACAGAGAGATGGTAGTGGTGCCGATATCAATGGCTACTCCCCAGAGCGGCGTACCCTCTGGGATGTGGCCAGGATAGATATCCAACAATTCAGCTGGGCAGTCCGGGCAATCCCAGATTTTAGCATTGAGCACTGCGGTGACTTTCCAGTCACCTTCCCTGATAACCCCACCAATTTTCTGGAGCATTTCCAGACTGGTTTTGAGATCTGTGACTCCAGCTTGTTTGCGAGCCGCGGTTTGCAGCCGACTCCAATCATCTGTCTGGTCGTCCATACTGGGCGGGGTCAGATCTAGGTGCAGTCGCCGGACGGTTTGTGATTGTTGGGGGTCGTATCCTTCTGGTACAACAACTTCTGCAGCTGTAAGATCCGTGGTCAAGCGACGTTCGATTTTCTCTTGCGGAGGTATGCTAATCTCAGCATTGCCCTCGATGACTGATTGACATGCCAGAGCATATCCTTTGGCGACATCTTCTGAAGAAAGGCGCAGAGTGCTGCGACGGCGGACTTCTCCTTCAGTGACTTTCACTGCGCAGCGTCCACAGCGGCCTTGTCCCCCGCAGGGCTGGTTGATTTCAACACCGGCCTGTGCCGCGGCTTCAGTGACCAGTGTTCCTGTAGCGCACTGGATTGGCTCTTTGGCTATGTCAAATTTTATGGAGTGTTGGGCCATTTTCAGTGGGTAGTGGGAAGTGGGTAGTGGTCAGTAGCCAGACTGAAAATTCCGTCCACTGTCCACTGCCCACTGTTCACTGATTAAACCGCTTGCTTCATATATGCAGGAAGGTCCACCGCTTCTCGAGGTCCGACAAGCACGTTCCAATCGGGGAGTTCCTCTTCGAGCTCGCCAGAGAGCACGGCTGTATGACCAGGCAGGACAATATTCATGGCGCTGACTTTGTCGCCAACCTCGAAGCGCTTGACATCCTTGGCGATGCGCTCGGCATCGAACTTGCCTGCCGCCCATGCGGTCAGCACACTCATCCCCTCGGATTCTGTGACCAGCAGCCAGGCTGGGAGACCTGCGCTCTCGACTTCATTTGCCACGCTGAAGTAGGTGATGCTGAAGTTGGTGGTCACCAGGACGGGTGATTCGGGGGTTGGATCGTTGATTTCATAGACGCCGGGCTGAACCTGGATGGGTTTCTGTGGGTCTGTGAAGATATTCTCTCGCAACACCAGCAGTGGGTAGGCGGTTTCAGGGCTGAAATGGTCCAGCACAATGAAGCCGCTGTACTTTCCGATGGCCTGCGCCGCTAAGGTGACCTCCAAAGCGGGGTCACCGACATCCCCAGGGAAGCTGATGATGGGAAACCCCAAAGGCCGGAAATTCGACTTCAGGGCCATACGCCGGGCAATGGTGTTGGCAGTGAGGGTGCCGCGCAGGCCGCGTTGGGTGGGGGAAAGCACCAGGTCTTTGACGCCAGCCTCGGTGATCTTCTCGGCCAGACTGGCCATTTCATCGATTGTGTCCGCGGATACGGCCAGGGCTGCGTCATACTCTTTGGCTAATTCAGCCATGGCTTGCCAGTTTTCTGCTGTGGCATGGCCGATCATCGGTTTTTCCCCTTGGTCGAGTTCTGCCAAACCAGCTTTGAGCACCTCAGGAGTACCAATGAGGATCAGGGGTCGGTGGCTGACGGCGCGCACGGCTTTCATCGCGCCAGAAAAATCGCCACCGTTGGCCTGGATGGCGAAACCGCTCATCTCCAGGTCAATGCCCACATAATCGACTTTGTAGGCATCGGCAGGGGTCACTTTGGCTTTGATCTCCTCCGCGCTCTCCGTGTCGTATACTCGCAAGAATAGGCCGGGGTGACTATAGAAAGTTTTCTCGTGGCGGAACATTACCACTTCGTTGCCGGCTTTGACCTCATTGCCATTGGAACTGAGCACGAAGGGGCGCACGGGGGGCGCGGCAGCTTCGGATAGCTGTTCCATGGCCTCGTCGCTGACGTGGGGACAGAGGGATAATTCAACTTGTTTGGCGGCCAGTTTCATGGCGAAGGCCAGACAGGTTGGGAAATCACAGTCTTTGCAGTTGGTCTGTGGCAGTAGTTTGTAGATTTGAATACCTGATAGTGCCATGTTTTTTCTCCATAGTGCGTGGAGAGTGGCGTGTGGAGCGCGGAGAAGAATGTCCTCTCACCGCTCCACACTCGCCGCTACACGCATTAGTTTTCTCCCATCAAATCCTTGATCGCCTGATGAGTACGGCGCAGGCTCTCTGGGTGGCGTACCACCACGAGATCAGCACCCGACTCGATCAGCATGACTGAAGTCAGCGTTTCCCAAGTGATGGCTCGCTCGAGCCAGTCGCCCCATTCTTCGGGGACATCTGTGCCGACCTTGGCTTCCTTGGTCTTCCAGCACTCTTCACCGGGGGTGACCAGCATGGGCATTTGCGTCATGCTGTCTCCCTGGAGGGCGGCCAGGCGCAGGCGTTCCATGACAGAGTAGCCATATTCGAAGCCGTAGCCCAGAGCCCCGGTGGTGGGATCCATGATGACACGATCCAGGGGTAGGCCCATGTCGCTGATGAGGATGTTGAGTTGCTTCGCCAGGTTGACATCCATGGCTGTGCGGGCGTTGACAACATGATCGTTAGCCAGAGCGGCAGCCACGATGGTGCGGTAATTCTTGTCCTCGCACAGGCCGAGCAGCAAGCGCTCGCCTTTGCAGGCATCCGCAACGGGCACCAGGAGTTCGTTGTCCACCTCGGACTGTCCGGGGCCAAAGACAGCTACAGGTAAGCCAGTAGCCTGCAACACTTTCTTGACCGCAGCGATAGCTGCTTCTGGGGTGTTGGGATTGCCCTCGGCGTCAGTCAGCGACAGAGTGAGCAAGATCAGGTCAGCGCCAGCGGCCTCTGCTGCCTTGGCCCAGTCGCCAGGATCGTTGACGGCGTCGCCCCACTTTTCGATGAGCAGGTCAGACCAGTCATCGGGGCGGCGGTCTTTGATCTCGATGGCTACAACGGGAGCGTTGGGCATCTTGCCCTCGAATTCCATGAAGGGCATGGCCGTCTCACCGCCGATGGTTATGGTCTTGGTGCGCGTGCCGCCTTCAGCAGCGGTCGCGCCGATGGTGACTTGGCGCACTGTACCAGACCATTTCTCCTTGGTGATCTCTGTCTGGGTGCCATCAGGTAGCCAATCTTTATCTTCGATGACAGGGGACGGAGGACTGGGGACGGGTGCTGCGGGCGCGACCTCGGCGGGGGGAGGCGCAACTGGAGCGGGTACTGCCACCTGAGAGACATCCACGTCGCCGATTTCGGCCAGGGCACCAACCAGTGAGCCGATCAATGTGGTCACGGCGCGCTCCAGGCGCTCGACGCGCTGCTCGACAGAGCCAGCGGGAGCTGGGTGAGCAGGGGCAGGGGGCGCAACAGGCGCTGCCGGGGGAGCAGGTTCAGGCTTGGGTACAGGAGCTGCTGGCGCATCAACCTGAGTCGGCACGTCCATGGCCGCTTTGGGTTCGGCTTTCTCCTCTTTCGCTACAACCGCCTCTTCGACCACAGCTTCTGCCTGGGCGATGACATCATCAGCGCCGTCCACACGCGCAGATTTGGCCACCATGGGGCCCATATCCAGCACAGGGTGATCTTTCTCCTTGACCCAGGCGACCAGTTCCTCGACCGTGGTGACCGAGTTGCCGTCAGCAATGCGGTCCAGCAGGTCGGGGACGCCCTCTCGCTCAGCTACGGCCTTGAATTCCTCGGCCATGCTCTCTTTGAGGTTGGCGCTCATCCAGACCACGCGCTTGAAGCCGCCGTCTGCTGAGATGAACTTAGGGCTTACCAGGTAGTATTTCCCAACCCCCATCACGCCGGGGGTCTGTACGCCGCCGCCGGCCATACCAGCCAGGGTGCTGAATTTCATGCCCATGGGGGTCAGGCCAACATCTTCTCGGCCGACGATGAATACGCCTTCGACCTCGGGGATGTACATGACGATACACTCGAAGCAGCCGCAGGCGGTCATGGGATTCTCCATAATGGAGTACATGGAGACATCTTCGACAACCCCATGCGAACCCACTTTGGCGTAATCCAGCGTGCCGGTCCAGTAGCCAATCTCAGGGTCGAGCAGTTTGCCCAACTCGATAGGCTGGTTGGGGCCGGTGGGGTTGATGTTGAAGGAGGCTTTGCAGTCCAGCCAGTTGTAAGCGCCGCACAGGCCCAGACGTTCGGGGCTGACGATGCAGACATGGTTGGGAGCAAAGGATTGGCACAGTGTGCAGGAGTAGAATTCTTCGACGGCATCATCGGTCAGGTCGGCTAGACGCTTGTTGCGGAAGTCGTAAGAATCACGGGCCTTCTCCAACCATTCGGTGACCTGGTCAGGTTCGGTGTAAATGGTAACGCGTACCTTGTCGAGAACGGCGCCGAATTCTGCGTGCAGGCGAGCGTGCAGGATCTTGCCGAAGTCTTCCAGCACAAAGCCTTTCTCCACAGCTTCGCGAGAGATGCGGATCCAGGCGATATCACGCTGGCCAATGTGCTGCAAGCCGGAGCCACCGTTGACGAAATAGTGGATCTGGCGCTCGAGCACCGGCTCGAAATCTTCCTGCATCTTGCGCCCGGCCACATCGACGACGATGCCCATATCCATGGAGCCCTGGTCTTCGACCTTGTCAAAGTTTGGCCCTACGACCTCGATGACGCCATCAGTGACCTCATCCATATCCAGCATGCGCAGGTATTCGAAGCAACGGGAATTTTTTCCGCCGAACTCGATACGCATATCGGCTTTGCGGACGACTTCGCCCTCGAAGGCGGAGCCGTAGGGAATGGGGACGGGTACTTCGGTCATCTTGATCTTGACGCCGCGCACCTCGATGCATTTCTGCACCAGGCGTTCAGCGCGTTCGAGATCATCTGCTCCTTTGATCTGTTCGAAAGGCAGGGAGATGACGTGCTCGTAATCCGTCACGCCAGTGGGCAGGATCTCGGGGATGATAGTATCAGCGATGACCGGGAAGCCGAAGTTGATCGCTCCGGCTGCTGCAGCGTACTTGAGGTCATCGACCTCGCCCAGGGCCAGCACAAAGGCGAAGACGCGTTTCTTGTTGTAGAGCAGGATGTCGCGCGCCTGGCCAGCGTCGATGCCACCAAAGGTTAGCGCCGAGCGGGTGGCGAAGCCCAGGGCGTAGATAGCGCTGAGCGTATCCGTGCCGAAGGGGATTGTATAGGTATCGTATCCTAACTCGACACCCTCTTCCTGTAGCTGGTGGATGATGCTGCGTCCGTTGACGTTACCAGCCAGGAAGATCAGGATGCTGCGCTGCTGTAGCTCACGCACGATCTTGACGGCGACCTCGTTGGATTTGGCTGCCCCCACAATGGCTGCAAAGCCAGGCATACGGCCATCGACCAGGGCAATCCCCCAGGAGCGGAGTTGGATGTCGTCGATGGGGCCGTTGAGGTGGTTAGCTGGACCACCGCCGTTATCTAATTCTGGATAGGCAGTACCCCCGGCGAGTTCAATGCCGGGGAAGGGTTCAGGTTGTAACCCATACACGAAGCGAACCGCTTCGATGATTTCAGCAGCAAGCAGTGTGGCCATACCGCTGTCCAGGGTTTCGCCCAGGTAGGGCGTCCATTTGTTTTCAGAGGGGATGGGGTGGAGCAGTGACCGGGCATGCTCTAACACCTCGGGGAGTTGTCCCAAGGTAGTCACTTCTTTACCAGTCATGCCATAAATGGTTGGCAAGAAGTAGGCTGTGTTAGGGAACTCGACCTTGGTGTCGGGTCCTTTTTCTTTTAAAGCCCGATTGAGCATCAGTTCTGCTTCCATCACCAAAGCGTTGGAGCCACGAATAGCTCGCGTTGCAATGTATTTTGACATGTATACCTCCAGTACAATGTGCGAGGTGCGCTGTGCAATGTGCGGGTTCTAACGCACTATTGCACCCCGCACTCTGCACGTAGTACGTTAGTCTCCTGCTACAGGCAGGCCATAAATTGCTTCTTTGCGCTGTGAAAGCGGCAGTTCTTCCAGTTCGAGCATTTTGGCGTCTCCACTCTCACCGAAACGATCAGGATCGTATACGGGCAGGCCGAGATCGGCTCGTTTCTTATCAATGTGTGCCAGTGTGGCTTTGATCATCTCATCAGGATCGGGGATGAACTCCAACTTGCCGCCGTAGATCTCCTCCCAGCCCTCGCTGATGTAATTCAGTACCAGGTCGCTGTCGGAAACTCTATCAGGCATACCACTGATGGGGGATGCACCACCGAAGATGACGTACGCCCCCGAAGCTACACAGTAGGTGGCAATGGCTAGGGCTTTCTCAGACATCCACTCAGGAGCCAGGCCAACTGCAGGGACCTGGTCGATATCATCACCAAGACCACCTTCTTCAACTACCTGGGTTAGCACGGTCAAGATGCGAGTGTTATCCACGCAGGAGCCCATGTGCAGAACCGGCGGGATGCCAACGGCTTCGCAAACTTCCTGCAGGCCGGGACCGACTTTCTCAAGCCCTGCTTCACCGAGCAGCAAGCCCAATTTCGCGGCAGCGATAGCACCACACCCAGTCTCGACGATGAGTACATCCTGCTTTAGCAGTTCCTGGGTCACGTAGGTGTGTAGCCAATCTTGTTGGGTGCGAGGGTTGTTACAACCAACAATGGCAGCTACACCGCGAATACGCCCAGACATGATGGCATCATTGAGCGGCCGGAAGGAAGCCCGGTAGGAGCCACCCAGCATGTAGTTGATGTATTCGTGAGAGAAGCCGGGGATCAGGTCTTCTTTGTCACTTGGAATTTGGGTCTTGCCGCGGTTCTCGTAGTTATCGATAGCCTCTTTGAGGATCGTCTTGGCGATGGTCAGCGCTTTGTGCTCGTCGAATTCGATGTGGGTAGCACCCTTGATCTTCACCTTGGGAGAAGTGGTAATGACTTTGGTATGGAAGTTCTCTGCCAGGCTTACCAAAGCCTGCATGATGCACTGCACATCCACAACCATGGCTTCAACTGCACCGGTCAAGATAGAAAGTTCCTGGTGCAGGAAGTTACCGGCAGCGGGGATACCCTGGCGCATCAGGATCTCATTGGCCGTGCAGCAGATACCGGAGAGCTGTACGCCTTTTGCTCCAGCCTTCTTGGCATATTCGATGATCTCAGGGTCTTGGGATGCAGCTACGATCATCTGGCTGAGGGTGGGCTCGTGTCCGTGGACAACAACGTTGACCATATCCTCTTTGAGTACTCCCAAATTGGCCTGACCCAGGATGGGCGCTGGTGTCCCGAAGAGTATGTCGGAGACATCGGTGGCGATCATACTGCCAGCCCAGCCATCAGCTAGGCCAGTTCGGATGGCATGGTTGAGGATATGTTCGTAATCCTGGTCATCGCCGATATGCGTACGGTGCAGAGCTTCGACGACTTCGCGGTCCACACCCCGGGGAATAACGCCTTGCTCGCGCCAGATTTTCTGCCGCTTCTCTGGGGCGCGGATCACAGGTACCACCTCACCAGTCTGCTGCCCAAATTGTGAGATGTATAGATCGGCTAATTCATCTGCAATTTCTTCCGGTGAACGACCCTCGATTTCGATATCATAGTAAGAAGCTACATTGCGCAATTTAGCGACGTCACGGATATAGTATCCTTCGGCCTCTCCGTTTGCAGCAGCCTTCAGCGTGAAGGCCATATCGCGGCCATGATCCGAGTGCGCCGCACCACCAGCTGCGATGGCACGTACCAGGTTGCGGGCCTGGATGGTATCGATGGTCGCACCACAGACGCCCGTCTGGCCGTCTTTGGTCAAGCGGCAGGGGCCCATACCACATAATTTGCAGCACATACCCGCGCCACCAATATTGCAGGGAGACATGTCATCAGCGCGGTCAAAGGCTGTTTTGATGCCTAATTCCTCTGCCCGGATGATCATCTCCTGCGCGGCGGGGTCAGCGCTTCGTTCTTGGGGGGTTCGTTTTTTCTTTGCCATGAGTTACTCCTCGTCCATACCTCTAATTGGTTCCATACCTGGGCAAGGCCATAGGGCGCGCCCTGCATGCCCGATTTCTTGAGAGAAACTGACAACATTATCAGTTTGGGGATAGGCTTCCGTGTGGCGGAAGAATGCCCCCTTACCATTGGTCTCATTTGCAGGAATATCAGTCTCTTCAGGGATGGGCAGCTCACCAAGATAACCTGCTTCTTCTAGCTTGGCGGTGATTTCTGCCTTTTTGACCTTCCTGGAATTGTAGGTGATCTCAGCTGCGCGGAATCCACTGCTGGCGTACACCTCTTCCACACCTTCCAGGCCGAGCAATATGCGCCTGACCTCGACAACGTGGTGATCGCCGTACATGGCTGGAAGTTCTAGTGTCATTACAGTCATAAGGTAAATCCTCCTTGGTTTAGGGTACGATAGTTTAGTATTTTTTTGTTAGGGAGGCAGGTTTTTAAGGCAAAAAGGCAGAGTCACGGCGCGTTTAGCATGCACCAGCTCTGCCCTCGTCAGCAGGCAGCGAGTTAGTAAGATCATAGTTCACACGAGAGTCACTTCTCATGGCAACGTTTTCGCTCCCAATTTCGTTCAATTGTGTTTTCAGTTTTAATGCAAAAAAACCTACGAACTCCGATGCTAGTATAAGAAAATAGTGAGCAGATCGTCAGTATGTACTATCACAAATCCAGAGGATATTTGTCATAAATGGTCGCATACCAAAATCTCCCTAAATATTGATCGATTTTTGCTTCAATTGTCATTATTTTAGGGTCCCTGGGAATTCCCTTGTTAATGTCCAGATGTAGGGGTATGCGGCGTGCGCCGCACGCCGCATACCCCTACATCTGGGAGGTACCCCGGCGATTCCTAGAAACCCTATTTTATGTTCATTGTCGAACGAATTGATCATGATAAAATCCGGAGAACGGATTGCCCCTAAATGTTGGAGGTGTGTTTTGTATACCATCCCCCCAATTTTTGGGGGACTTCCTTTGTAACCTATTGCGACGGGATTCATCTAAATGAGTAATCAAGTTCGAATAGAAGAAGATTTTTCATTGGAAGCGCTGCGAAACGGAGACCCGGCTGAATTTTCTCGGGTAGTAGAAGCCTATTCTGGCTATATCTATCGCCTGGCGATGAAGATGCTCCAAAATCCCCAGGATGCGGAGGATATCCTGCAAGAGACATTCATCAAAGCCTACAAAGCGCTCCCCAAGTTTGATGGCAGATCGAAGATCTCCACCTGGCTGTATCGCATCGCCACCAATGAAGCTTTGATGTTTTTGCGGAAAAAGCGTCCAGATACCATCTCAGTGGAGATATCCCAAACTGACGAGGATGATGATCTGAAACCAATCCAAATTGTTGATTGGTGCTGCTTACCCGAAGAAGAGTTGATGTCCGATGAAGCCCAAAAATACCTCGATGAAAGTGTTGATCAGTTGGCTGAGAATTTGAAGCTGACCTTCATATTGAGAGATATCGAAGGCCTATCTACGCGAGAGACTGCTGAGATTTTGGAGATCAGCGAGACAGCCGTGAAAACCCGTCTGCATCGGGCGCGCTTGCTGCTGCGCGAGATGCTGACCTCCTATTACAAAGAACGTTTACCAGAAACATTGTGAGAAGGCGAGATGAACGATCACGTGCACGATGAGAACTGTCACCATTTCTTAGAATCGCTATCCGATTATGTAGATGGTGAATTGAAAGCTGAAATCTGTCTGGAGCTTGAGCGCCATATGGCCGATTGTGATGACTGTCAGATCGTTGTAGATACCCTAAAGAAGACGGTTTCCCTTTATCATCATACGGTTGAGCTACCTGTTCTGCCCTCGGATGTGCGTGCTCGACTATTCCGTTGCTTGGATTTAGAAGAATTTTTAGGTGACCCACAAAAAGAATAAGGGGGGGCTTTATTGCAAAGAGATTAGAGTGGCACAAACCCATTGGCATCTGTTTTGCACGTAACCTTTCTAACTCCCAGTGCATCTAAGGGGATGAATTGAGACAATCAGGAGCTTTCTAATGGCAAAGAATAATACCAAGAAGAAACAACCCCGCGTGGTTATGTTCACCACGCCAACTTGTTCTTATTGTAAAACGGCAAAGCAGTATTTTCGACAACAAGGTATTCGTTTCAAACAGGTTGATGTCTCGCGCGATCAGGCTGCCGCTCGCGATATGGTCCGCCGTAGCGGCCAGCAAGGCGTGCCCCAAATCTTGATTGGCAACAAAATTGTCGTCGGCTTCGACCGCCCCAAGATCGACAACCTTTTGAGCCTTCGGTAAGTTAATGGGTTCTCTAAGAATCTCCGGGTTAGCTTCCAGATTTGGGGGTATGGGGGGGGGGGGGGGGCGCCCCCCCCCCCCATACCCCCAAATCTGGCCATTACCACGGGAATTCCTAGAGAGCCGGTTAGTGTGGCTGCTTGTTTGAACTTCTCTCTGCTAAAATTAGTTATTGGCATAGATCAATCAGCGGAGAGGTAGTTATTTATGGCCGACAATTCGGATTATCAATATCACGAGCAATGGAAGCGAAAACCACGCTTTGGTTGGAAACAGGCACTTACCGGTGTAGGTATCTTGCTTATTTTCATCACCGTAATAAACGTGGCCAAACAATATCAACTGGCGAATCCAAGTGCACCCACTCCCACAACAGCTTATATAGAATATGGCTCTCGACGTGTGCCGTCTGTGATCCCCCAGGAGGTCGAGTTTTCAGCCCCAGAGTTAAGCCTCGCCAACCTGGAAGGCGAAACAGTTTCACTGGCGGATCATCGGGACAAAATCGTCTTGGTCAACACCTGGGCTACCTGGTGTCCGGGTTGTGAAGCCGAGATGCCAGAATTGCAGGCCTATGCACAGACTCACGCCAGTGATGGCTTCATGGTGATTGGCATAAACGCTGAAGAAAATGCCGAGCAGGTAGCTCCTTTCCTCGAGAAAATGGCACTAACTTTCCCAATCTGGCTAGATGCGCATAAGCAAGTTTACCGGGCTTTCAACAGCAATCACTTGCCGAGTTCTTTTGTAATCGATCGTTCAGGCACGGTGCGCCTGGCCTGGTATGGCCCTATCAGCTTCGAAGTTATGGAGATCTATGTAACGCCTCTGCTGAGAGAATAAAGCGCAATCTATGACCATATCAAAACCTCGCAAAAAGAATAACGCAATCCCACTGATCTTTGCAGGCGCAGGCCTGATTTTGTTAGCTCTAGCAGGTTTGATTTGGGGAAGAGAATCACAGAAGGTGTCAGCATCGACATCTGGCGAGGTGGTGTCCGTGATCCCAAGGGAGGTTGACTTTCTGGCACCTGAGTTGGTTCTGTCTGATTTGAGCGGGATGCCTGTCTCCTTGGAAGATTACCGCGGCCAGGTGGTTCTGGTGAATAACTGGGCGACTTGGTGCCCGCCCTGCCGCGCTGAAATGCCCGAGTTAGAGATATATTACCAGGCTCACAAGGATCAAGATTTCAGTCTGATCGGCATTAGCGCTGGAGATACCCAAGCGCAGGTAGAGCGATTCGTGGGGGAATATGGTCTATCATTCCCTATGTGGATCGATCTAGAAAGCTCAGCCTTGAGTGCATTTCGCAACAATAGTTTACCCAGTTCTTACGTAATCGATAAAACAGGCACCGTACGTCTGGCCTGGTCTGGAGCCATCAGCCTGGCGATGCTCGAAGAGCATGTCACGCCGTTATTGAATGAATGAATCAACTAATTACCGCCAAGACGCGACGCCAAGGGCGGGCCTTTGGCCGATTGCAAAGCTTCTTTGATTTGAAAGATATGAATAAATCATCGATATGGTTCTTCGCGAATGTTAATTCTTCCTTAGCGATCTTGGTGTCTTCGCGGTTCAGAGAACTTTAGGAGGCAAAATGGATGCAAAAGTAACCTGGGGTGGACGATTATCTTTCACAGGTAGCGCTGAAACCGGATTCGAAATCCCTTTGGGAGCACCCCCTGATGTCGGTGGCGACAATGACGGTTTCCGGCCTATGGAGTTAATGGCCATTAGTTTAGCTGGATGCACGGCTATGGATGTGATCTCGATCATTCAGAAGAAACGTCAAGAAGTGACAGGCTATGAGGTCAAGATTCACACTGAACAGGCCGATGAATTTCCCAAAGTATTCACTGAGGCAACAATTGAATACCATGTTACCGGGGTGAATGTCGATGAGAAAGCCGTATTGCGCGCCATTGAGCTTTCAGCGGTGCGTTATTGCCCGGCACAGGCTATGCTCAGTAAGGTATTTCCGATTGCGCTGAGATATTTCATCTACGAGGATGGCGGAAGGTTGGTCAATAGTGGGGTTTATGAGATGCCCGTTGATTAATGTGGTACATCTATCTTCACAGGCATACGAGGATTCATTATGGAAACCATTTACTCTAAAATATCTGGTGTGACCCATCAAAACCCTGACGGGTCTGACCGCCAGGAAATCATCGAAGCACTGGCGTTCAACGGACAACCATTGCTTTTGATGCGAGAGCCTAATCAATATAGTTACAACAACATTAACGTGTATGTGGCTTATCAGATCGGTTATGTCAACCCTGAGCTCGCTGATGAACTGGCACCCCTGATCGATGATGGAGTGCCCGTAGAAGCCCAGATTACTGATATCACCGGCGGTACGGAAGACAAACCTACCCAGGGGGTCAATGTGGCACTTACAATTTTTGAATAGCTTTGAGAAATATACAGAAAAAGTATGATCGAAAATGGGGGTGTGCGGGGCTTTACTCCCGCACACCCCCATTTTCGAATATTCATTATTGAGAGTTACCCATGGATAATAAAACTGCACATGTCGCTGTCGTCCAAGCAGCCCCTATTCTCTTTGACCGTCAGGCTACCCTTGATAAAGCCATCGCCTTGATCAAAGAGACTGCCGCTCACGGAGCCCAGTTGGTGCTTTTCCCTGAGGCCTTTATCCCCGCATATCCGCGCGGTTTGAGTTTTAGCACCGTGGTGGGGCAGCGTAAACCCACGGGGCGCGATCTCTGGCAGATCTATTGGGAAAATTGTCTTGATGTGCCAGGGCCTGAGACTCAGCTTTTAGGAGAAGCCACCCGTGAAGCCGGCATCTACGTAGCCATGGGCGTGATCGAGCGTGATGCGCACTTTAGCACAGGTACGCTTTACTGCACGACCCTATACTTCGGTCCTGATGGGACTTTGTTGGGAAAGCACCGCAAGCTCAAGCCGACCGCGGCTGAACGCCTGATCTGGGGCGAGGGAGATGGTTCAACCCTGACGGTGTTGGATACAGACTTGGGCAAAATTGGCGGTCTGATCTGCTGGGAGAATTATATGCCGTTGGCGCGCATGGCCATGTATGCCAAGGGGATCGAGATCTACCTGGCTCCCACGGCTGACAGTCGCGATACCTGGCAGGCCACTTTACGGCATATCGCCTGCGAGGGACGCTGCTTTGTGTTGGGTTGCAACCAATTTGTCACCAAGGATATGTATCCCCATGACCTGCCCGGGATCGAGGAACTGGATGATCAACCTGAGGTTATGTGCCGGGGTGGCAGCGCGATCATTTCACCCTTGGGAGAGGTGATTGCCGGCCCGTTCTACGATGAAGAGGGGATTCTCTATGCTGATCTGGATATGGCTGAGGTGCCGCGCAGCAAGTTCGATTTTGATGTTGTTGGGCATTACGCTCGGCCAGATGTATTTAAATTGACGATCAACGAAGAGGTACAATTACCAGTTGAATAGGTGTGGGATTTCAACCATCCCACACCCGGTGCCAGCGCATCAAAATCCACAGGACAACTAGCCCCAATCCAATGCCCACAAGGATGAAAGCCGTGGGCAAACTGTAGGCATCAGATATCCACCCGACAATGGGAGCTAAGATCGCCCACAGTAAGCGAAAGATCAATGAGTCAACCGAGAGAATGGTAGCTCTGACCGAGCCGGGGGTTTGACGCAGAATAATGCTCTCCATGAGAGGGGTTGTCACCGCTCTTGCAAAACCGGTCAATGCAAAAAGGGCAATTCCAACCACAGAGTTGAAACTGCCCAGTGCGATCACTCCTGTGAAAACAAAGATGGGGGCCAGGCGCAGCCAGCCCCACTCACCAATTCGATCCAACACCCTTTTAGCATTCAATGAGCCTAGAAATTGTGATGCTCGTAATCCCAGGGCAATCACCCCTAAGGCGGCAATAGGTAGGCCGATGTTGATCGCGTGAGGCTGCATGAAAGTCACCTGGATTGCACTGCCTGCCAGCGGTATGAAGTTGGAATAGAGTAATGCATAGCGTAAGGCTAAGTGCTGCCGGATTGCTCCAAAAGTTACCCTAAGCGTGCCCCAATAGCTTAAGTTTTCACCAGTATCCGAATCGGGTTCGCGCGGGGGCTCTTTGAGCAAGATAACCATCACAGTGGCAATCAGCATAACCCCCGCAGTGATGAAGAAGGTCGCAGCCAGGCTGAATTCCCCCACGATTCCACCTAAGACACTACTTATGGCTATCGACACCAACACCATAGCCTGCAATCGCCCTCGAAATTTTGGATACTCGTCTTCTTTTCCTAATTCTCGCAGGGTATCATAAAGCAGTGCAAGATCGGCTCCCGAAACAAAGGTCATTCCAATGGCCCAGAGGGAATTCGCTACCAGAACCAGGGGATAGATTGGTGCCAGGACGAACAATAAGATCGATCCCGTAATGATCGTCATACCAATCAATTGAGATTGTTTACGTCCCCAAGTGTCGGCCACTGCCCCCGTGGGCACTTCGGTCAACGCCATAGTGATCCAGAAGGCCGAATCGTTGAGCGTCACCTCGGTCATGGTCAAACTGAATTTGCTCTGGAGAAAGATTACCCAAACCGGTAAAAAGAGCATGAAGTTGTATAGCATCCGGTAGGCGAAGAAAATGGGGATGTTGGACTCGTACGAGGGAGTCAAGAGGCGTTTGATCGAGGCCATTAAAGAAAACTCTCCGGCTGGATTAAGGATCTGGCCGGAGGTGGATTTTACTATTGAAATGAAGAGACTGCCTAATACTACAGCGCAAGGTTGTCATTTTCTATCGCTTTCCAAGCTCGCTAAGGCCGGTCTCCTGACCGAGCTGGCTCGGTCAGGAGACCGGCCTTAGCGTAATATTCAATGACTTTGCGTTGTAATACTAATCTTCGGGGAGTTTGTCTAGCTCATCATGATCGGGCAAGATGTCGTCAGCATTGCGTATAAAGGGCAAGAAAAACCCAGAGACACCAACCAGGGCAGTTGCAGTACCTACAAAGGTTATCAAAAGGGACATCCCAGAGCCGGGACCGGTGCCAAAGATGGGGCCAAAAATAGCGGCCATCCCTGTTGATCTTTGCATAGCTGGTTCCATCACAAAATCAGCCAGCGTCCCACCGATGATGGGTGAAATTGGTTGCGTGAACCAGGCGATCAGTCTTCGGGCTGAGAAGACTCGTCCCTGAAGATCAGGAGCGACCTTGGCCTGCCACAGAGCCTGATTGGAAGTGTTGACAAGGGGAATCACAAAGGCGAACAAGGCGCTGAAGGTGATCCACAGAGGTAATCCTGTAACTGTCCCAAATGCAGCGAAGGCTATGCCACCAAGAATCCAACCTAGTAATACGCCGTTGACGCGTCGTTTGAATCCTGCCCAGGCACTCATAATGATTCCGCCGGCAATCCCCCCAACCGCTCCTGCAGTCTGGATTGAACCGAAGATCAGACTGTTTTGGTCGGTGCGTGCCAGGATCATGGGCGCAAATACGGTAAAGCCAATGGAGGCGAACAGGTTACCAAAGAAGAAAACCATTTGCAAACCGAGCAAGCTGGGGCGCTCAAAAATGTATTTGAAGCCATACAGGCCTTCTTGCCAAAGATTGCCTTGCGCTTCTTCTCCTTCGACAGTCTTGTCAGGTTTGGGAACATACACGATAAATAGCGCACTGATAGCCAGGAAAAAGGTGATCAGGTCGATCAGCATGATCAGGGCAAAGCTATCGAAGGGACCTGGAATTGTCAGCGCCAGGACCGCTCCGGCTAATAGGGGTGCCAGCACTCCCGGTCCGGCCTCGACCAGTGACATCATGCCATTGGCACGCCCGTACTGTTCTTTGGGAACCATGGTGGTGATAGCCGCAGAATAGGCTGGCCACTGGAAGGTGTTGCCCAGGCCGTTGATCACCGCGGCAATATAGAGATGCCAGAACTCCAGCAATCCGGTGGTATACAAGATCAAGATCGCTGTGGTCGATAAAACGGCTCCCAGGTCGCTGACCATCATCATCAATTTGCGGTTGTAGCGGTCTACCATGGCTCCGGCAATCGGCGAGAGAAGCAGAAAGGGTGTGATGAAAGCCACCTGCATCATCCCCATGGCGGTAGCGCTCTCGGTTTGCTTGTACATCCACAGGGTCATACCGAAGTTGGTCATCATCGAAGCCAGCACAGAGATGATCTGTCCCAACCAGACGATGGTGAATCCAGACATTCCTTTGATAAGTTTATTATCTGACATGATTTTTCCTAGTGTTATTGACTAGCACCTCAATTTCAGTTGGACTATCTGCTAAATTATTTTGGATCTCTAGGAATCGCCGAGGTAACTCCCAGATTTTGGGGTATACGGCTTACTCCGCAAGCCGCATACCCCAAAATCTGGACATTACCACGGGAGTTCCTGGAGACCTATTATTTTCCTATATTGAGAAATGGAATTCTTATCCTGAAACACTGCGCACAGGTGGTCAGCCTGTGCGCGTAGCCCTTGGATGAGTACTGACCGTTGGGATTATGCGTTCAATTTATCCAGCGCATCATCGACAGAAAGCTCACCGCGCTCGATCTCTTCCAAGACATGTATGCGATTTGCTTTTCCATGGTGATGAACCCCAACTGGGCTGGAAACATGAACCGTTTGGGGTTTGTCATCTTCCGAGGTCAAGATCTTCAAGGACCCTGAAACACTCTTGTAAACAACCTCGGGGCCTCCCCCTTGGATTTCAGCCAGACCGCGCGGGCCGTAGCGGCGGTCTTTGGTAATGGGTAAAGATGTCTGCAGCCGCCCGCTGAGACTCTTGGTTTTGGCGATGCAACCGGATTCTTCGGGTATGATCATGGTTACATTGCCAGAAACGCCTTTAAAAACATATGGCCCATCAATTAGAGAGGTTTGTACGACGATACTTCCACTGACAGAAGAGATATCCATCTCAGGAATGTGCGATTCCATTACCCGAATCTTCCCAGAGACGGTTCCCCCATCTAGAATGCCGGACAGATTTTGCCCTTTGATGGCGCCGCTGACGCTCACCGCTTTGGTGAGACCAGTCAAATCCGCAAACTCAAGGGCTCCACTGACTGTGTTGAATCTGAACTCGCCTTCTAAACCCTGGATGCAGGCTTTGCTGCTAACACAGCTCAATTCAACTGAACAATCTTTGGGAACGGTAACGGTGTAGTCAACTTTGCAGGATTTGATTAACGATAGAAAGCCATTGCTCTTGTCATGACGAGTTTCGACAACGACCAGGCCATCATCATCTTGATGAATGTCTACCTCGGTGTGGTCTGCATTCCCTGAGTTTAGGTGCATCACTGCGGAGATTGAAATGACATCCTCGCCACCGGGGGATATGTCTACTGTACCGCGGATATTGCTCAATTTCAGGCGCGCGGGAGTATTAACAGAAAAACTGCGTTCGACTAATTCTTCAGACACTGACGACCTCGAATCACTCAATAAAAACCTCGATATGTTCGCCATCTTCGGCATCGACCACATCGACGATCTTGCCGGTCATACCCTCGGCGATTGCCTCGCTGACTGCGCTGCCCAATTCTTCAAGTTCGACATCTGGGGTGAACTGGGCGGCGATATTCAATCCGGCATCGATCAGCTTCAAAGGTAAATTTACATTGACCTTAGCTTTGCCTTTGCTCATATCGGTAACGCGCACGCGCAACCAGCGCGCGCCACCACTAGGTCTTTTGGCCCGCACAGGTTTTTCGCTGCTCGAGCTGAGCGCTTTGAGCAGTTTGGCGCCCTCGTCAGCAGAAATTTTGCCCTCCTGGATCATTTTGAGAATTTTCATGCGTTCTTCAGCGGTTGTCATTGGGTATTCTCCTTAATATCTGTTCAGCGACCGAACGGATTATCTCGAAAAAAGGTGTGCGCAGGGAGGGCTCCCCCTGAGCACACCTTTTTTCGAGACATCTCTATTAGCCGATAAATACTTGTACTTTTTCACCATCTTCACCTTCGTCGACATCAACGAAGAAAGGCACATCGCCCTCTTTTGTATCACCCAGGGCCAGAATGACTTCATCGAGGCCGGTGGCATCCATATGCGGGATAAAGTGCCCAAATGTGCGCAAGAACCAGGCTGTCAGACGGATGGGGATCGGAATGCTGATGGCGATTTTCTCAGGGCTCTCGCCAGGTTTTTGGTGTACGCGCACATGCAGCCAGGGGGATTTTTGACTGCCCCAGCCCAGCGCTAGAACCAATACGCCCAACAAAAAGGGGAACCAGGTACAGGCGAACCAGAAACTAAATCCCGAAGCGCGCCAGGCCCAGAACATCAGCCCGCCACCAATCACAGTAATTCCCGCCCCAATCCAAACAGGGATGAACCAAAAACGTTTCCATTTATTCATATCTTCGGGATCAGGGAATTGGGCGGGCTCATGATCTTCAGTTTCTTGGATCACGCCTAAGCGATCTCCTGGGTCCGTAAATGGGTCCATTTCATTTATTTCCATACCATCGTCTGGAATGGCATCGTCTTCTTGCAAAGCTTGGATTAGAGAGTAGCCTTCTTCGGCACTGATTACTCCCTGTTCGATCATATCGAGTATCTTCAGGCGCTCTTCTGAGTGAGACATTATGAATTATTCCCTTCTAAGGCAGCCAGTAATTGTTCAGCCTGTTCAACGCTGATTTTGCCCTCCTGAAGCATTTCCAGGATCATCATACGCTCCTCGTCAGAAACAGGAGCGCTGCTAGTCTGTTTCGATGCTCTCAGTGCATCTACATCGATGCTCATGGTCTTCGCTCGGACACTACGCCGGGCTTCACGGGTTACTTTGCGCTGTGCGGCAGCCAGTTTGCGTTCGAGCTTTTGTTGCGCGCGTTGAGCAGCCTCATGGGCGCGTTGTGTAGCGCGATCGCGCGCCTCCTCGACCCGCTGTTGGATTTCCTGGGAGCGCTCTTCTGACAACCCCGCGTCTTCCAGGGTTTTAGATAACCCCGATAGATGGCCTTCCAAAGATTTTAGATGGGTTTCTACCTGTTCAGTTGCTTGGAGGGCCATATCTTTGGCCATTCTCGAAAAATCTTCGCCCAGTTCAAAATCAAAGTTGAAGTCAAAATCGAATTCGTCCGAGGCCTCTTCGTCTGTATCTAATCCAATAAGAACGATATTGCCTGCTGCTGTCAGTTTTATAGGTGTTCCTCCTTCACCAAACTCGAGTGTATATGATTCTTCACGAATCGTTTGTGAGCTGTTCGGGAGTTTGATGCGAATCGATTGAGCCTTGCTCGAAAGGTCGATATCGGCATTGACATCGTCTGGGATTTGGCAGCGTAAATTGCCACCAGCGGATACCGAATATGCCTGCCAGGGAACCGGCGCAAGGCTCATTTTGGCATTCCCCCCTGTGACCGCAGAGACCCCACCACTGACATCGCCCAAGCGTAAATTGCCGCTGATTGAGTCCGCGTGAAATTGGCCATCGACATCACGAATGTTGGCATTGCCCCTTATGGTTTCAATATTCAGGTCGCCTCGCACGCTTTTCGCAGATAACCCACCGTCGATGGTTCCCGCCTCCACTGAGCCCACTTCTCGCAAGGTCAGTGGGCCGCCAATCTTCCCGACCTGCAATGTGCCCCCCAGCGCTCTGAACCGGGCACTACCTCCAACTTGTTTGACTTGGAGAATAGCGTCGAAAGGCACATAGACAATACAATCTTCAGGGCAATCAATTTTCGTGATTTCCTCTCCCTGTTCGAAGGTTACCTGATCATCACAAGTGGTTTTGATCAACGCTTCTGTACGCTTCCAACCCTTTACATGCAAATTGCCAGCAATACTTTCGATAGTTATTTTGGGCGCTTTTCCAAGTTCCAGCGTTTTCTGTACCATCGTTTACTCCTCTTGTTCACCAAGAAGCTGGATAGCGTCTTCATAATTGATCTTGCCAGCGTCTAGATCTTCTAGAATTTGTTTGCGCTCTTGCTCGCTGAGACCAACTTCCTCATCAGGTTCTGGCTCATACCCCATGGCTTTGATAATCGCTCGCAAGCGGTTGCGGATCGTGGGGTAGGAGAGGCTTAACTCATCTTCCATACGCGTGATTTTCCCCTCGCAGCGGATGAAGGTTTCGACAAATTCGAGTTGCTTGGGAGTCAGTTGGGCAAAAGCGCCTACATTAAAACGACCTTCGAAGGTCGTATCGCAATCTCGGCAATATACTTTTGTGACGGTAATTTCACCGTTGCATAAAGGGCATTGGGTAGGAAGTGTTTGCATGAAATCCTCTCGATTTATTTCCAATTTTCCCGGAAACTTCAGAGTTTCCAGGAAAAGCTTTATCCGGCGTGTAGCACCGTACCGTACTGTTGGCGGGATTGCAGGCGCCGCCCGATGACGACCAGCAGTTTTCCAAGACCGGCCAGTAATCGATCTGATGTCGAGGGATTGCAGGCAATCGAGGTTTGAACTGCCTCAATCGCTCGGCGCTGATATACCTTGCCAATTTCTAATGTTGCATACCACATAATAAGCTCCTACAGGAATAATTATCTAAAACTTAATAAAAGTATACAATTAATTTTGAAAATGTCAAGATACACTTTAGAAATATTAATATTTGATTGATATTTCTAAAAAATCACTGTTCTGTAGGGCGTTCGGCTGCTGTAATAAAAGATTCGAAACTGGCGTTAACATTGGCAGTCACTGTTCTCGAGTAGCGCGTCATTGTGCCTGCATAGGGTTCATCTCCGTTATGTACCAGCCAGCCTTCCAAATCGAACCCCAATGGTCCCTCGGCCGCAATCCATTCGCCGTTGTATTTACGAGCCACATGAATGTGAGTTCCTGTGCTGGTACCTCCCTCACAGGAAGGGTGCCCGATCTTATCGCCAGCTTGGAGAATTGTACCCATTGGTACGCGTTGTCGGGTGGCAATATGCAGATAGAATACCGTCCAGCCGGTGCGCGGGTCGCCATCGCCATCGCCATCGATCTCGAGAATGCCTGTCTCTGAGCGGGTGACTACACCGGGGATCATTGCCGTGGCCCACTCATTGGTTGAACTACAGCCGCGCACGCCTGCAGGCGCAAAGTCGATGGCCGACCAGGGTTCGCCCGTCCCCCAACCGGTGTGAGGTCCGCCAGTATAGGCCCAGGTTTTGCCTCCCTCGAAGGGCAGGTACATCTCCGGCTGTTGCAAACTGCCTGGAATATGAGTCTGAACATCCCCCCAAGGGTCGCCGAATAAATCTCTATAGACCTGGGCAACTCCTTGAGGGCCAATATCATCCTGGTAATCGTTGCCCGAATATCCTACTGAAAAGTAATACTGAAAGGCCACGCTGGCAGCAGTTTGCCAGGGATCGGGATGTTCGATGGTACCGTCTGGAATTTCGATGGTGGTAAGATGGCCGGTGCGCCAGCCGTAATAACCATTGTTGAGCGTATTGGCTGCCCAAATGAGTTGCAGATAGAGACCGCGATATTTACGTTGCTCCTGGCCTAAGGGATAGTTTTCGTTAATATCTTCAGGGAATTTGGCCTGGCTGAGAGCGCCCGTTTGATATTCCAGCAATGCCAGCAGAACCCGCGGGCTGATGCTGAAATTCATGGCCACATAATCGATGATGCCCGCACCTGTGCGCCTTGCCCCAGCAACATAGTCCCGGTAATTCCGCAGCCAGCCAGGATGCCCGTCAACGAAAGCTTGGGTATCGAAATCGATTTGAGCTGGTCCGTTAATAAACAAACTATCTGGTAGGATCTTGAATGGCGTTCCCCAAAAAGATTTGTAGTAGTTGGGGATTTGCATAGGCATGCCTGGCGGCAGGGTTGTGGCCTCAGCGGGGATGAAGGGATTGGCTTCTAGGATTTCTTCTACAGTGGTGTTGAAGTGGACGGCCAGTGCAGGGAGCGTGTCACCAGTTTTGGCAATATAATCAACCAGCTGCCCGGGTTGATATTTGGGGCGTTCAGGCAGCGGTGTAGTTAAGATTTCCTCAGGTGTGACCTGGGGGGTGCCTTCCAGGGAGGGCTGTGCGGGCCCTGGTATTGGTTGGCAGCCGGAGAGCAGCAGGGCAGCCAGCCCGATGAGGGCAGTGGTCAGTATCCAGTAACCAGTGGACAGTTTACTGGATACTGGATACTGCTTACTGTTTTCTGAATGTTGGTTACTGTTCACTGTCATCATCTCTGGTAATACGTGAGACTGCGGAACCGTACTGATGGGCGGTAACAGTCTCTTCATTCCGGGTGAGGGTCCCTAGATAGGGTTTGTCGCCAGCGGCGGCTTTCCAGCCGTCCAACAAAAAGGCATAGGGCCCATCGGCAGCGATCCAAACACCGTTATATTTTCGGGCGATGTGGGTGTGAGTGCCTGTCGCCCGTCCGCCCTCGCAGGAGGGGTGCCCGATCTTATCGCCGGCTTTCAACATAGTTCCCACTGGCACGCGCTCCTGCTCTTCGATGTGTAAATACATCAGTGCCCATCCGGTTTGTTCGTGACCGTCACCGTCCAAATCCTGGATGACCGTGCCCAATTCGGAGCGCACCACCAGCCCATCGGTCATGGCGACCACCCACTCATCAGACGGGACGCAGCCGCTGGTATCCATGCGAGGGGCGAAGTCCAGGGCAGCCAGCGGCCCGTTCCCCTCGAAGGCCTGGTGCGGTCCACCGGTATAGGCCCAGGTTTCGCCGGGCTCGAAGGGCAGGGTCAGCTCGGGTTGCGCCAGATCATTTGGGAGAAGGGTTTCGATGGTTGCGGCGCGTTCCCATGGATCACCAAACATCTGCTGGTAGAGGGCTGGAAAACCATCTACGGTATCGAGAGCCTGATGGCAGGCGGCCTGGTCATACAGTTGCGCGAAGAAGTAATGTATTGCCACACTCCCGGCGTTGATGTTCGCAGGAAGGGTATATAGGGTACCATCAGGATATGAGATTTCGGTGAGCGTCCCGGCACGCCAGCCATAGAAGCCTTCCGAGAGGGCATGTACAGCCCAGATCAACTGCCCATAGAGGTCTTTGCGGTAGTAGGCCTCTGCCCCCATAGCAGTATCGAAATTACCCGTGTCCTCAGGGTGCCCCAGGATACAGCCACTTTGATATTCCAATAAGGCAATCA
The DNA here is from genome assembly GCA_964622645.1 of uncultured Anaerolineales bacterium. Classification (GTDB taxonomy): domain Bacteria; phylum Chloroflexota; class Anaerolineae; order Anaerolineales; family UBA11858; genus NIOZ-UU35. The sequence goes on from CAZUSV010000006.1 coordinate 56,930, forward strand.
GCAGGCGAGGGTTGATCGAATTCTCTAAGGCCACCCGTTCGATGATCTCAGCCGCGCTGGTCCAACCGGTGATCATCAAGTACTGTTGGTATGTGCTCAGGAAGCCACCTGTATCATCCAGGTAAGCAGCGATATCGAAATCGAGCGCGGTTGGAGAATAAACCAGCTCGGCGTCGGGGAGTAGCAGGTGAGCAGGAGTTGAGGTAATTGTGAATGGTGAATTGTGAATTGTGAATTGTGAATTTGGCGCGAATGCACTGATTACGTTTACTCCAAGGAAAACAAATGCCAAATGAATGATGAATATATACCTGCGCATGACACGATTCTAACCCAAATCCCCAATCCCCAATCGCCAATCTTCAATCCCCAATCGTAAATCGCTAATCCTCAATCTATTCGCGTTCACGCTCGATCAAGCTCTGGTGCGCGCCAAACTGGTTGGCTGTGACCACATCGCCAGCGCGGGTCAGGGTGCCTTGGTACGGCGTGCCACTTGTATGCACAGTCCAACCATTGAGCACAAAGGGGATCGGGCCGTCGGCTTGCATCCACTCACCGTTATATTTACGGGCGATGTGCACGTGTGTGCCGGTTGCATAACCACCCTCACATGAGGGATGTCCTAACAGATCACCTTTATTCACCAGTCTACCCGCCCCGGTGCGACCCTCATCTCCGATGTGCAGATAGAAGATCACCCAGCCCGTTTGCTCGAAGCCATCCCCATCCAGATCGAGCACCACAATCCCACGCTCAGAACGTGAAATGACACCATCACCGACGGCTGTCACCCAGGCATCTGATTCAGAACAGCCACTGATGGTCGTGGCAGGAGCGAAATCGATGGCTGCCCAAGAGCCGTCTTTTTCGAAAGCGCCATGCGGTCCGCCAGTATAGCTCCAACTGCGCCCGATCAGGAAGGGTAGAACCAGATCCGGTTGGATGAGATCGGGAGGGAAAAGCGGTTCGACCACCTGGGCGCGCGTCCAGGGGTTGCCAAACATCTGCTCGTAAAGCGCCGGCAAGCCAGTCTCAGGGTCAAGGGCAGCCAGCCAACCCTGGCGATCATATACCTTGGAGAAATAGTATTGCAATGCCACCGTGCCAGCATTCAGGTCTGGGGCCAGATGCTGGGTGACTCCATCGGAGAATTCGATTTCGCTCAGGCGCCCCTCGCGCCAGCCGTAATACCCTATGGAGAGTTCGTTGACTGCCCATTTCAACTGTCTGAGCAATCCTTTCTTGCTGAGGTCGATCTCCCCCAAAGGATAATCCTGGTCGGCAAGGGTAGCTGGTTGCCCGTAAACCCAGCCGCTCTGATACTCTAACAAGGCCAGCAACAATTTGGGATTGACCGAGTTATCTAAGGCAATCTGCTTGACGATATCCCCGCCGTAGGTCTCGCCATGCGTCCCCAGGTATTCGTGAAAGTTTTTCAAATACCCACCCGCCTCAGCGACAAAATCTACGATACTGAAATCGAGAGCTGAGAGCGTGTAGACGAATTCACTATCGGGCAGCAGATGGGTTGGGTCGGTGGTGTTGCTGAATCGCCGGGGGATGATCAACAGCTGGTTAGGATTGATGAAGCCCCGTTCGGGGAGTGCGCCGGTGGTGTCGATCTCATCGACAGTGACGCCAAAACGTACCGACAGGGCCTCGAGCGTATCACCTGACTGGGTGTAGTATAGGATCGGGCCGGCGTACTCAGGCTCCGAGGTCGGCGTACTGGCAATCGTTGGTTGGAGAGTTGGGGAGGGCTCTTCGAGCTCCACCGTGGCCGAGGGCGTCTCGGTGGGCTGTAGATCACTCTCAGATTGCGGAATTTCTGTAGATGTTGGGGCGGCCTCCAGCGTGGCAACCCAATTAGGCGTGATCGTAGCTTCGTATTCCGAGGGGGCTACAAAGGGTCCCCCCTGGCGCGGAAGATTGCAGCTGACCAAAATGAACAGAAATGGAAGGATAACAAGAATATAACCGCAGAGACGCGGAGAGCGCGGAGACGTAACCAGGGAGGTGAGAAATTTAACCATAAAACTAATGTGAAAACTCTGCGCTCTTCGCGTCTCCGCGGCGAAATTTTTACCGATCAATCAGATTCTCCGGTACATGGCCATTCTCAGCATAGATAATGTGATCGCCGTTGCGCAGCAGACCGTCATACTCATTTCCCGTGCCTTCACTTACCCAACCGTCGAGCACAAAAGGGATATCCTGGTCAGCGGGGATCCATTCGCCGTTATAGCGTCGGGCGATATGAACATGCGTGCCTGACGAAAAGCCCCCTTCACAAGATGGATGCCCAATGCGCTCGCCCGCTCGAAGATAGGTACCCACCTCGACGCGCTCGCGGGCCTCGATGTGCATATAGAACAACGTCCAGCCAGTTTGTTCGGAGCCATCGCCATCCAGGTCCTGGATCACAGCACCATTTTCAGCGCGCACGATCGAGCCATCAGCCATGGCGACGACCCAGCTTTCGCTCTGGGTGCAGCCGAGTGGTTCATCATAAGGGGCAAAATCCAGCGCTGCCCAAGCCGAGCCATCCCCCCAACCCCCGTGCGGACCTCCTGTAAAAGCCCAGTCGACCCCCTCTTCGAAGGGCAACTGCAAAGGTGGTTGGGTCAGGTTTGGGGGTAAAAGGGGTTCATATCCATAGTCAAAAGGATAGCCAAATAGCTCCTGGTAGACCTTGAAAAAGCCATCTTCAGTAACCGTACGCTGCCAGATTTCGCGTTTGTACAGCTTGGAGAAGAAATACTGTAGCGCCGCCGTGCCGGCGTTGATAGTAGGATCCACCGGGATCACAGAGCCATCCGGCAGCACCCAACTGCTCACCCCATTTACTCGCCAGAGGTAATAGCCGCGGTTGAGTTCGTTAGCCGCCCAGGCAATTTGCTTATAGAGCCCTTCGTAGTCGACATATTCCCAACCCAGGGTGTAGTCTAGTGTATAAGTTTGTGGGTTGGAATCAGTCAGCCAGCCGCTTTGGTATTCCAGCACTGCCAGCAGCAGGCGCGGGTTGACAGAGTAATCAGTAGCCACGCGTTGCACAATTTGGTATCCACGCAGCATAATCTCATCGACTTCCTCTTCGTGATAGACCAGATATCCGCTCAAGCCATAAACGAAATCGGGCACATCGAAATTGGCCGTCATCGGCCCAGCAACCAGTTCCGAATCAGGGATAATCTTGAAGCTTGGACCGGTGGTGACAGGCTCTGGGGCGGGGATATCCAGCTCTTGCCCGATTTCAAGGGTATTGACATTTGTGATCCCACTCGCATCAGCGATATCTTCTACACTGACACCAAAACGTTCAGCGATTTGTCCCAGTGTATCGCCAGCCTGGACGATATACGCTTCCGCTTCGGTACGCATTCCAGGGATAGGATGGGGGGCATCGGGAGTAGGCGTTAGCACTGGTGATCCTGGTGGACGACCCTCGCTAAAAGGCCCTCCGGACTCACTCTGGCCGGGTACCTGCGTCGAGGAGCCTGATATTGCTTCCCAGGGATCAGCGTCAGACTTCCACTTGCGCGTGCAGGCCAGCATAGCGATGATCAAGGCCAGGAGAGCCAGGGGCCATGTTTTCCGAGGGGGGGAGCGGTGCATTTCGTTCATAGGGGATGATCAGCATTCTACCCTGAAGTGATGGAGGGGTACAAGATAACAGATTCCTTGATGCCAGATTCGTGCCAATGGGAACGCTGGCGCCTCAGGCGCCACTGATTTAGCTGATCGCGCTGAAACAAACTGAAATCTGCGTAATCAGCCACTCCGTGTCAGCGGTATCTGTGATCCCTTCTTCCATATGTTAGAATCACCCCACCATGGAAGCTTCTGAAAAACTCCAGGCCATTTTAGACACTATCCCTACCAAAACTGGCTGTTACCTGATGAAGAACAAAGCCGGGGATGTGATCTATGTGGGCAAAGCGATCAACTTGCGCCATCGCGTGCGCTCGTATTTCCATACTGGGGGACAGGAACACCCGCGCACGCGCCAGTTGGTCAAGCGCATCACGGATATCGAATGGATCGTAGTGGGGTCAGAGTTGGAAGCCTTGATCCTGGAGATGAACCTGATCAAGAAGCACCGCCCGCACTACAATGTGCGTCTTAAGGACGACAAACGCTACCCTTATATCAAGATCCACTGGAACGACCCCTTTCCTAAAGTCACTGTCACTCGCAGAGTCGTCGATGACGGAGCGCAGTATTTTGGACCCTATACCGGCGTTTGGGCCGTCCACCAAACCCTGGATGTGCTGCGGCGGATTTTCCCTTACCTGACCTGCAACCGGACGATTACAGGGGAAGATAAACGCGCCTGCCTCTATTATGATATTAAGTTGTGCATTGCTCCTTGCATCGGAGTTTCCAGTCAGGAAGAATATCGTCAGATGATCCAGGGCCTGGCTGACTTCCTCAGGGGCCGCACGGAGGGGATTGTTGGTCGCCTGCAAACTGAAATGCAACAAGCCTCTCACGAACTGCGTTTTGAGCAGGCGGCGGTGTTGCGCGACCAGCTCGATGCCATCCAACAGATTGTCGCCCGCCAGAAGATTGTCTTGTCATCGGACTATGTTGATACGGACGTCATCGCCATGGCGCGTTCTGAGCGCGAGGCTTGTATGCAGGTGTTTTTCATCCGCGGTGGCAAACTGATTGGTCGGGAATACTTCCTGATGGAAGGAACGGATGATAACCCTGACTCCAATGTGATTGCTGAGTTCATCAAGCAGTTCTACGATCAGACACCCTCGGTTCCGCCTCAGGTGCTGCTGCCACATGAAGTCGAAGAGGCCCAGATCATCCGTCAGTGGCTCAACAGCCGCCGGGGTGGGAAAAAAGTAGAGATCAAGATCCCGCAACGCGGCCAGAAGCGTGAGCTTGTTCAAATGGCTGCGGAGAATGCTTCTGACACCTTGAAGGCTTTACAAGCGCAATGGGAAGCCAATGAGCATCGCCAAACCCAGGCGCTGGCAGAGTTGCATGAATCCTTGAATCTGCCTACAGCACCCAAACGCATTGAATGCTACGATATTTCCACTACGCAAGGTACAGCTACGGTGGGCAGCATGGTCGTCTTCGACCAGGGTGTGCCCAATAAGGGGCATTATCGTCGTTTTAATATCCGTTCTGTTGTCGGCCCGGATGATTTTGCTAGCATGGAAGAAATGCTCAGGCGTCGCTTCCGGCGATGGCAGAGCGCACAGGAAACCGCCAAGACACCGGGTAAAAAGCCAGATCGCTCCTTTTCCGCGCTGCCAGATCTGATCATCATCGATGGCGGTAAAGGGCAGCTTGGCCGGGCGACAAAGGTATTGGATGAATTTGGTTTGTGTGATGTGATCCCGGTTGTAGGACTGGCAAAACGTGAAGAGGAGATCTTCGTACCGGGAAACTCGCAGTCGATTCTCTTGCCACGCAAATCAGAAGGGTTATACTTGGTGCAGCGTATCCGCGATGAAGCCCATCGTTTCGCCATCACAGCTCACCGCAAGCAGCGTTCCAAGTTGGGAATTGCCTCTCAACTTGATGAAATTCCTGGTATTGGCCCTGCTCGAAGGAAAGCTTTGCTGGTTCATTTTGGCTCCATCGATGCCATTAGGCAGGCTTCAGAGGCTGAGATAGCAGCAGCCCCTAAGATGAACGCCAGCACAGCCGCATCTGTGAAGGCACATTTGGGTTAAGTTTAGGAAGGAGGATGCTTTGAAAATAGCCTGGTATATTGAAGATGATGGGGAGATGATCAATGCGATCCGCTTGTTGCTCAAATTGCTAGATTACGAGACGCGCTCCTTCTTGGATTGTAAGCGGGCTGCCAGGGCTATGCTTCAGGGGGAGCGCCCTGATCTTATGCTAATTGATATCAATATGCCTATCGTTTCTGGTATGGATCTATTGAAGTATGTGCGCAGCCGATCGGATTTCGATGATGTGCCGGTTGTGATGCTCTCCTCCGAAGTGGCAGACGTCAGTGTCAATGAAGCCACTGAGTTTGGAGCAGATGGTTATCTATTTAAACCAGTGACCATTGAAGATTTAGAGGATAAAATTGAAACTGCCGTAAAAAAACATTTGAAATAGTCGCTCATGTTTATTCCCGAATCCATTTTTAGGAGAGATCGTATGGCTAAAAAGAGAAAAAAAAGAAGAAGCACGCAACAAACCATAATGGTAGTGATCGGTATCCTGATTGTAATTTCGATGCTTGTGCTACCACTGGTATCTTTATTTCAATAGATAACCCAATTCGCCACCTTGTGCATCCAAATCCTGAGCGGGGACGCTATTCGACTATGCTGTTCTGCGCGCCACTCCACTCAGGCAGGCTCCGGTTGATTTAGACCACGGTCTGATGACGGGTAGTCCAGGGTAATAACTTGGATTAGAGAATGCTTGGGGGGTACTCTTGATGTAGTTTTAGAGGCAATGCATGGATAACAAAGTCGTCATCTATGGAACTACTTGGTGCCCAGATTGTGTCCGCGCCAAAAAAGTGCTCAAGAAGGAAGGTATTGAATTTCGCTGGATTGATATTGGCAAGGATCCAGAGGGGCGCGCTTTTGTAGAGAAAACCAATCACGGAATGCGAATAGTTCCCACAATCCGCTTCCCAAACGGGGATACTCTAGTAGAACCGTCAAACGCAGAATTATCTGAGAAGTTGAGCAATTTAAATCTTTTGGAATAGATTTTCTGTAGTAACAACTCAGCCAAACAGGAAGTCTCCCGAAAAAAGGGTGTGGGCCCGG
>CAZUSV010000007.1:0-62259 GCA_964622645.1 uncultured Anaerolineales bacterium
ATCTTCGCTATTGTTTCTCTCTATTCATTTTGTAAGGTGCGAAATATAGGCTTATAGCTGCCGAAAGGCACGCGGCTGTGCAGTTTCCCATCCAAATGTGAATATCTACCCGAACTGGCGATAATATGGAGACACTTCTCTCTATTACGGCAAATATGCGCTCCCTCAGTAACTTGGGCATGGAAACATCCTAGATCACAGCGATCTCCCTCGCCAATGATCCAGATGCGGCAAAAATCCGCGCCAAAATTCTCGACGACTCCATCTGTTACCAGTTTCATTTTTCGACTGATGTCGCCAGGGACGAGTAATTTCTCTTTGATCTGATTCAAGCCAGCGATCCATTGCTCCCCCTGCATTCTTTGCGTTATATTGGTTGCGATATGGGCATCAATGCTTTCCAATACAGAGGTGAGGGTTTGTTGCATTAGCTTCTCGTCCGTCAGATCAAGTCCCGCGCCGATCACCTGACCAACCTGATTGCCAGACTGATCTAAATCTGGTCTCAATATACCTCTTTCTGCTTGGTACAGACGCGCCCGCAGATCTTCGATTTCACTGAGAAGCTCATGACGAGATTTCTCTTCAGCCATGCTATTGCCTCATCGCCCAAACCAAAAAGAACGACCTCAACTCAGGTCGTCGTTCTCTTCTGTGATTGAGCTGAGTATTTCGCTTTTTAATGTTGTTTACCTAAAATTGCTACAATCATCTATTCCAAGTATACCGAAATCAACCTGGATTCAGGATAATTTGATCTTGCAATTTTGATAAGTGAGTCTCCCCGCGGCAAGGCCCCATTTACGCAGGTCTTATCGTAGTACGAGCAACATTTGCCTCATTCGCGAGTATCTTCAACCGCAGAGCGCCCTTCGACTCAGCCCAGGGCAGGCGCGGAGAGCGCAGAGTTATTCTGTGTTTTGCAGCCTATTGTTTCAGTGGCAAAAGCACTCTTTTGGAAATCCCTGGGGTTTTTTCAGACAGTTTCTGAGGTTCAATCTTTGGTTGCGGCTCGGAAAGCGGCCGCGCTATGGATTCTACAAAATTAGCATCACATCCCCAAAAGAGTAAAAACGATACCCCAATGATTTGGCCGTTTCATAAGTCTCTAGAATACGCTGCCTGCCTGCAAATGCACTCACCAGCATGATCAGTGTCGAGCGTGGCAGGTGAAAGTTGGTGATCATAGCATCGACGACGAGAAAATCGTGTCCTGGCAAGATGAACAAATCTGTAGGGCCTTCGAAGGGAGCCAGGACCTCTCCAGGATCGGCCAATAGGGCGGCTGTCTCCAGGGTGCGTACGCTGGTTGTCCCCACAGCGATCAGTCGACCTCCAGCCTGGCGCGCCGCTTTGATGGTTTCTACTGCCACCGATGTGATCTGACACCATTCGGTGTGGATCTCATGTTGGCGCGGGTCATCTTCATTGACAGGAGCGAAGGTGTCCAGCCCGACATGCAGGGTCACAGTAGCGAAACGAATTCCCTCTTCTTTGAGCCGCGCGATCAACGCAGGCGTAAAGTGTAATCCCGCCGTTGGGGCCGCCGCTGAACCCCCCACCATTGCATAGACTGTCTGGTAGCGTTCGGGCTCATCCAGGTGGGTGTGGATATACGGTGGAAGTGGAACGTGGCCAATGACATCTAACTGTGTAGAGAGTTGCTCTGCGAATTTCACCAACCGGCGCGGGCCACCTAAATCGGCCATGATCTCAGCCTCAGGCCCATCTTCGATCTGTATTTTTATCCCTGGAACCAGTCCTTTACCCCCCACCAATACTTCCCAAATTTGCTCCTCTTGTCGACGCAGCAAGAGCAATTCGACCCTGCCTCCCGTGGGGACCTTTCGCCCAAACAAGCGCGCCCGGATTACGCGTGTCTGGTTGAGGACGAGGACATCGTTGGGGTGCAGGAAGCCACCCAAATCACGAAAGATAGCATGCTCCAGAGTTCCCGAATCCCGCTTGAGGATCAGCAGGCGGGAAGCATCGCGCTGCTCCAGGGGGGTCTGGGCAATGAATTCTACAGGGAGATGGTAGTCGAAGTCGGCAGTTTTCAAAGATCAACTTATCCTAAGAAATCTGTTTCTTGATCAACGATTGAGAAACCTGAAGAGCAAATTGAGCACTACCGTCAACAGGATCGAAAGCAAGATCGAGGTTCCCAGCGCGAACACACAGCTAAAATTCTCGCGCTCGATGCGAAAATCTCCAGGAAGATTCCCCCAGGAGAAACCGAGGCGCTCGATCAGGTAAACCAATCCGCCAATGGCCGCCAGAGACAGGCCAAAGATAACGAGAATCCGAACTAAGGGAGAAGGGGACATTTTACAAGCAGCCAAGATGTGGGGTGAACTTTTCGGAAGTGCACCCCACATCTTGGCCAGGGTATCTACAACAATTTGGGCTGTCGCTGACGAGGAGGCTCTAAACCGATATGCTGGTATGCAGCCGGCGTGGCCACTCGCCCTTGCGACGTGCGCTCCAGGAATCCCAACTGCATCAGATACGGCTCGACCACGTCCATGATAGTATCAGGCTCCTCGCTGATCGAGGCTGCAATGGTCGAAAGCCCGACCGGGCCTCCGTTATACTTCTCGATGATGGCGCGCAAAACGCGGCGATCCATTTCGTCGAGACCGCGAGCATCGATGTTGAGTAATTCTAAGGCTTGCATGGCCACATCTTGAGTCACGGTACCATCCGCACGCACCTGGGCGTAATCACGCACCCTGCGCAAAAGACGCAGCGCTACTCGCGGCGTGCCCCGTGAGCGCTCTCCGATGGCGGATATCCCTTCAGCCTGCGTCAGCACTTCCAGCTTCCCTGCTGCCACTGCGATGATCTCGCGCATGGCCTCGAGGCTGTAAAAATCAAGCCGATAGGTAGCCCCAAAGCGTGCCCGCAGCGGTGCAGTGACCAGTGCCAGGCGAGTTGTCGCCCCTACGACCGTAAAGCGGGGCAGTTTCAAGCGCACCGAGCGTGCAGAAGGCCCCTTGCCGATGATAATATCCAGAGCGTAATCCTCCATAGCCGGGTAGAGCACTTCCTCAACCGCCCGCCCCAAACGATGGATCTCGTCGATGAAGAGGATATCGCCAGCGCGCAGGTTGGTCAGGATCGCAGCCAGATCTCCTGCCCTTTCGATAGCTGGCCCGGCGGTGACCTTGATATTGACACCCATCTCATTGGCCAACACATGCGCCAGGGTGGTCTTTCCCAATCCAGGAGGCCCATAAAACAAGACATGATCCAAAGCCTCTTCACGTTGCTTAGCTGCCTCGATTAATATTTGTATATTCTCTTTGATCTGAGTTTGCCCGATCATATCTGCCAGACGTGTCGGGCGCAGGGCGTGGTCCAGGCGATCACCAGGCTTGGGTTCAGGATCGATGACTCGGTTCTGAGATTCGCTCATAGGTTCTATTATACATTGTGGAGCGCGATGCGTGAAGCGGAGAGTAAGGCGTGATGCGTGAACCGGAGAGCGTGGAGCGAATTTACGAATCGCTTTACGCTCACCGCTCCACGGTATTATGATTGTCGTCTATAATAGGGCTAAATCCTCCAGGAGGTCCGCATGTCTAACGTTTACGAATCCAACCACCCCCTTGTGGCTCATAAGATCACCCGCTTGCGGGACACGGGAACATTATCCAAAAAATTCCGCGAGCTTGTCCGTGAAGTTTCTGCGCTGATGGCTTATGAGGCTACCGCCGATCTACTCATCGCCCCGCGTGAAGTCGAGACACCTCTGGCAAAAACCACTGGGTATGAACTGAAAGAACCCATCGGCCTGGTACCCATATTGCGGGCCGGATTGGGGATGGTCGAAGGTGTCTGGGGGCTGATGCCCAGCGCTGAGGTCTGGCATATCGGTCTCTACCGTGATGAAAGCACCCTCAAACCAGTATCGTACTACAATAAACTACCTATCGCGCCAACGGTTTCAGTTTGCCTGATCCTGGACCCCATGCTGGCTACAGGGGGATCCGCAGTGGCGACTGTGGATATCCTCAAGCAATGGGGCGTAAGCAAAATTAAGTTTGTGGGGATTCTGGCAGCCCCAGAGGGTGTCGCTGCCCTTCAAGAGGCTCACCCCGATGTGCCTATCCACATCGCCACCATCGATAGCCACCTCAATGATATCGGCTATATTGTTCCTGGCCTGGGCGACGCCGGTGACCGCCAGTTTGGGACAGGCTAGCAGTACAAATCCGAAAAATAGGGTCCCATCAGGGTGGTGCGCACCCTGATGGGACCCTATTTTTCGGTTGATTATTTAGACCACATCCAGCCGAAAGATGCGGCTGAGGACGCGACGGATGAATAATGTTGGGATGAGCACGACCAGGTGAAGGGCGGCGCTCATGGCTAATACAACTGCCGAGGAACGTAACGCATCATTGACAGGCGGGGCAAAATTCTCCAACATCCAGGGGCCTATGCCTATCAGGATTCCTAAACCGAGCAGCAAGACTACCACAATGCCTAATTGCAGCCAGCCTCGCCGGTCGGTGCTCGAAGGCAACATAGTGCTGCTGACAGTCATTGTCAAATAGAACCATATCCAGAAATCTGGACGATCATAGACCGCCGATATCGATGCGATTACGGTCGCCAGATCGAGGCTCGCCAGCGCGTCCCAGAGATTCAGCAATCCCAACTGAGTACGACCCGCATAGGCCACGAACAAACCCCCGCTAAACAGAGGCGCGGCCCCGATGAGAGCATCCCGCAAGATGTCGCTCTGGGCGGTCTCAACATAACCCATTAACATGCGACCATCAGCGAGCCTTTGGGGGATCAGAGAAAAGCGCCCCGTGCGCACCCGTAACAATTTGGCCATCAAATAGTGACTGAGTTCATGCAGTAGTACGCCGGGTAAAAATAGTATCGAGAAGATCACCATTGTGATCTCCATGCGCCGGGTGAGCAATAAAAAGACGGCCTGCAATTCACGGTGGAAAGCTCGCTGGAGCAAGATCAAAGGAATCAGCGCCAGCAGCGCCCATTGCAGGCCGTCAAGTTGAGGCAACATGATTAAAAAATTCCCCAAAAAGTGGGGGCAGTGGGCGTTCCACACCCACTGCCCCCACTTTTTTAGGACAACAATCAACTTTCAGCAGCGGCCTTAGCGATAGCGGAGAAGGAATCTGCTTTCAGGCTGGCACCACCAACGAGCGCGCCGTCGATATCTGATTGGGCGAAGAAGCCCGCGGCGTTTTCGGGCTTAACGGAGCCACCATACTGGATCTGGATCCCCTGGGCGACGGCTTCGCCAAACATCTCCGCCAGGGCAGGGCGCACAACATCTCGATGAATAGCATTGGCATCTTCGGCAGTGGCTGCCAGTCCAGTGCCAATCGCCCAGATGGGTTCATAGGCAATCACCAACTTGGCTCCATCTTCAGGAGTCAGATCAACCAGACCCCCGCGTACTTGCCGCGAAACCACTTCGGCTGTTTTCCCAGCCTGGTTCTCTTCCAGGGATTCGCCAATACATACGATGGGAGTAAGTCCGTGCGCCAAGGCCGCCTTCACTTTCAAGTTGACAGTCTTATCCGTTTCGCCAAAAAAAGCTCGTCGCTCAGAATGGCCGATGATCACATAGCCGCACAACTCTGCCACCATGGTAGGGGCTAATTCCCCGGTATACGCGCCACTCTCTTCCCAATACATATTCTGTGCACCAAGCCCCACACCTGTCCCTTCCAGCAGCTTGGCTGCCATTGGCAAGGCAGTCGCTGGAGGGCAAACCGCCCGATCGATATTCTCAAGGGATTTCAGCGTCAGCAACAATTCTGTTATCAATTGACGGGCCTCAGGGATGGTTTTGTTCATCTTCCAGTTCCCAGCCACAAATTTCTTACGCATTGCTCACCTCATTGATCAAATTTTCGTAACATAATCCGTGCCTGTCTTCTCACCCAGAACGGCACAGATTCCTCTTCTACTAGGGCAGTCCACTGCTCAATGGCAGTTTGATCATCACCAAAGATCGAGAGGATTTCCGCCTCGAGCAAAAGCAACTCGGGAATATCCGGGTACTCTTCTCTCAGAATCTGGTATTTATATCTGGCTACTTCTTGGTCATCGTTGTGAAGCGTATTGCGGATACGGGCGATCTCCATCACCAAGGGGTCCAGTTCAGACTCAAGTGTTTCGAGGTGTTCAATTGCATCCGCTCCCACTGAACTCAAATATACGGACTCGTTGATCCGATCTTGCGCTCCTTCATAATTTGGATCACCTGCTATATTGGCCGCGCCGAGGAACATATCCACAGCATATAGATTGATATTATATTGTGCCAATATTTCGCCCCCACGGAAATACACGGCTGGATCATCACCTGCGAGATCCAAGGCCCTTTGCATCTCCGCTTCGATTTGATCGAAGATGCCCTCTGCAATCAGTGCTTCTACATAATCCAACTGGACCCAGGGGTTCTCAGGATCAGCATCCCGGAGTGTGAGTGCCTCGGCTACACTCATGGCTGACTCTTGAGTCTCTTCCGCTTGCCGGAAAGTGTAGATTACCTCATTGATGAGGTCCACAATCCATTGGGGCGTATCATCAGACTTTAGCAAGACCTCCAGGATCTCAGCAGCATCCCTGGTCCTACCAAGGACGTTGTAGATTTCGGCCTGAACGAGTTGCGCTTCTGGATAATTGCCACCTCTTTCCCCCAGTTGGTCGAGCACATCCTGGGCACTTTCAGCAGAATCATTGAACAACAAATAGCGCGCCTTCAGAATCTGTTCGAAAACTATATCCACTTCTGCTACATCAGTTAAGGGAACGTAATCCAAGGCTACCGGGTACGTCGTTGAAAGATAAGCAGATTTATGGAAATCATCCATTTCCGCACCCCCCACCTGATCAGGGTGATCCTTAAACATCTGCAGGTAAAACTTTGCGGCATTCACCCAAAGCTCATTCGCTTTTAGGTTCCGAATAACTTTGAGATATGTCTCTAATGAGCCGCCGCTGATTTCGACCGCCTGTTGAAAAGCATCTTCTGCCAATTGATATTGCGCCGCATCATAGTAGGCAATCCCCAGATCGATATAGGTGTCAGGATCATCCGGATTTTCTTTTACCAACTGCTCGGCAATGCCAATTTGATCATCGACCGTGATAGCGACTGACGTCTCGGCGGGGAACTCTTCAATTACCTCGGTGGTGGGGACTGCTGTTTGAGCGTCTTCCTGCTGCCGCTGTTGGATGGTACCAATGATCCCCAAAGTCAGCAAACAACACAAGATGATTCCAAATACAATCAGTAGGATCTGCCACCAGCGCAGACGCCTGAGGAATGGCTTCTTCCTTTTGAGCTTAGCCGCATCGCTGCGAGTGAGGTGAGTTTCCTGGGGCTCTGGGATTGATTCTGTGGGAATATCCTGCTCTCTGGCCGGGAGCGATTTCTCTGCGATGGTTTCAGGGACCGTGGCCGGGGTGTTAGCTTCCAACATGGCACCTGCTGTTGTAAATGCGTTCGTGAAGGCTTTGACCAGGGCTGAAATATTCTCGAATCGATCTTCACGCTCTTTGGCTAAGGCTTTCAGCAAAATCCTTTCGATGGCTTCGGGCACGTGGGGATTGACGCTACGCGGTAATGGCAGGGGGGTATAAATATGGTCATGAATGATCGAAAATGGTGTATCCGCGCTGAAAGGGACCTGACCGACGATCAACTCATAGAGCATCACACCGAAGGAGTAGATATCGGTACCTTCGTCGAGATCTCCAACTCCCATCGCTTGTTCAGGCGAGATGTATTGAGGAGTCCCCAACATCATATCGCCAGAGATCGTCGACTCACCAGCCTGAGCGATGCGCGCTAACCCAAAATCCGCCAGGTAGATGCGATCGTCATTCGAGATCAGCACATTGGAAGGCTTCACATCCCGGTGCAAGATTCCCCGGCCATGGGCATAGGTTAGCCCATCTCCAACTGCCTTTACAATAAACCTGATTTGGTCCTGCTCAATACCCCTGCGAATCAGGCGCGCTTTGAGGGTTTCCCCCTCGATGAATTTCATCACCAGATAAGGGCGACCTTCATGCTCGGCGAAATCGTAAATGGGGACGATATTGGGATGCTCGAGTTTTGCTACGACACGTGCCTCACGCTGAAAACGGGCCAGGAAATTGGGATCTTCCATGAAGGCAGGGTGCAAGGCTTTGATAGCTACATAGCGATCCAAAGCCGCGTGGTAGCATTTGAACACCGTCGCCATGCCACCGCGTCCCAATTTTTCCATTATTCGATACGGACCAACGTTCTCCCCAACGACAAAAGGCATAATCTATCTCCTTAATGGTCTTTCCAGATTATAGCCGCGGAAATACACTCCGTAAAGCGCCCGTAATCAAATGCAAGGATTTCGTAAAGATTCTTGCACAGCTATTTATCTTGCAATGCTACCAAGCCCGGTAGCGCTTTTCCTTCAAGCATCTGCAGGGAGGCGCCACCACCGGTAGATACATGGGTAACTCTCTCTGCAAGCCCAGATTGCTTGATGGCAGCCGCAGAGTCGCCTCCCCCGACGATAGAGTCAGCCTCACTCTCGGCAACAGCTTTGGCCAGCTCAAAGGTACCCCTGGCAAAATGAGGGAACTCAAAAACGCCCATAGGACCATTCCAGACTACGGTTCCTGCTTCGGCAACGACCTTGGAATAACCAGCAATCGTTTCCGGGCCAACATCTAAGATGCGCCAACCAGCGGGGATGGAACCCATGCCAATCACCTGGCTTTTAGCCTCAGCATCGAAAGCATCCGCGATGACCACATCGACAGGCAGGCGTAGTGTTGATCCTGCTTCCTTTAGCAATTCCCTGGCGACATCCAAAGAATCTTCTTCAACCAGCGAATCCCCAATCGAGTAGCCCTGGGATTTAAAGAATGTATTGGCCATTCCACCGCCGATCAGGATTTTATCGGCAGTTCCCAGCAGGTTGCGGATCACACCAATCTTGTCGCTGACCTTTGCTCCCCCTAAAATGGCTACAAAGGGACGCTTAGGATCGGCGATTGTCTGGCCAAGATAGCGGATCTCTTTTTCGAGCAAAAATCCAGCCACAGCGGGCAAGTAATCCGCTACGCCTACATTTGAAGCATGTGCTCGATGCGCTGTCCCAAAAGCGTCATTGACGAAAACATCAGCCAAGGCAGCCAATTGCTTTGCCATCTCAGGATCATTCTGCTTTTCGCCAGCGTGGAAACGGGTATTTTCCAATACCAGGATTTGACCCGGTTCTAATGCCTCAGCGGCAGATTCCGCTTTGGGTCCAATGCAATCCTCCACAAAGGAGACTGGAGCCTGCACCACTTTGTCCAGGAATTCCGCCACAGGACGCAGGGATAACTCCGGCAGCACCTGTCCTTTCGGTCGCCCCAAATGGGAGCATAGAATCAGGGCGGCACCCTGGTCGAGCAAATACGCTAGCGTAGGCAGGGCGGCCTGAATGCGCGTATCATCGGCAACCCGGCCGTCATCCAGGGGCACATTGAAATCGACTCGCACGAGGACACGTTTTCCCGCAAAGTCAAGGTCTTTGACGGTCTTTTTGTCGAACATCACTTTCTCCAGACATACTGCGTGGTGCGCCCCCCATTTTCGGGAAACGCACCACGAGAGAATTCAGGTGTGCTGTGTTTACAGGGATTTCGCCACGATGGCCGCCAGATCGACTGCGCGGCAGGAATAACCCCATTCATTGTCGTACCAACTGACAACTTTGACCATTTTGCCATCCATCACTTTGGTGAGGGCGGCATCTACGACAGAAGAGCGGTTATCACCTTTGTAATCCATGGAAACCAGCGGCTTGGTCTCGAAGCCCAGATAGCCTTTCATGGCGCCGTTGGCTGCTGCTTCTAGCGCGGCATTGACCTCTTCTGCAGTAGTGCTCTTTTCCACCTCGACAACAGAATCTACGATGGAGACTGTGGGGGTAGGAACACGGATGGCGTACCCATCCATTTTTCCTTCCAGCTCGGGGATGACCATGGAAATCGCCTTGGCGGCACCCGTAGTGGTGGGGATCATATTGATTGCTGCAGCCCGGGCGCGGCGCATATCCTTTGCCGCCAGGTCGAGCACGGGCTGGCTGGTGGTATAGGCGTGAATGGTGGTCATCAGGCCTTTGACTATGCCAAAGTTATCCAGGATGACCTTCATGGGTGGAGCCAGACAATTGGTCGTACAAGAGGCATTGGAGAGAATATGATGTTTGGCGGGATCATACTCTGCATCGTTGACGCCCAGCACGGTGGTGAAATCCACATTTTTTCCTGGAGCAGAGATGATCACTTTCTTGGCGCCGCCCTTTTCAATGTGGGTTTGCGGGCCAGGATCTTTGCCGGTGTCGCGGAAAATACCCGTGGCTTCAAGCACAATCTCAACACCAAGGTCCTTCCAGGGCAGAGCGCCGGGGTCTCGTTCAGCGAAAACCTGAATGGTCTTGCCATCGACCACCAGATTACCATCTTGAACCTCGACAGTGCCAGGGTAAATGCCATAATTCGAGTCGTACTGAAATAGATGGGCATTGGTTTCGGCTGGATAAAGATCGTTGATTGCTACGACATCGAGCGTATCAGGATGGTGTTCACCAATCGCTTTCAATACCTGCCGGCCGATGCGGCCAAACCCATTGATTCCAACTTTAGTTGTCATAATAAGCCTCCGAGATATGATTATTTATAATGCCTGGAAACGGTTCCAGCCAGCATTTTTATACGAATTACCAGCCGTGAATTGTATCACGACTCCGGTCTAAACAACACACAATTCCACAGGGTATTGGGAAATTAAGATGGTGCCAACGGCCCTGTACGCGCCTGATATAGGTCCATCAACACTGAGGCTAGTTTTTTCGAGTCATGATGCCAGGGTTCATTTATGTCAACCAGATCGATCATGTACATAGGATACGGGATTTCAGTATCCTCCCCCAAGAAAACCCATTGCATATCTTCAAGCAATTCGCCCTGGTGGGCACTGTTATGGAGGACCAAATCGAATAGCCCGCTACCCACATGCTCATCAACAGCCCGGATATGATCGCTGCATGCAAAGTGTTCCGTTTCTCCTGGCTGCGTGGCTACATTGCAAATAAAAACTTTAAAACCTTGGTTTGCGCGGAGGGCAGCAGCGATGTCAGGTACCAATAGATTGGGTAAGATGCTGGTATACAGACTTCCTGGGCCGACGATGATCATATCTGCTGCCAAGATGGCCTGGACAACTTTAGGAAAGGCGGGTGGGCTATTTGGATCAAGCCAAACACGCCGAATTCGCCCCCCAACTTTGGGAATACGACTCTCCCCGCGGATGCGTACTTCCTGGGTGGCGTTGGGCGGGATGATGTCTGCGACTAACTTGACATCATGCAGTGAGGAAGGCAAGACTCGTCCATGCACAGCCAAAACCTTGCCAGACTCGGCAATGGCCTCCTCGAAGCTGCCGGTGATCCCTGATAGCGCGGTGATGAACAGATTGCCGAATGAATGGCCATCTAACCCGCCGCCACCATTGGCAAAACGATATTGGAAAAGCTGTGCCATCATGGCTTCGTCATTGGAAAGAGCAGCCAAGCAATTTCGAATATCACCTGGAGGTAGTATGCCCAAGGTTTCTCTCAATCGACCCGAAGAACCACCATCATCCGCAACTGTGACCACTGCAGTAATGCGATGAGAATATTCCTTCAAGCCGCGCAAGAGCATTGCCAGGCCATGCCCTCCACCAATTGCTACAATCCTAGGTCCAACCTGGCGACGGCGATGAGTTTCGATTGTATCGACAACATCACGTCCCGGTTGCCGGAAAGGCAAAAGCAAAGAGCGGTTCAGACCGTAGATGCCGCCCAGCACAACCAGAAGCCCAATCCCTCCGAAAATGACTACACGCAAAAGACGGGGTAAGGTCTGCAAAGAAATGGCTTGAATGAGCGGTAACCACCAAGTGTCTGGAACCGTGCGGTAGATATCCAAAACAAAGAGCGCAAAACCGACGGCCAAAAAGGTTGTTCCCGCGAAAACAATCACCACCCAACGCTTGACGCCCAGCCCGGGCCTGAGCCAGCGGAATGTCCGGAAAATTCGCTTCCACAAACTCAAGGGGGGCCACCTCCTCCTGGTATCCATGCGTATGATCATAGCAAGCTTTCATATAGGCGTCAACATGGAACGCTGATTACGCCACGGCTTTCTTAAAGTCTTAAGATGTCATTGCGAGGAGCCGCTTTTTGGCGACGAAGCAATCTCCCACTCTGCGAGGAGATTGCCACACTCCGCTGGGCTGCGTTCGCAATGCGAATGCACGCAAAGCGATGACACATGAAACGCGACTTTAAGAAAGCCGTGCTGATTACGCTAGGGCAATCGCATCTAAATTGGTTTTTGCTGAGTTTTTCTCCGCGAAGACGCTAAGTGCGCAAAGGTTTTTGAGAAAAGCTGATGACTTGCTTCATAATGGCACTTTTCAATTCAGCGATGCGCTCTTCTTTGTGAATTTATCATCCGCGTTGGCGTCGGATTTCCGAATTGCCCTTGTGATGCACCGCACAACGAGGTTGGGCTATTACCCGGAGAGATATCAAGCGCGAATTTGCGCTGTAATACTAAGAATTCCGGTGGTAATGGCCAGATTTGGGGTGTGGGTTTCCGATGCTATAATGCGTTACCGCCATGAGGAACATTGACCAGTGGAGACCAAGTAAATTTAGATATCAACGGGGATATCTCAGGGCGTCCAGAGACCCCCATGATGTTTACATTGGTTCCAGGCTGATGGTGGATCTGATCGCCAGGGCTTATCAGGAAAATCTCACAGGAAATGCCAGTGGAAAACTGATTGACCTGGGTTGTGGGAAAGTCCCTCTATTTCAGGCTTATAGTCATTTGGTCAGTGATATATTTTGTGCAGATCGGGATGATGACCAACACTTACTTTGCCATGTAGATTTGATTTGCGATCTGGGGAGTCCCTTGCCAATCAAGGATGAAGAATTCAACACCATAATTCTCTCTGATGTGCTCGAACATATCCCCCAGCCAGAAATGCTATGGTCTGAAATGTCTAGAGTTATGAAACCGGGCGGCAAGATCCTATTGAATGTGCCTTTTCTTTATTGGCTGCACGAGCAACCGCATGACTATTTGCGATACTCTAGATATTCACTGGAAAGATATACCAACCGCTCCGGTCTTAAGCTTATTCTGCTGCAACCCTTAGGGGGGTCCTTGGAAGTATTAACAGATCTGATTGCCAAACATCTGCAGGCAATTCCACTCATCGGGATACTGGCAGCAATTTGCATCCAGGAATTCACGTACGCGTTTTCAAGAACCCGCATTGGGAAAATGGCCATATCGAAGACGAGTAAATACTTTCCTCTGGGCTATTTCATGGTAGCTGAAAAACGATCCAGGTAGCCATTCCACACGTTCACGAGTAGTGAGCCAACCGGAGTATAGCGCGAAGGTGTCGGTGGCCTTAGCAAAGACCTTCCGAGATTTGTCATTCCGATGAGCCCTGCGTTCTTTGCAGGGTGAAGAGGAATCCCTGATAAGTTACGCCTGGGGGATTCCTTGGTCGCAAAGAGACGCTCCCGCGGAATGACAACAATGCTGTGGAGAAGCGCTCAGAGCGTTTTTTCTATACCTTAGCGACATTATTGCGGTACACACAGCCAACCAGCCAACCGCATTGGCGGCTGAAAACAGGGTCATTGTGCTATACTTTGGCGCATGAGCATCTACATCGCCATCGACATCGGTGGGACTCAGATGAGAGCTGCGGCGTTTCCTTCAGAAGGTTATCAGCCGATCACAGTCCAGCGAGTCCCAACACAAAACCCTGATGTTTCTCCTCGGGAGATCCTGGTTGAATTGATCAAATCCGTTTGTCCTGCAAATGAAGAAATCACCTCCATTGGTTTGGCAGCTCCTGGACCACTAAATCCAAAAACGGGCGTGATCTTTACCGCACCCAATATCCCTGCTTTCCAGGATTTCCCTATCGTCGAATACCTGCAAAGCAAATTCAGCGTGCCAGTTTTCTTGGACAATGATGCCAACCTGGCCGCCTTAGGCGAATGGAAGGCTGGCGCCGGTCAGGGACATGATCACCTGATCTATCTGACCATCAGCACTGGGATTGGCAGCGGGATCATTACTGACGGTCGATTATTACATGGTGCGCAGGGCATCGCCGCAGAATTGGGACATGTGACTGTCATTCCCGATGGGCCTATGTGTGGCTGTGGTCATCGAGGCCACCTGGAGGCCATCGCTTCGGGAAAGAATATCGCCCGGTGGACGAAAAAACAACTGGCCAAGGGTGCCGAGTCCTCGCTTCACGAGGCCAAGAAAGTAACCGCCAAGACAATCGCCAAAGCAGCCAGGAAAGGCGATCAGCTCGCTCTCAAAGCATACCGGCGGGCCGGGGCTTATATCGGTCTCACATTGGCTAACTTCTTACACTCCTTCAACCCCAGCATGGTGATCTTTGGCGGAGGCGTATCATTGAGCGGTGACCTGCTGCTCGAACCAGTCAGGCAATCTGTCAAAGAGCATGTTATGAATCCAAAATACGCTGAAAACCTGGTCATCACTACAGCCGCTTTAGGAGATGATGCCGGGATGATTGGCGCGCTGATCCTTGCCCGGACTACAACAGAAGCATGAAGACGATTGAAAAACGTTGGCAGATCGCCTCCCGAATTACGCCCAGTGCCGATGAAGCCCTGCACGGCTATCCCCCCATCCTGCGACAGATATTGTTCAATCGCGGCTATGCCACGCATGCTGAAGCGCGCCTCTTCCTGGAAGCCCGAACCCCCTTTGACACAGACCCCTTCCAATTGAAGGGTATTGCCGAGGCTGTCGATCGCTTAATGACTGCCATCAAGCATGGAGAAATGCTCGCCGTCTACGGCGATTATGATGTCGATGGCGTCACAGCTACAGCGCTGCTGCTGCAATTTTTCCGCTCGTTAGGTGCAGATGTGCTCGGTTATATCCCGCATCGTTTTGATGAGGGCTATGGTCTCAACAAAGATGCCATCAGCGCCTTGAGTGACGAAGGGGTGAATGTCATTATCAGTGTGGACTGCGGGATTCGCTCCCTGGAGGAGGCAGATCAGGCGCGTAGTTTGGGCCTGGATCTGATCATTTGTGATCACCATACCCCCGGAGATATCCTACCAAATGCCGTGGCTGTGATCGACCCCAAGCAAAGCGATGATAATTATCCTGAGAAGAACCTGGCCGGAGTTGGTGTTGCCTACAAGTTGGCCGCTGCGCTGGATCGCAAACTAAGCACCTCCCAAAGCGCTATCGAAGACTATCTCGATTTCGTCGCCCTGGGCACAGTCGCCGACCTTGTCCCGCTGACAGGCGAAAATCGTTTTCTGGTGCGCCAGGGCTTGGAATTAATCCGCCGCCCACGCCGACAAGGGCTGATGTCGCTGATTGGTGTATCCGGGCTCAAGCCAGCCAATATCACTGCCAGCGATATAGGCTTTGGGCTGGGCCCACGCCTGAACGCAGCGGGGCGTTTAGACACTGCCCTGGACGCGCTGGCATTGCTGACCACACAGGATGTTTTCGAGGCAGGCCGCATTGCCCAACAACTGGAAGCCCAGAACCGCAAGCGTCAGAATATCACCCGCGGCATTCAAGCCATGGCCGAAGAATTAGTCTTTGCAGGGGACAGCGATCCACTGATCCTGTTTGCAGCACATCCCGAATTCAACGCCGGGGTAGTCGGTTTGGCTGCCTCTCGTCTGACAGAACAGTACTATCGTCCTTCAATCATTGGGCATGCAGATGAAGAATTCACGCAGGCCTCATGTCGAAGCATCCAGGAATTCCACATTACTGAGGCCCTGGATCAATGCGCCGATCTGCTGGTGAAGCATGGCGGCCATGCGGCTGCGGCTGGATTCACCATCCAAAACAATAAATTGCCCAAATTTATCGAACGTCTGCAAACCATCGCCCATGAACAATTGGCCGACAAGGATCTGCGGCCAACCCTCAATGCCGATCTCGAACTCCCCCTCTCTGAATTGAGACCAGAAGTTTTAGAGTACCTGGACTGGCTGCAACCCACCGGGTATGGCAACCCCCAGGCCTCATTTCTCAGCCGAGGTGTAAAAGTGATGAGCAGCCGCGCCGTGGGAAAAGACAGCGCCCACCTGAAGCTAGTTGTCAGCGATGGGGTGATTACCTTCGATGCCATCGCGTTTCGGCAGGGTCACTGGTACGGGAATCTACCCAAGAGCATCGATCTACTTTATCGATTCGAAGTCAACGAATTCCGCGGCCGAAAGAATTTGCAGCTGAACGTCAGAGATATCAAGCCCTCATAACACATAACGAAAAAGGGCAGGAGTGGGTGTGAACACACCCACTCCTGCCCTTTTTGGGTATCCTTCTCTCAGTCAACAAAGCGATACTTGAGCAACGCCCAAACGGCCTCGAAGGCATCACTCAAACCGATCTTTTTCCCCTCTTCATAATCGCGTGGATTAAAGGAGATCGGCACTTCGAAGATGCGCACACCCCTTTTCAAGATTTTGGCTGTAAATTCTGGCTCGAACTCAAAGCGTTTGGCGTGCAAGGGGATATCTTGAATGACTTCTTTGCGAAACACTTTGTAGCCTGTTTCCATATCGGTGAGGATGGTGTTGTAAAGGATATTGGTCATCAGGGTGAGCAGTTTATTGGCAACCATATGCCAAAACATGGCTACCCGCCGCGGTGCTCCCAAAAAGCGCGAGCCATAAACCACATCAGAGAGACCCTCTTGGATCGGCTTCAACAAGTCTGGATAATCCCTGGGGTCATATTCCAAATCAGCATCCTGGATCAACAGCACATCTCCTGTGGCGTTTCTGATCCCGGTGCGCACTGCTGCCCCCTTGCCTTGATTCTTTTCATGCAGGACAACGCGTATCGATCCCTGGCCGTCTAGTTCTTCGAGAATGTCGCGCGTTCCATCCACAGAACCATCATCAACCAGCAGGATTTCATCAGCTAACCCAGTATCCTGGACGCGTTTTACGATCTCACGAATAGTATGAATCTCATTGTAAATGGGGATAAGCACTGTCAGTTTCATGCGGGGGATTATACCGCAATTAAAATCATCATATGAACTATCCCATGCTATAATCTCCCCAGGCAAAACAGTCACACGCTACCCAATTGGGAGATCAGCATGAGTTTAATGGATCCACAAACTGGCCAAATAATTCCTCCGAGTCAAAAAGCGCCCTTCGTTCCACCGCCAATCACAAAAGTCAGCGATACCGGGCTTTCTCTATTATGGCTGCAGGATTTGGTTCTCAAAGTTTTGTACTTTCAAGGCTACCTGACCGGCTTTCAGACTGCGGAAGCAGTTGCCCTACCCTTTGCCGGTGTGACTGACCAGATTTTGAACGCACTCAAGCGGGAGAAATTCGTCGAGGTAAAGTCTTCCCAAATGGGTTTGGGAGAAGGCGCTTATCAATATGCTATCACCGGCGCAGGCATCGAACGTGCTCGCGAAGCCCTCGAACGCAGCCAGTACGCCGGGCCAGCGCCAGTTCCCTTGGAGGTTTATAACCGTTCGATCAACAACCAACAAAGGGGCCGTTTACGTGTCACCCATCGCTTGTTGCGCCAGGCGCTTGCCCATCTTGTATTAGGTGAAGCTACATTTCAGCGCATCGGTCCCGCAGTTAATTCGGGTACATCTATCTTCTTGTATGGCCCACCTGGAAACGGCAAAACCAGTATAGCCCGCGCCGTAGGCCAGATGATTTTGGCCACGACCATGTACATCCCATACGCCTTATTTGTCGATGGGCAGGTTGTCAAACTGTACGATTCTGTCAACCACCAACGCGCCCCAGATAAACATAGCAGCGAAAAGGGGACGGGATCCTTAAGAGCTGGCTCTCGACGAGATACACGCTGGGTGCTCATTCACAGGCCTTTCATCATGACGGGAGGCGAGCTGACCATGGAAGGCCTGGACCTGGTTTTTGATGATGTCAATAAATTCTATGAAGCCCCTTTCCAGGTCAAAGCCAATGGGGGCATCCTACTCATCGACGACTTTGGTCGCCAGCTTGTCCGTCCGCGCGATTTGCTCAACCGCTGGATTGTGCCACTCGAGAACCGCATCGACTATTTGACCCTACATACAGGTCGCAAACTCGAGGTACCTTTCGATGTGCTGATCGTCTTCTCGACAAACTTGCCTCCTAAGGATCTCGTTGATGAAGCCTTTCTCAGACGCCTGCGGCATAAGATCGAAGTTGGTGACCCATCGTACGAGGAATACCGCGAGATCTTCCAGCGCATGGCTAAGCATAAAGGGGTCGAATATCGCGATCAGGGTTTAGCGTATCTGCTGCAAGAGTGGTACATCAAGAATAACCGCAAATTACGTGCCTCACACCCGCGTGACATCTGCGATCAAATTCTAGATATCGCCGATTTTGTGTCAACGGAAGCGCGCATGACCCGCGATCTGCTTGACCGAGCTGCAGCAGCATATTTCGTAGACTTATAGCTGCATCAGCGACGATGCCATGCTCGACCAGCTTCCTCGCCCTACGATTTTTGCGCACCGGGGATCCAGCGCGCATGCCCCTGAGAACACACTGGCTGCCTTTGAGCTAGCTATTCGACAGAACGCTGACGCTGTCGAGTTGGACGCGACCTTGTGTGCTGATGGACATGTGGTTGTCTTCCATGACGATACTGTCGAGCGCACCACAGATGGTACCGGGCTGCTCAAAGAGCTGCCGCTCGAGGCACTCAAGGAACTGGATGCCGGCTGCTACTTTGATGCCACATTCTGTGGAGAACGAATTCCCACGCTCGACGAAGTATTCGAGACCCTAGGCCAGAAGATATTCATCAATGTTGAATTAAAGAACTATGCCTCCCCTTTTGATGATTTGCCCAAAAAAGTTGCCTCCCTGGCTAAGAAGCACAATCTGGCAAAACGGATGCTCTGCTCCTCTTTCAATCCCCTTGCGCTAAGACGGATCAACAGATTATTGCCCGATACCCCAGTGGGGCTGCTAACACTGCCAGGATTTGGCGGCGCATTGATCCGCTCAACCTTGGTGAGCTGGATCCCTCACCAGGCGCTGCACCCCCCCCTCCAGGATGCGACCCGCCATCTGATTAATCAGCAACACCTGCGCGGTCGTAGAGTCTACGTTTATACGGTCAATCATCCCAAAGATATAGCTAACCTCTATCAGTGGAATGTGGATGGCATCTTTACAGATGATCCCCTCTTGGCGCGTCAGGTCATCGAAGCAGAACGGGCTATGGAGGCTGAATCACAATGATCCCGCAGCAATGGATTGCAGAGGCACGACAAAGGATTGCTCCCTATATCCAAGAAACCCCGTTGACATATGACTCTCAAAACGACCTGTATCTCAAGTGGGAAAATCGTCAAGTTACAGGCTCTTTCAAGGCGCGCGGCGCCTTCAACAAGATCTTGAATCTCGAAGATTGGGAACAAGAAGCTGGGTTGTTGGCAGCTTCAGCCGGAAATCACGGGCAAGGGGTCGCCTTGGCTGGGAAAACAGTCAACGCCCCAGTAACAATCTACGTTCCAGATCATGCCCCAGAGATAAAAGTCGCCGCCATACAGGAACTTGGGGCTGAGGTAAAGCTGGTCTCAGGCGGGTACGATGCTGCAGAAAAGCAGGCCATCTCCGCAGCCGAGGGCAGCAACGCCAGCTGGGTCTCACCTTATAATGACGGTCATATCATCGCAGGACAGGCTACCCTGGCTGTCGAAACCCTGCAACAGCTCGAAGGTTATCCAGAGTTCGAGTTAGAGAACTCCGTATGGTTAGTGCCCGTGAGTGGTGGAGGGCTGTTAGCTGGCGTAGGAGCAGTACTAAAGACTTTCCCCAAGCCACCCAAATTGGTTGGAGTTCAGACCAAAGCAGAACCCTATATGCAGGCGTTGTTCTATCAAGGCAACCAGGACATTCAAGTCGACGCAACCACCATCGCTGATGGCCTCTCTGGCTCTGTAGAAGAAGGCTCGATCACCATTCCACTGATTCGAAAATTCGTAGACGAGATCGTTTTAGTGGCTGAAGAGGATATCATCACAGCAATTGCTGCTGCCTGGCATCATCATGGCGAACGCATCGAAGCTGCCGGAGCGGTGGTGTTGGCGGCGGCTTTGTCAGGGATCGTAGAACAACGCCCTGCCGTTCTGGTTGTCAGCGGTGGCAACATTCAGCCAGAGGACCACCAGGATTTTATAACTTCCAGCCTGAATGATATCTAAAATGGGCAGCAATCTGGATTTTACCCCCGCCGAAATCATGATCACCTGCATGTCCCGCCAGGTAGATGATGGCGAGATTGTGGCGCAGGGCATTGCCACGCCGCTGGTCACGGCTGCTTATCTCCTGGCCAGACATACTCACGCGCCCAACCTGTATTTCGCCTCAGCCATCGGCCAGGGATTGTGTCGAAAACCGGCCCCGTTGAGGATTTCCGACATCGAAAGCCTATGGCTAGATCGTTCGATGACCAATGTGGGATTCGTACGCGCTGCAGCGGATGTGCTATCCAATTTGCGACCCAAAGAGTTCTTCAGGCCAGGACAGATCGATGCTCAAGGTAATTTCAACAATCTGGCTTTCGGCAGTGACTATGCGCGTCCGCGCCTGCGCATGCCTGGTTCCGGCGGCATCCCCGATGTGACTACCTTCATCAGCGATATCTACCTGTACATCCCCCGCCATTCCAGAGTATCTTTTGTGCCCAAACTAGATTTTCTTTCAGGTTTGGGTCACAACCCTTCCAGAACCCATGGTGAGGGCCCACAGTATCTGATCACAGATTTAGGCCAGTTCGACTTCGCTAACGGCCGCATGCGGCTGACATCCTATCATCCCGGCACAACCATCGAGCGCATTCAGACAAAAACCAAATTCGAGTTGGAAATCGCCCCCCAGATTCAGGAAACCCCTCCGCCAACCACGCAAGAACTCAGGCTTATTCGTGATGAGATCGATCCCCTCAACATACGTGACCTGGAATTACTCAGTGGCGCGGCGCGCAGAAAATTGCTCCACGTAATACTTATTGAAGAGCGACTATAATAGAGGCAGTCACTCGCCTAGGTCTCTAGGAATTCCCGTAGTAATGTCCAGATTTTGGGGGTGTTGGGGGGGGGGGGGGGGCCGGCCCCCCCCCCCCCCCGCAGGGGGGGCGTGCTCCGCACGCCCCACACCCCCAAAATCTGGGAGCTACCTCGGCGATTCCTGGAGAGAAACGCTTTTTGGAGAAGAATGGTAAATATTCACGCCAGACGACTATTTACGGTTGTCGTTTTATTGGCATCTTTGATTCCCTTAATACCAGGTCAAGCCGCAGCGCTACTCCAGGAAGATAGTCCAGAAGCGCGCGCCCGCGCCTTACTCGAGACTCTCACTCCGGAAGAACGCGTCGGACAACTGTTCCTGGTGACCTTCCAGGGCACAGATGCCAGCACAGAAACCCAAATCTATGATTTAATCAGCAACCATTATTTGGGGGGTGTGATTCTCAGTGCCGAAAATGACAATTTTTCTGCTGGCGAACAGACAATTTCCGATACGTGGACTCTAACCAATCAGCTCCAAAACATACGCTACGCCAGCTCCCAGGAAGACCACACCAATCCAGTCTCAGGAGAAACGATCCGCCCCGCCTATATCCCCCTCTTCATCGGAATTTCACAGGCAGGCGATGGCCCGCCTTACGACCAAATCTTTTCAGGTTTGACGCCGATGCCCAGCCAACTGGCTATGGGTGCCACCTGGAACCCGGAACTGGCCAAACAAGTCGGCTTCGTCACAGGCAGCGAACTATCGGCATTAGGCATCAACCTATTATTTGGCCCTTCGCTGGATGTATCTGAAACACCCAATCCCGGCGGTGAAGGCGACTTGAATGTGCGTGTGTTCGGTGGCGATCCCTATTGGGTAGGGGAAATGGCCAAAGGTTATATCGAAGGTGTTCATCAAGGGGCTGAAAACAAGATTGCCATTGTCGGCACACACTTCCCTGGGCTGGGAAGTGCAGATCGCTTGCCCGAGTTCGAAGTCGCGACGGTCCGCAAATCCCTCGAACAACTCCAACAGATCGAATTGGCGCCCTTCTTCACCGTCACCGGCTATGCTAACGACGAGGTCTCCAGACTGGATGCGCTGCTTGTCTCCCACATCCGCTATCAGGGGCTCCAGGGAAATATTCGTTCGACCACTCGGCCGATCAGCTTCGACCAACCCGCGCTCTCTCTGCTCATGGAGCTGGCGCCCTTCGCAACCTGGCGCGAGAGTGGCGGGGTGATTATCTCTGATGACCTGGGAAGCCGAGCTGTGCGCCGCTTCCATGACCCAACCGAACAGACCTTCAATGCCCGTCGCCTTGCGCTTGACGCATTTCTGGCTGGCAACGACATCCTCTATCTGAATAACTTCATCGCTAATGGAGAGCTGGATTCCTACACGACCATTTTGCGCACCTTGGAGTTTTTCGCCCAGAAATATCGCGAGGATCCTGTATTCGCACAGAGAGTAGACGAATCCGTGCTACGTATCCTGACTCTCAAATTCCGCATTTATGGTTTTCTCAGGCTCAATCTTGTTTTAAACACAGGAAATCTGGACGACATCAACTCAGACGAATCTCGCCAAATTTCTTCTGAAGTCGCTCAGCGCGGCGCAACCCTGATTAGTCCCCCATTGATCGAAATTGACAATGTTTTTCCAAGCGCGCCAGATATAAATGATCGCATCGTTTTCATCACTGATACATTCACTGCAACCCAGTGCAGCGATTGCGAACCTCAACCTGCTCTGGCGGTTAATGCATTATCTCAATCGGTAATTGATTTATATGGACCAGGTGCAGAGGGGTTGATATCAGCTGCAAACTTAAGTTCATTCACATTCGAACAACTCACCCAAATGCTCGATGGGGTCGAAGAATCTGTGCTTCAAGAAAGTGTAATCAATAGGGCTCAGTGGGTGGTTTTTACAATGCTCAGTGTAGACGCTGATCGACCTGAATCCATGGCTCTACAACGCTTCCTTGCTGAACGCCCGGATTTAACTCGCGACAAGAATATCGTTGTTTTTGCTGCCAACGCGCCTTACTATCTCGACGCCACCGATATTTCCAAATTGACGGTTTATTATGGGCTTTTTGGAAAAACTGCTCCCTTTATAAATGTTGCAGCAAGATTGCTTTTTAAAGAAATCAATGCACCCGAAGGCTCACTTCCGGTATCAGTGCCAGGGATTGGATATGAACTTATCTCGGCGACTTCTCCAAACCCCGATCAAATCATCCCTGTTGTTTTGGAGGCACCTGAAACCTCAGAGGATACACCAATAGACGAGGATGAAGCCGCCCCCGAATACCGCATTGGAGATACTATTTCACTAAAAGCGGGTATCATCCTAGATCATAACAACAATCCAGTTCCCGATAACACTCCCGTACAACTCGTGGTAACAATCGATGGCCAAGATGCGCCAACTGTTTCCCTTTCGACCACCGATGGAATGACCTCAACGAATTTCAAGTTCGAGCAAGCAGGTGTATTTAGTATTCGAGTGACTAGCAGTTCGGCTAGTTCGGACGAATTAGTTTTTGATATCCCGCCTGAAATCGAAGATACCCCTGAAGCAACTCCAATAGAAACTATCACAGAAACTCCTGTGCCAACACACACTTCGACTGTTCTACTGCCCACATCCACTGCAACCCAAACCCCGAGTCCTAGCCCTATCCCTAGCCTAACCCCAACTTCAGAACCTGAAATAGAACCACAAAGCACTGGTTTGCGAGATTGGGGGCTGGCATTAGCGATCATCACAGTCGTTGCCTGGGGAGCATCTCGAACCGGCGCATTGATTGGCCATGTCCGCCGCGGCGTACGTTGGGCTCTTTGGGCCTCAATCGCGGGTTTGCTCACTTATACATACGGCGCCCTTTCTCTGCCCGGCAGTGAATGGGCTATGGAAACAACGCAACATTGGGCTCTGCTAGCTCTCACGTTTGTTGGCGCTTTGCTGGGTTGGGGGTTGAGCACTCTGTTTACAAATCGGGGGTAGTAGATCAGGTCACTCCACCGGTCTCCGGTGGTATATGGTTTTTTCATCTAACGCCAAAGGGTCGCGATTAAGCTGATAAACAACAGGGCCATCGAAACCCAAATCAACCTGCGTTCCAAAGGAGATGACAATAGATCAATGAGCGTAGCCGATGGCAGTGGTGCCTTAGGCTGATTGACCGGATTCCAATCCCCTAGCAAGGCTTGCCGGAACTCGCTCATATCTTGTGGTCGCTCTTCGGGATGCAGATTCAAGGCCCAAAGGACAGCCCTTTCTGTACGCGGGCTGATAGACGAATTGATCTCCCGGGGAGGTTGCAGCAATCCAGGTTTCAGAAATCGATCGCGCGCTTCATCAGGTGGGCGGTTGGTAAGCAGATGATATAAGGTCGCTCCCAAGGAAAATATATCGCTGCGCACGTCTGTATGCCCGGCATCACCGCCATATTGTTCCAAAGGCGTGTAATGAGCCGTCCCACGACCTTGGACGACAGTGATCGTGACTTCCTCAGTAGCCAATATCTTAACCAGACCAAAATCCACTAACTTGACCACGCCATCGGGAGTCAATTTCAAGTTGCTGGGCTTGATATCTCGATGCACAATGGGGGGATTTTGACTGTGAAGATAAGCCAGCGCGTCAACCAATTGCCCTGCCCAGGTCAGCACTTCACGCTCTTCTAGAAAGCGTTCACCCAACCTGGCTTCGGTCATCAGCACGCTCAAATCCCGTCCAGGGACAAAGTCCATCACCAGGTAATCGCGCTGCTCTTCTGAGAAGAAATCGGAGACTTTGGGGAGATTGGGATGATCGAGACGAGCCAATACCGTGGCCTCACGCATGAATTGCTCACGGGTTTGTTTAAGGATTTCCTCTGAGATCTGAGGGTCGTGGTAGACCTCCTTGAGCGCGCACAAGCGGCCCTCTAAGCGTAAGTCATCGGTGAGGTAGACACTCCCCATACCGCCTTGCCCGATGATGCGGCGGATCTTGTAGCGTTCCTTGAGGATCTCTCCTGCTTTATGAGAAATAGGCATATACTTTTGTCAAACTGGCACTCTAGGAATTCCCGTGGTAATGTCCAGAAATGGGGGTATAGGGCGTGCTTCGCACGCCCTATACCCCCATTTCTAGAAGCTACCCCGGCGATTTCTAGAGAGCCGTCAAACTCATCAATCGGTCATTCCAAATCTGTGATATTATACCCGGTGAACAGGCATCCGTCAGAAATATTCAAGACAGCTCTGATTTCTCATTTTGTTAAGGATCAACCCCAAGGACAAAACAAATTGGCCAGATGACAGAGAACGAACACGATGTTCCAGTATTAGTCGGGCACGAAGGCAATTTAGATGGTCTGC
Source organism: uncultured Anaerolineales bacterium (assembly GCA_964622645.1). Classification (GTDB taxonomy): domain Bacteria; phylum Chloroflexota; class Anaerolineae; order Anaerolineales; family UBA11858; genus NIOZ-UU35. The sequence continues at coordinate 25,532 of CAZUSV010000007.1, forward strand.
GTTGGATGCTAAGAGATGAAATGACTCTTGGTCGCATTGAAGAGTGCGATATCGTCATCAACAACCGACAGGTCTCTCGTCAGCACGCCAAAATCACTCCATCCGAGGATGGGGTCATACTTGAAGATTTAGGTAGCAAGAACGGTACGCATTGCAATGGTGAGCGCATAGATCAAGTGATCTTATTGAACGATGGTGATGTGATCCACATTGCCCTCGCTCAAAAATTCGTTTACCTGAGTTCTGATGCTACCCTGCCACTTGAGTTCGAAGACCCATCCCTTTCTGTTCCAGATCGGAGTGGGCGGCTGCTTATTGAGAAACGCTCTCGCAGGGTTTGGATAGGGGATGAAGAGATCCTGCCTCCACTATCGGCTTCACAATACCAGTTACTCGAAACATTGTATGACAACAAGGGACGAGTCGTCCCCCGGGAAGAATTAATGGGTGGAATTTGGGGCGAAGATGGCGCCATCGAGATCAGCAATCAAGCCCTAGACGCTCTAGTGAGGCGCTTGCGAAGTCGGCTGGCCGAGATCGATCCTGACCATATCTACATCGCCACAGTTCGAGGCCATGGCATACGGCTAGATAATCCACCAACCGAATAAGATCACATCCAGCAACTCACCAGCCCAGAAGGGAATCTCCCGAAAAAAGGGTGTGGGGGGGGGGGGGGGGCCCCCCCGCCCCCCCCCAGGCCGATCGCCAGAAAGGACGGGGGTCCCCCCCCCGGGCCCACACCCTTTTTTCGGACAAATCCGTTCCGTGGTTGAGTAGACACCATATCCAAAAATTAGGGAGAATTCATGCTTAAAGAATTTAAGAATTTTGCGATGCGCGGTAACGTCCTCGATATGGCTGTCGGTATCATCATTGGTTCTGCTTTTGGCGTGATCATCAAATCCTTTGTAGACGATATCTTGATGCCCCCAATAGGCCTGGCTCTCGAGAACCGAGATTTTAGCAACCTGTTTATCATCCTCAAAGAAGGCGCTGTTCCCGGCCCCTATCAATCACTGGCGTTGGCTAAAGAAGTCGGAGCTGTGACGATCAATTATGGCGTTTTCTTCAACGCCGTCATAAACTTTTTGATCATCGCAATTGCGTTATTCCTGCTTATTCGGGCGGTGAACCGTCTCAACTACGAAGCGCAGGCCCCACCCACTGAGCCAACAGAGAAAGAATGTACTTATTGTTTCACTTCGATTCCGATCAAGGCTATCCGTTGCCCCAATTGCACATCGGAGTTATAGAAGAATGAGGTACCGTGGGGTGGTGAGGCGAAGTGGGGTGCACTTTTAGGAAGTGCACCTCATTTCGCTTCACTACACCTTTCAGCTTAGGAAAATGCCAATATGGGTCTTAAAATCGGTATTGTAGGATTACCTAATGTAGGTAAGAGCACAGTTTTCAACGCGCTGACTGGCGCACAAAATGCGGAAGTAGCCAATTATCCTTTCTGCACTATCCAACCTAACCGCGCCATTGTGCCCCTGCGAGATTCGCGTATAGAGAAATTGCAGGCATTGGCAGGCGTTCCTAACATCATCTACGCTACCATCGAGTTCGTAGATATTGCCGGCCTAGTCAAAGGGGCCAGCCAGGGAGAAGGTTTGGGCAACCAATTCCTGGGCAACATCCGTGATGTAAACGCAATCGTGCATGTAGTGCGCTGCTTCGATGACCCAAACGTGGCGCATGTCTCAGCAGAGATCAACCCCCAGGAAGATATCGATACGATCAACCTGGAACTGGTCATCGCTGATCTGGAACAGTTGGAACGCAAGATCGAGCGCCTGTCTAGCGAAATCAAAGGAGACAAGAAACTCATCCCGGTAATGGAGATGGCCCAGGCGCTAACATCTCATCTAGAAGCCGGGTTGCCCGCCTCGAGTTACTCTGATAGCGCAAGTGAGATATTTGAAGCGCTGGCACGCGAAATGCGCTTTCTTACTGCCAAACCCGTCATCTATGTAGCCAACGTCGATGAGGCCGGCTTGGCAGAAACAGGCCCTCTCAGCAATCGCGTCAAAGAAATTGCGGTCGAGCAGAATGCTGAATTCCTGATGTTGTGCGCTAAACTCGAGCAAGAGATGACCGATATGGCTCTCGAGGAGCGGGATGAATTATTGCAGTTAGCAGGCGTAGAAGAAAGTGGTCTCAACCAGGTGGTCAGCAAAGGATTCGCCATTTTGAACCTGATCAGTTTTTTCACCAAGAATGACAATGAAGTTAGAGCCTGGAACATCCCTCTAGGCACACATGCCCCTCAGGCTGCCGGAGAGATCCACACCGATTTCGAGCGCGGCTTCATCCGTGCCGAGGTGGTCGCTTTTGAAACCTACCTGGAATTTGGCAGCGACGCCGCCCTGAAGGCCGCCGGTCAGATGCGCTCTGAGGGCAAGGAATATATCGTCCAGGACGGGGACGTGATCTTGTTCCGCTTTAATATATAAAAAAGGGCCCCGCTCCCTGTCAGGAACGGGGTCCTTTTTTATTTATTTTCATTTACGCTTTGAAGCTCTTCTCCATAGAAAGCCGCAAAGCCACGTTGTATACTTTCTGTAATCCTTCTAGCAGTTCAGCCTGACTCGCTTTTTGCTCGCCTTGAGCATTTTCGACACTAGCCTGGATCTGAGTCATCAATCCGGTCATAATTTCAAGCAACTTGGCGTTGACCTCATCCGCCTGAGAATTCAAGGTTTTCTCCAGGGCATGCTCATCGTCAGCAATCGCTAGCAGCTCATCAATCAACTCGTATTCCGGTGGCGCAGTTGATTGCGCCTCGATGGTAGACATGATCTGCTGCAATTTACTAGACTTGTCTAAATCACCATTCTGCCGAGCAGCTTCGAGGGCCTCGGTAAGAACCTGGATGAAGAACTCATCCACTGCAGCCATATTGGCCTGCATGGTGCCTTCGATATCCTCTGCCTGAAGCAGCGTCTCTAGATTTTGACGAGCGATCTGCAGGCGTTGTTCGATTGCCGCATCGATTTCAGCGGTATATTCCAGTAATTTTTCACGCAATTCCAAGAGACTGGTCTTGGCATCATCCTGGACACCTTCCATTTTCTCACTCAACTGTTGGAAGAATTGATAATCCATTCCGGGGCGAGCCATTTGCACATAGGCCCGCAACCTGGTTTCGTTTGGCGCTTCGATGACCAGATCGAGCAATTTCTCGCGGGTGAGTTGCTCACCGATCTCCTCGAGGGCTTGCCGGGCAGCCTGGATCTCCTCGGCTTCAGCTTTGAGCTCTGCACCCTTACTGCTGTTCTCGAGCAACGCATCCTGTAGATCTCGCAAATCACGCGCAGCATTCTGATCACCACCCACCAGCGCCGCCTCAACGAGGCGGGAATAAAGGGCGAAAAACTCTTCGTCGATGAGTTCATCTTCTTGGCGGATCATCTCTGGCCGCGCCTCTTCAGGTGCTTCTATCAACTTTTGGATCAGCGCCATTTTCTGTTCTTGGGCTGCGATCATTTCCTTGGTAATCCCATCTGCCTCGAGGATGGTCTCGACCAGCAACTTGTGAGTTAGCATCGTTTTCGGACTGAACAAATACCCCTTGCGCTGTTCCTGAGGCAGGTCATTGACAACTTTGTTGATCAATGGGCCAATAATGCGCTCTTGTTCATCGCGCGATAATCCCAATTCTGTGGGGATGAAAGTGAGCAAAAGCTCTTTTTCAGGGTCATGGTACACGATAGGCGCAGCCAGATTCCCTTGATACCCGCAATGTGGGCACTGGGCAATGTTAAACACCCCTGATATCAAGGCTTGTTTTGCCCTGGGGTCTTGACCGGCATCGAATAATTGCTCTATCTCGGCGACAATAGGTTGCCTGCAATTGGGGCAGTTGAGTTGCGTTCTAGGCATTCATTACTCCATAGTTGTCTAATTTCCAAAAAATAGGTGTGCATGGCGGAGTACTCCGCCATGCACACCTATTTTTTGGCATCATACTTTCAAGGTTAGTATTATAAAGGATAAATTCAAACGCGCAATCATCTAGGCAGCGAGAAACATATCCTGGCTCCATCCCCAGGTCGAGGGTCGACCCAAATGCGGCCACTATGCGCTTCGACAATGGCGCGCGTCAGATACAGCCCCAGTCCGGCGCCCTTTGTTGTGCGACTGGCTTCTTCTGCACGATAGAAGCGGTCGAAAATATGGGGAATATCACCGGCAGCTATGCCGGGACCTTGATCTTGAATGCAAATGATCACCTGGTCAGCGCGGATTTGCCCGCTCAGGCGGATCTCGCCTCCCGCAGGAGAATACTTGATGGCGTTAGAGATCAAATTCGAGAGCACCTGCCCAAGACGGCCTTCATCTGCCATCACAACCGGAAAATCCGCGGGGAAATCGATCACAATATTATGCTTAGAAGTCTGGGTCTGGAATCGCTCCACCAAACGCTTGCTAAATGTTTCCAGAGAAATATCAGCCAGATTCAATTTGATCCCGCCAGCCTGCAATCGCGAAGCGTCCAATAAATTTTCGATCAAAGAGGTCAAATGGTCTGCCTCTTCCTCGATGACTTCGAGACTATCCTGGACGACTTCATCATCCCAGGAGACATCATCGCGCCGCAACGTTCCCGTGTAACCCTTAATGAGCGCTACGGGTGTCTTCAATTCATGGCTGATCACGGAGATGAAGGTACTCTTGAGTTCTTCGGCCTCACGGAAGTGGGTGATATCCCTCACCGTGGCAATAATATTGAGCAAATTGCCTTCCGGGGAAATCAAAGGGGCATAGGTAATGCCTACTGCCAGAGGAACACCGCTGGGACATTCGATATCCCCTTCAACGTATAGCGTGGCATGTGCTGTCAAGGGCCACCCGCCAACCTCAGCCTCTTCTAAGGTAGAGCCCTGCTCCCGACGTATCCAGCGCACGATCTGATCATGAGATTTACCCTGGATTTCTTCCAGCTTCTCGCCCCAAAGCCTGGCAAAAGCTGGATTACAACGTTCGATGGTATGATCTGGTGTCATGATCAAAATGCCATCAGCAGCCGAATCAAGCATAGCATCTAGGCGCTGCTTCTCATAGCGGATCTGAGTGTAAAGCTGAGCGTTATGCACAGCAATGGCTGCCTGATCTGCAAAACTCTGCAGCAAAGCTAGATCGTTATTCGAAAAGACAGTGCGATAAGCTCGAAAGATAAAGGTCAGCCCAACCACGCGCTGGCGAGCAATTAATGGTAATGCAACCCCTCTGAGCAGATCGCTACTCGCTGAGCGCGTCAAACTCTGCAGCAAGCGGTTTATGGCGGGGAGTTCGAAACGCGCCGGATCCTCGTAATCGGGCACCTTTGCCAATAAGGGATCAATCTGCTGTAAGAATGCCGGCGTGAGGCCATGCGAGGCAGCGACCTTCCAGCCACCCTCCTCATCTCGCAAGGCAACGATCCCAGCCTGGCCAGCCAACATCTCAACCGCCGTGCGCAAGATGCGCTCCAATAACTTATCCAACTCGAGCTCCTGGGTAATGGCGCGCGCTATTTCAAGTAAGTAATCGCGTTGGCGGCTGCGGAAATCTGGTAACATGTTTTAGTGGATAGTTATTAGTGGGCAGTGGGTAGTGAATGATGGTCAGTTTGAGGCGGGAGAATTATATCACCTCGTCTCAATCAATAAGGGTATAATCAACCACCGTCATGCCTAAAACTTTCTCCTTTGAACGGATCGCTCAGGATGGTCGCGCTCGTGCGGGGATTTTTTACACGCCTCATGGCCAAATCCAGACACCGATTTTTGCCCCAGTGGGAACGCAAGCAACCGTTAAGTCGCTCACGCCAGCCCAACTGCAGGAGATTCGCGCCCAATTGATCCTGGCAAACACCTATCATTTATATCTGCGCCCTGGGGATGAGCTGGTCGCCGAGATGGGAGGCTTGCACAATTTTATGAATTGGTCTGGGCCTATCCTGACCGATTCTGGCGGTTTTCAAGTTTATTCCCTGGCAGGCATCTGCGACATCGACGACGAAGGCGTGACTTTCAAGAGCCATATCGACGGCTCCACACATCGCCTGACCCCTGAAAGTGCCATTTCCATTCAAGAGAACCTGGGCGCAGATATCATCATGGCCTTCGACGAGTGCGCCGAACCCTATACGCGTACCTACAACGAGCAATCCATGCGGCGCACCCATGCCTGGGCAGAACGCTGCCTGATAGCAAAAAAGAGGCCAGACCAGGCTCTCTTCGGCATCGTTCAAGGGGGTATCTTCCCAGACCTGAGAGCCCAATCGGCTGAATTTATCACCTCACTGGATTTTCCTGGCAATGCCATCGGGGGCTTATCGGTCGGTGAAACGAAAGCAGAAATGCATTCCATCCTCGAGATCGTCGACAAAATCCTTCCCGAAGGCAAGCCTCGCTACCTGATGGGTGTCGGGACGCCGGATGACCTGGTCAATGGGGTACTGCGCGGTGTAGATATCTTCGACTGCGTACTCCCCACAAGACTGGCCCGTCATAAATCTGCTTTCAGTGGCCGAGGTCGCATCAACATTGGCAAGGCCGAGTATGCCAGGGATCCCAACCCCTTAGTTGACAACTGCAGTTGTTATACCTGCCAGAACTTCACCCGCGCCTATCTCCGGCATCTGGTCAGCGTCAAAGAAATGCTGGGGTCTACGCTTTTGTCAATCCACAATCTTCACACACTGATCGAACTAACGAGCGAAATCCGCAAAGCCATCATCGCAGGTCACTTCGACCAATTCACCAACGAATACTTCCTCCAACCCACCAATACCTAATCTCCAAAATCTAAAATCGTAAATCAAATATCGTAAATCCAATACCCATCTTCCAACCCACACCAATGACCATTCTTCAATCCATCATCCTCGGCATCATTCAAGGGGCCACTGAATTTCTACCAATTTCCAGTTCCGGGCATCTGGTACTCACACCCCATCTCTTAGGTTGGGTTATCCCAGATCAAGACAAATTCGTTTTCGACGTGCTCATTCAAGTGGCTACACTGGTAGCAGTGATCGCATACTTTTGGCACGACTTGTACGATATTGCCATTGCCCTTGTTAAAGGATTATGGTCCAAACAGCCCTTAAAGGATCAAAATTCCTCGCTGGGATGGAAGTTGGGCTTAGCCACCGTTCCTGCCGGAATCGTATATCTGCTTTTTGCGGATACTTTCGAGCAGGCATTTGCCAATCCCTTAGGGACTTCCCTGTTTTTATTTGGCACAGCGGCGTTACTAATGATTGCCGAAAAGGTGAGCAAACGAGAGCGCAGTTTCGAAAGCATCACCTGGGCAGACGCTTTCATCGTCGGCCTCTTCCAAATCCTGGCAATCTTTCCAGGCATATCCAGGTCTGGAGCAACCATTACAGGCGGCATGGCGCGCAACCTCGATCGAGAGTCTGCGGCACGATTTTCCTTCCTGATCTCTTTCCCAATCTTGTTGGCTGCCGGCCTGGTTGGACTGATCAAGTTCATCCAATTACCCAATACCACTGCAAATGTATCCATATTCCTGCCAGGTTTCATCACTGCGGCGGTCGTGGGATACATTTCCATCCGCTGGCTTTTGCGCTTTCTCACCCAGCAGCCGCTCTATATATTTGCCTTTTATTGCATATTATTTGGTATGATCAATCTAGCATTCCTCCTGCTCTAGTTGATTGACTATGCGCAAATTGCTACCCTTACTCTTTTTCATTCTAATTACAGCTTGCAGTGCATACGACTATTCGCCGCCCCCAGCCACGCCAGAACACACCAGAGTGATCCATACGCCAGCTTTGGGTTGGATGAGGGAGACACTGCACCAATGCGCGCTTGACCACCCTGAGATTGCACTGACAGTCGATGAGTGGCCCTCAACGGCTCTCGACGTTGGGGCTGCTGAGGCGACCCTCTGGCTGGGTTCCCCTCCCGAGGGATATTCAGGCTCCGCTACTTTATTGGGATGGGAGCAAATCGTAATTATTGCCAACCCCGATATTCCCCTCACTGAAATTGAACTGGCGGACATAAGACAGATATACACTTCCATTGAGCCTCAATACCAGGCCTGGAGTTTTCCAGAAAACAGTGAGCTGCGAGTTGTTTTCGATGAAGTTGTCCTGGAGAATAATCAAATCTCCCCTCATACAAAGATTGCCCCTAACCCTGGGAAGTTACTGGAAGCAATCGACGGGGGGTCTCAAGGGCTAGGCTATATCACCCAATCATGGCTTCCCGCAGAGAATGTTCAAATCGTTCCCATCAACGCGGAAACTGCTTCGGCATTGCGCCAGCCCATCCTCGCACTTACCACTGGAGAACCGCAGGGGGGCACGCGCAACCTATTAGCTTGCCTGACGACTAAATTATCCCAATCAGAAAATCCTGATTAACTCGAATATACTGACAGTCTCCCCCACAAAAACCAGAATTCAGTTTCCGGGAACCCGCCTCTCAGTTCCGCGTCCCAGATGAAGTCGCCAGGGACAAACTGAGCCCGTAACCTTCGGTCAAGTTTGTCCAGGTAATCGAGCTCCTGGTCTTGGATGTCGCCGATCTGACTTCTCAATAGCTCTACAATTACTCGCAGGCGCACTTCATAGCGGTAATACACAGCATGTTCCTGCGGATCATGCTGCAACTCATTCAGGAAATTCCCCCATTGCCGCAAGCGAGAGTGGTATTCCCGGGCTGCCTTTCCTTCCCATGCAACCCGCCATTTTGTAGAGAATATCTCTATTTTTCTTGCTAACATTTCCACGTGGCCTGTATCTTCAAGTGAATCTGCTCGGGAGCGTGACCGAGCTAAAGCCAGCAGCAGGCCTCCCAAAGTAAGTTTCGGAAAAGGTTGCGCTGTGGGAGATGGATATCCACTCAAAGACCAAAATAGCTTGTCCGAAAGAATATACGATTTTAGTTCTTCAATTGAAGCTTCAATGTACCCCAGATCAAAGAAAATAGATTTCCCCATTCTATTTCTTTTTCTCAGCGAGAACTGCCTCGATGGCCTGGATCAATTTGGTTGGCGTAGTTGGCTTGGTGAGATATCGCGATACGCCCAACTCACGCGCCTGAACTTGTTGCTCGAATCCCGTTACCGCAGTAAGCATGATAACTGGCGGGATGGGTTTAAGCACCACCTGCAGAGAGCGCATAATGTCGAACCCAGACCGACCAGGGATCATCAAATCAAGCACAATTACATCAATCGTGCTACCTTGTTTATAAACCTCTTTTACCCTCTCTGCAGCTTCCTCCCAGGAGGCGGCTACCAGAGTCCGGAAACCAGCCCGATTGAGGGCCAGGCGCAACAACGCCAGCGTGTCACGTTCGTCATCGACGACCAGTACAGTAGTTGAAGTTCGTGCCATTCTCATTGTCCTCTAGGTGATATTTTACTACCAAAACTGGAATGTGCATTTTTGGGATCATATGAGTATAATACTCCAGATGTGAAAATACGAGCAGATCGTATCAATCACCCAAAGCAGATTCTCAAGGAGTACTCCATGAACAAAAAGATTCTATTGCTGATTAGCATAATTCTACTCGCGAGCACAATAAGTGCCTGCACCGGACAACAAGCACCCCCTTCCGAAGAAAATCGTGATCAACAGGTAACCTTTGCGGTTCAAACGGTATATGCCCAGATTGAACAGACCAGAGCAGCTGAGGCGGCGATGGCTACACCCACACCGATACCCACAAATACGCCATTGCCTACTCTGACAGCCACATTAGTGCCCACTGAAACCCCAACGAACGTCTTTGTTGAAACCCCCACATTTACAGTTCAGGCCCAGGATGCGGGTGCAAATGCAGCCGCACCTCAACCTCAGCAACCAGCACAGCCCCAAGATTCTGGAATGCCCTGCTTGAAAGCAAATCTGGAGTACGAATCTGTTCCCGATGGGACTGAATTTGCTCTTGGTCAAGAATTCACCAAAGTCTGGCGGGTCAAAAATATCGGCAATTGCACCTGGAATCGAGATTACATTCTGAGGTTCTATGAAGGTGATCTCCTGGGAGCTGAGGCCTCGATTTCGATCACGGATTTCGAAATCCCTACCTGGGGCTATGCCAATATTGAAGTCCCCATGAGAGCCCCAGCAGAGGAGGGCACCTTTATTGGTTATTGGAAATTCGTCAGCGACACTGGAAAGATCTTTGGCGTCGGGCCAGATGCTAATGGCTGGATTTGGATTGAGATCAAAGTCGTAGACAAGTAGACCTATTCCGAATGCGGGTGTTTCCCCATGGAATAATGAATAACAAAGCGCTTCGAGCGACCCTGGATGTGGGATCAGTACCGCCAGGTAGTGCCAAGCGACTTCGTTATGGAGAATGGAAGGCAGGAGGCTACCATGAGAAAAACTACTCTATTTATCGTTCTCACACTGACCATCTTCTTGCTTTGCGCCTGTAACAGACCAGAAGAAGCGGCCGTAATCGAAGAAGCAGCGGCATTAATTGAAGAAGCAACAGAACTTACCCTGACCGCCGCAATACAGACTGTTTACGCGCAGTTCACTGAGACTGCGCGCGTCGCTGCGCTCTCTGCAACGCCGACTTTTACAACTACTCCAACAAATACATTCACTCCGCTGCCACCCACATCGACCCCCACAACAACACTCACTCAAACCCCAACATCATCCCCCACCGAGGCCCCAACCCTGACACCCACCAGCGGCCTGCCTTGTAACAGAGCCAATCTTGAAACCAAATCAATACCCGATGGCGGGACTGTTCACATCAATACCTTCTTTACCCAAACCTTCCGCTTGAAGAATACGGGCAGTTGCACTTGGGATCAAAATTATGAGCTAAGATTCGTCGAAGGAGATCTCTTAAACGCGGCGGCATCGATCACCATGATCCCGGTAGGAGAAGTCCAAACCTGGGGTTATGCCAATGTCGACGTGTTGATGAAAGCTCCCTCGAAACCGGGTGTTTATAAAGGATATTGGATCATTAAAGCTGCAAACGGGCAGCTCTTCGGTGTGGGACCTAGTGGAGTATCCACGTTCTTTGTCGAGGTCAACGTGATTGACCCAGATCCGGATTAATAACAGGTGTTACGCAGATGGGAAGCTATTTCTCGAAGAACGCCCCCCCAACCCCCCAATTCTGGGGGGAGTTTTATAAAGATTCCCCCCAACGCCACAGGCGGGGGGGCTAGGGGGGCAACTGCGTAACTCCTATTAATAATTCACTTCTATGGGTAGAAAGCCAACCGCGTTGGCGGCGAGATGCAGGCGATTCTTCTTGTTGAGACGCGTCCAACGAGGTTGGGCTACTACCCAAAAACAAACGAAAAATCGCCTCGGGAAGATTAATTTACCTGAGGCGATTTAAATGGGGGTGTGCATTATGATCTCATGTTACGCACTTTCGGGTTGCCAGTCATATGGAATCGATCAAGAAAGCCGTGCATCGTGAGATGTCATTCCGAGAAGCGGCGGTTGCCAGAGTCTTCAAAAGTAGAACTAAAAAGCGCCGAGGAATCCCGTAGAGGGCCCGTGAGGAAGTGTCACCATAGGGATTCCTCGCTCTTTGCTGAGAAATTTGGAGTGTTTTGGGTGAGTCGCTCGGAATGACACTTTTGAATGGTTTTTTTTGGATGAAGAGTAAGTGATATTCCATTATGCGTAACATGAGTTATGAATATTTTGAACCTATCAGAGATTGAAATCTCTGCTGAGACAGAAAGTCCGTTATGCCCGGATGGCACGCAAAGCGACGGACTTGATATTTCAGCAGAAACATAGTTTAACTTCATAACATCAAACGCAGCGGCTCTTGCAAATTCTTCCCCAGCGCCTGCATGAACTGGGCGGCTTCGGCACCATCGCTGATACGGTGATCCACGGAGATGGTGGCCTTCATCCTCAACCCAGCCACAATTTCACCGTCCTTCACAACCGGCACTTCAAGAACTGAGCCCACTGCCAGGATGGCAGCCTCAGGGGGATTGATGATGGCGATAAAATGCTCGACATCAAACATACCTAAGTTGCTGACAGAAAATGTCGAGCCTTCGATATCATCGGGGCGCACTTTGCCTTCGCGAGCGCGTGCCACCATTGTTTTGGTTTCAGCAGAGATCTGGCGCAGAGACTTTTGGTCGGCATGGCGATTGACGACAGTCAACAAGCCGCCTTCGACAGCCACAGCCACACCGACATTGACCTGTCCATAATGCAGCACGCTTTCGCCTTGCAGAGATGCGTTCAGGTTAGGGAATTCTCGCAAGGCCAGGCCAACTGCTTTGACGATGAAGTCATTCACAGACAGTTTCTCTCCCGATTCCGCCAGCATGCTGTTAATCTGCGCCCGCTGCGCCATCAGGGGAGCCATATCATATTCGCTAGTCACATAGAAATGCGGCAACTGCTGCTTGGCCTCAACCATGCGACGGCCGATTGCCTGGCGTAGCTTAGTCAGTTGAACAGTTTCGTCAGCGGGCGGAGGCCCTAATGGGGTAAATGCAGGCGCACTGATTGGCGCAGGGGTTGGCGGGGCTGCCATATATGCTTCAATGTCTTTCTTGACGATACGACCACCAGGGCCACTGCCCTGTATGGCGCTCAAATCGAGACTGTATTCGCGGGCCATGCGCCGGGCTAGAGGGGAGGCCTTAACACCTTCGGGGAATTTCCCATCCCCAGACTGAGCAATTTCAACGGCTTGGGTGCTGGGGGGTTGGGGTGCCGGGGTGCTTTCTCCGTCAATTTCTTGCTCGATCTCTTCCACACTGCCTTGCTCACCTGCTCCAACCAACTCATCCACATTGATCTCTTCGCCCGCCTCACCAATTACGGCTATCGGTACACCTACTGGAAGGATATCCCCTTCCCCAGCCAGATGACGATGCACAACCCCAGTATGCGCGGACTCGACTTCGACAGTTGCCTTATCAGTCTCGATCTCGGCTAATACCTGGCCGCGTTCAACATCGCCGCCCTCTGCGATCACCCAGCGAACCAGGACGCCTTCGGCCATATCAAAACCCAGCTTGGGCATGGATACCACTTCAGCCATTAGAGCACCTCCTTGACCGCCTGGATGACATCGTCGACATTGGGGAGTGCAGACTGTTCGAGAGTACGGTTGTAGGGTAAAGGGACTTCGGTTTGGGCAACGCGCTTGATGGGGGCATCGACATAATCAAAAGCCTCTTCATAAATACGGGTCGAGATCTCCGAGCCCACGCCGTAAGAGCGCCAGCCCTCCTCGACGATCACGGCCCGGTTTGTGCGCCGGAAGGACTCTAATACCGGCTCCATGTCCAGCGGGCGCAATGTTCGCAGATCAACAATCTCGGCTTCGATGCCTTCTTTGGCTAACTGGTCAGCCGCTTTGGTTGAAATATCCAACATCTTGCTGTAAGTCACAATGGTGACATCACTTCCTGGGCGCTGGACCTTAGATTTTCCAATCGGCACCGTGAAATCGTCTTCGGGCACTTCGCCGCGTGTCTGGTAGAGAGTGGCATGTTCGATGAACATCACCGGGTCATCTGAGCGGATGGCTGACTTTAGCAATCCCTTGGCATCGTATGGGGTACCAGGGGCGACGACTTTCAAGCCAGGGAAATGAGCAAAGATGACATCCGGCGTTTGCGAATGGGTAGCACCCAACTGGCGGCCACCACCACTCACCGCCCGAATGACCAGGGGCACCGACATTTGCCCGCCGAACATGTAGCGCATCTTGGCCGCCTCATTGACAATATGGTCCATCGCCACAAAGGCAAAATTGATGGTCATCAGCTCAGCGATAGGGCGCAGTCCCACCATGGCCGCACCAATACCACCGCCCACGATGGCCGCTTCGGCGATGGGCGTATCACGCACCCGCTTGGGGCCAAAATGATCATAAAAACCTTTGGTCACGGCATACGTTCCTCCCCAAACACCGACTTCTTCCCCCAGGATAAAAACGTTCTCATCGCGCTCCATCTCTTCCCAGATGGCTTGCGATATGGCTTCCCGCATTGTAATTGGTTTAGACATAACTCTTTCTCTTTAATTTGCGTAGACGTCGCTGAACAACTCTTCAGGTGCTGGCTCGGGGCTGGATTCAGCAAACTGCACCGCGGCCTGGACTTCGTCTTCGACGCTATTGTCGATGGCATCCAACTCAGGGTCTTTGGCGATCTTCTTTTTCTTCAGATAGGCACGGTAGATGCCGATAGGATCGTTCTCCTGCCATTCCTTGACCTCACCAGATTCTCGGTAGCGCTCAGGATCACCCATGGAGTGACCGCGATAGCGATATGTCATAATCTCCAAAAAGTAGGGGCCTTTCCCGCTGCGGATATATTCCAGCGCTTTCAGGGCCGCTTCACGTACAATCATGACATCCATCCCATCGACACGCTCGTTGGGAATGCCATACCCTTCAGCCTTCTGCCTGATTTCAGAGACCGCCGAAGCGCGCTCGATGGTCGTACCCATGCCATACTGGTTGTTCTCACAGACCCACAAAACGGGCAAATCCCAAACTTTCGAGAGGTTGACCCCTTCGTGGAAGAAACCAATATTGGTGGCGCCGTCTCCAAACATACAAATGGTGACGCCGTCATTGCCGGAATACTGGTCACCAAGAGCCATTCCTGCGGCAATGGGCAAATGTGCACCCACGATGGCATGCCCTCCCCAGAAATTCTTTTCTACATCGGCCATGTGCATCGAGCCGCCTTTGCCTTTCGATATCCCAGTGGATTTGCCTAACAATTCTGCCATGACCTCATCAGCGGAAATGCCCACATTGATCGCCACACCATGATCGCGGTATGCCGTGATGACCCGGTCCTGGGGTTGGCGAGCAGAGATCAGTCCCGTGCTGACTGCCTCCTGCCCAATATATAAGTGCAAAAATCCGCCGATCTTGCCCTGCTGATAGAGCTCAGCGGCGCGCTCCTCGACTCGGCGAATAAGCACCATTTGATGGTATAAATCTAAATGATCTTTCTTTTCCATACGCTATTTCCTTCAATTTTGTTGCCAATATTTGGTCGTAACTGATCTTTGCAAGGCATATCATACTCCACCACTAGCAATTCTTACTGGAGAAAATGCTCTCTCGATCTCAAGAGTATTGAATTATAAATATACACAACAACACCGGGCTAAGCCCGGCGGTGCACATCATCGCAGTCTCGTATCGTGCCAAGCCCGGATTATACCAAATTTGTCTGATTTGGTAAGGTGACCTTGGTGTGTTCATGGTAAAATTTTTCGGTTTCCAATCGTCGAAAATCAAAATACATGATCCGTAATCCACTAGACGCCAACCCCAACAACACCAACGCGGCTGTCCGCTATGCCCGGATGTATTCCAACATCTTCAGCCCCCCCAGCACATTCGCACTCAGCGGGTTTATTATCGCCTGGATCGAGCTGCCCTTTCTGAGGGGCTCATTGCATGCGGCCATTTTTGGTTTTCTTTCCACATTGATGCCGATCCTGTATATCGTTTATCTGTTGAAAACAGGCCAGATTAATGACTTACACATCAGCAAGCAGAGTGAACGTACCGTTCCTTACATATTGGGAATCGTTGGGGCAATCGTGGCCTATTTCATTCTAAGAGCCCTGAGTAGCTCCCCACTCTTGTTAGCATTCATCATCACAAATATCAGCGCCATCACAATGTTGGCGATCATCAACGCCCGCTGGTTGATTAGCGCTCACACAACAAGCATCTCTACCATCGCAGCTTTTGCTGGATTTGGTTTCGACTACCTGGCCGGGTTAGCAATTCTGCCGCTCGTAGCTCTGACCTTTTACGTCAGATATTTTCTGAAAAGACATACCATCGCTGAAATGGTTGCAGGATGTCTCTTGGGGATCGGAATTGTCATCGCGCTGGCCGCATTGGGTGCCTTTAACTATTAAGAAACTGTCTGAAAAGACCCCAGGGATTTCCAGAAGGATGCTTTTGCCACTGAAACAACAGGCTGCGAAACACTTTTTTGAACTGAATGATGGACAAATTCCCGGGGTCTGGCTGGTAGAATTTGCTATTCAGACGCTTTCTAAGCTTATGCAAAAAGTTCTGCTGAGGCCGGTCTCCTGACCGTGCCGGCACGGTCAGGAGACCGGCCTCAGCGCAACATTGCGCTGTATTACTAAACTTATGCAAAAACCAAACATTGTCTTCATTGTCCTGGACACCCATCGCGTCGACCGACTGGGCTGCTACGGGTATCCAAGAGGCACATCACCAAATCTGGATGATTTTGCCAGGAATGCCACGCTCTTCGAAAATGCAATTGCTCCCGCGCAATGGACCATCCCCTCGCATGCCTCTATGTTCAGCGGGGAATTCCCCAGCACACATCTGACCGTCCAGGCCAGCAGCGCGCTCAGCGGCGATTTTACTACCCTGGCTGAACACCTCAAATTTGAAGGCTACCAAACCACCGGATTCTGCAACAACCCCCTGGTAGGGGTGCTGGAGAATGGACTGCGACGGGGCTTTGACCAGTTCTACAATTATGGGGGGGCTATCCAATCCACACCCATGCAAAATGGGCACTTGCCCTTGAAGGCCTTCAACAATTTGCGCCATGGATACAGGCAGGTTCTCGAACGCATTGCTACACCCATCCAGCAAGCGGTAGCCGGATCGCCAGCAGTGTTCCAATTCATCCTCAATCCCAGGTTGGTCACGCTTTGGACGCGTTATGCCAACTTCAAAGGGAATGGGGCAGCTTCGATCAGGGACACCACACAGTATTTCTACAGCAGAGTCCAGGATGGGTCTCAGCCCCAATTCACCTTTCTCAATCTGATGGGTACACACCTGCCCTATATCCCCCCTGAGGGATTCATCAAGAAATTCGCCCCAATCGTCAAGGACGAGCTCGAAGCCGCAGACTTCATGCGCGATTACAATACCCGGGCATTCCACTGGCTCTTGCCAATGAAAGAGCCCTACACAGCCTTAGAAGCTCAAACCTTGAGTGATATGTACGATGCTGAAGTCGCCCATCAGGATCACCTCTTGGGTCAATTTTTGGCCAGCTTAAATGAACCCGAGATCAGGGATAATACCCTGGTGATCATCGTCGCCGACCATGGCGAGATGCTCGGGGAACACAATCTCATGGGCCATGGACTGGGGGTCTACCAGGAGTTGATTCACGTGCCATTACTGATCCGCTTCCCTGGCCAAACCGAGGGGCAGCGCCTTCGTGATCCGGTATCGACAACCTATCTATTCCACACCGCCTTACAAGCTGCCGGCCTCGAAGAGATCGCCCTCACTTATGCCGATACGGTCAAGACCAGTTCGTACAGCCTGGCGGATCTAAATCGATCCATTTCAACTGCTCCCCGGCAGGTTTTCAGCGAAGGGTACCCCTCTATGAATTTGATCAAAATCATCGAGAAACACGAACCGGCCATTATGGATCAATTCAACTGCAACGCCACCCAATGGGCGATCTATGATGATCTCCATAAACTCATGCGAGTGGATAACATAGGCGACACCCTCTTCGACCTGACTGTGGATCCTGGTGAGAACTCGGCCATTGTCGACAATGATCCCCGACTCGAACACCTGGCGACAACATTGGATCATTGTCTGACCTGGGCGTCTGCCCGATCACCGGCAAACATGAATACGCAAGCCGGCAACCTGCATGAGGAGCATGTCCAGGAGCGGCTGCGCGCCTTGGGATATATCGAGTAATATTTAGATCACGAATTTCAATGAATGATTCGAATTGCACGAATATTGTGCTTGCCAACAGGATGTTGAACTAAATAACTAACGAATGTCATTGCGAGGCAGCTTCACCGCCGAAGCAATCTCCCACATTAGCAGAGGAGATTGCTTCGCTTCGCTCGCAATGACAAGTGTTCAAGCTCCTGTTACCCATTACAAATTCGTGATAAATTATCAAGCAATAGATTAGGAGTCAGTATGATCGATCCGGTCATCTTCACAATCAACTTAGGAAAATTTGAGCTTGCCTTCCGCTGGTATGGCTTGCTGATTGCCATTGGCGTGATGGCCAGTGCCTGGATTACGGAGAAAGAAATCGTGCGCCGCGGGGGGAAATCCGAGTTTGTCTGGGATGCGCTGATCTGGGTGCTGCCTGCCGGGATCATCGGCGCCCGGGTATGGTATGTGCTCAACGACATCTTCGGTGGCGGCAGAACCTTTCTCGATCATCCAGGGCGCATCCTGCGCATTACCGAAGGCGGACTACATATTTTCGGGGCGGTCCTTTTCGGCTTGGGCGCCGCTTATCTTTACGCCCGGCGCCACAAAGTCGATATCCTGCTGATCCTCGATTCTGTTGCGCCCTCGTTGCTCATCGGCCAGGCTCTCGCCCGACCGGCCAACTTCATCAACCAGGAACTCTATGGGCCTCCCACCGATCTACCCTGGGGCATTCCCATCGATGGCCTGCACCGCATCGCGCCCTGGAATAACCTGGCCCTTTACCCAGCAGAGACAACGCGCTTCCACCCTACATTTGCTTATGAAATGATCTGGAATTTCCTCAGTGCTGGCCTGATCCTGTGGGTAGTTCGGCGCTACGAAGATAAAATCAAACCCGGCGCAGCCTTTGCCAGTTGGCTCTTACTGGCAGGTGTTGGACGGGTGATCATCGAAGCCTTTCGCCCCGACCAACCGCGCATCCCCGGCACCGACCTGAGCTGGTCGCGCCTGATCTACGCCATCATGGGCGTCATCGGCCTGCTCTGGTTGCTGATCCGCTATGAAGTCATCAAATTGAACTTCCTCTCCCCTGGGCCTCAGAAATATAAATTACCACGCAAGCAGAGGCGCAAGCGTTAATCTGACTTCTAAAGAAGGAGCTTGAAATGGCTACGGTCTTCATGAAGTGGCTGGAGACCAGCCCCAAAAACTATGATCGGGGGATCGAGATGCTCACCCTGGGCCGCTTGCAACGGCTCAAGCGAAGGATCGTTGACGAATATATCATCGAGAATTTGCGCGTCCTGGAGATTGGCTGCGGCACGGGCACACTGACCCAGATGATGGCCGAGGCAGGAGCCTTTGTTGTAGGGATCGACTCGTCCCCTGCGATGCTCGCTGAAGCAGAGCGGAAGCTCGAGTCTGAAATTGAGAGTGGGCGCGTGGTGCTCGAGCTGATGGATGCATCCCAGGCCGAAGACCACTTCCCCGAGGCCTCCTTTTACATAATTGTCTCCACCCTGGTTTTCAGCGAAATCCCCGCAGAGCAGCAGACTTACCTGCTCGAGAGCTGTCTCAAGCTGCTGAGGCCAGAAGGTCGCCTGCTCGTCGCAGACGAGATCACTCCACAGGGTATTTTTCAGAAGCTGATCTACAACCTGGTACGCCTGCCTCTAGCATTGATCACCTGGCTGATCACGCGCACGAGCACGCGTCCGCTGAAGGATTTCAGAACCACCCTCGAGCGAGTCGGCTTTTCCGCACAAATATCAGCCTCCGCCCTGTGGGGCAGCTTAATCTTATTCGAAGCCTCCCATCGCCAACTGCCCACTTCCCAGCTCTCTTCACTTGCAAGTATTCCAAAACTTCGACACGTTGTCTCTCTACGCAGTGTTCTGCTCGATATCGCCAGCCTCTTTTTCCGCATCCTGCCGCCCTATCCCAAAGTAAAGACCGGCTTATATGCCATCGGCGTGCCATCATCGAAATCACCGGTGTTGGTAACGGGCAATTTCGACTTGACCGTGCGGCGGCTGGCGCAAGCCATAGACGGCAAAATCGATGCCTGGGTATTGGTAGCCGACTCAGCCGGGATCAATGTGTGGTGCGCTGCAGGGGGTGGTATCTTCACGGCAGAGAAGATCATCGCCGCGCTCAAGGCCTCACACTTGGAGCAAGTTGTCGATCATCACGCCCTGATCCTGCCACAATTATGCGCCAACGGCGTCGACGGGTGGAAGATCCGCCAGCAGACAGGCTGGGGTGTGCATTGGGGACCAGCGCGCGCCGAGGATCTCCCTGAGTACTTATCAGGCGGCCGCAAGAAGACAGATGCCATGCGCTGGGTGAGCTTTCCACTCAAAGACCGCCTGGAGATGGTCACAGTGACGCTGGCATTCTACGGCTTGATCATCCTGCTGCCATTCCTGATCTTCTGGCGGCATCTCTTCTGGCCAGTGACCTTCAGCCTGGTGGGCCTGTCCTACTTCTATGCCATCGTCCACCCCTGGCTTCCCGGTCGTGATGGGTTGCAGAAGAGCATTCCACTGACGTTAATTGCCCTGGCCGGGTTTGTTATGTACACCGCACTCGTGAATCCATTGCCGCCTGCGCGCTTGTTCAATTGGAGCTTGGGTTTGACTGCGCTATCTGTCTTTTCCGCTGCTGAACTTCAGGGTATGTCCCCACTGATGCGCGGCGAGCAAGCTAATTGGATCCCGGAGGGGATCATTTTCGCGGTGTTGGGATTGGCATATTGGGTGGTGCCGTGGGTGATGAGGTGGTGAAAAAAAATAATGGTTCATGGTTAATGGTTAATGGTTAATAGGCAATAGTTAATGATTAATGTATAATAGATTGCAGTAAAATATGGACTGATCAAATTAATGCTTTGAGGAGGAAATGATGGCCAAAGGTGACGATATTGAAGAACGATTAATTGCTTTTGCGGTGAGCATTATCCAACTCATCACCAAACTACCAAATAATGATGTTGGAGTACATATTCGCAAACAACTTATTAGAAGTGGAACAGCACCAGCGGCAAATTACGCAGAAGCGCGCAATGCCGAAAGCCCCAGAGACTTTGTGCATAAAATGCGTATTTCAATGAAAGAGATGAACGAATTATTCGTCTGGCTTAAAATTATCAAAAGAGCAGAACTGGTCAATGATCCATTGCTTCACTCGACGCTATCTGAAGCGGATGAACTATGCCGCATTCTAAACGCCAGCATCCAAACCGCAAAAAAACGCATCACCAATTAACCATTAGCCATTAACCATTCACAATTCACCATTAACTATTAACCCTAACCTTCAACCCATGACCCCAAGCATTAAGGAAGCCCTCACCGAGCACCTAACAATCGCTCGTACACTCCGTGGCCTGCGCATCCATTTCAACCCGGGGAAATGTACCGGCGTGTGGCAGTGCTACGAGGTCTGCCCCATCGGCTGCTGGACACCTGATTACGAGCAGCGCGTGGTCAGGCATCATGACACGGAAAAATGCATCGCTTGCGGAGCCTGCGTACTGCAATGCCCCGAAGGTGCCATCGAGCTGAAATGATTGCCAGCCACCGAGAACACCGAGCTCTCAGAGTACAATCAAAATCACTCTGTGTTCTCTGTGGCATAAGCTTTTGGATAATAATATGACTGAAAAACATCCTCCACCAAAACTCCCTGATCCGCCACGGGGGATTAAAGCCATTCTCTGGCGATTACCGATCTGGTTTTATCGCTTGAAGTTGGGCTGGATCTTCGGGCATC
The DNA here is from genome assembly GCA_964622645.1 of uncultured Anaerolineales bacterium. GTDB lineage: Bacteria > Chloroflexota > Anaerolineae > Anaerolineales > UBA11858 > NIOZ-UU35. The sequence continues at coordinate 46,993 of CAZUSV010000007.1, forward strand.
GAGCGCTGCTGCTGACGCATACTGGCCGGGTCAGCGGTCTACCCCGTCAAGCCATGCTGGAAGTAGTGCACTACGATAGGGAAACCAATACTCACTATGTGGCCTCCGGTTTTGGGGAGCAGGCCGATTGGTTCAAGAACATCATCAAGACCCCTAAAGTGATCATCCAGGCCGGGGGCAAACAAATCCCCGTGATTGCGGAACGATTGACAGCCAGTGAAGCAGAAGCTATTTTTAGAGATTACCATCGACGGCACCCCAAGGCCTTGCGCAGCCTGGCCAGGCTGGTCGGCTATCAAATCCCTGCCGACGAAGCGCAGATGCTGGCCTTCTTCCAAGATCAGATTCCCTTGATTGCCTTTCGGCCGCACTAGATTGTTGGCGATCTTGTAGGCGATCTTTTCGTCTTGGCGGTGAAACCATGAACATCTTTTCAAAAACCCTACATTATTCAGGGGTATATATGCATGATTGTCATGCTTAATCGTTTATAATTTGATAGTAGTGAGAGATATTCTTAGAAAGGAGAACTACAATGGGTAAAGAGACCAGATTATTCAAAAGTGAAGAACGCAAAAACCGCTCTGAGGTGAGCGCTTTCCTACAACAGTTGGCAGACAAGATCAACGCAGGTCAGGTCGTCCTGCGCCAGGGCAAAGAAGAACTCACCCTCACCATGCCCCATAACTTGATCTTGGAAATCCAGGTTGAAGACGAAGACAAAAAACGCAAAGGTATCCAGCACAGCCTGGAGGTCGAAATCAAGTGGTTTGACGACGATGGTTCTGGTGGGCCTCTAGAGCTTGGATAGCGAACTCACACAATCCCATAAGGAAAGACCGGCACCTGAGCTTGATCCAGGGTCGGTCTTTTTGTATAAGCATCTATCCGAATCAACCCTTATTGCAAGGGGCTAAACACCATTTCGGCGAATTCAAGGATATAGTCCAACACATTTGGATCGTAAAGAGGGTCAGGATCGATCATCAATGTGCCATGTGCGCCAGTGCCGATATAGATTATCATATCATGTAGAAATTCCTCGGCATTTCTACATGTGCTGGCAGAGTAATCTCCTTCGCCAGCAAGGCAACTCACGGGAACTGGGGGCTCAGCCTCAGAGAGCTTCTTGACATCCTCGGTGTAGTTATTGTCGATGTAGCTTCCAGGAGAAAGCGAGATCGCCCCAATGCATAACGCCTCGCCTAAAGCATTGAACTTGTCACACGCCCACGAGACAACATCGGCGCCAATGCTCGAGCCAATACCCAGGATCCAGGGTAAGGCGCCAATCAGCTCAGCATTCTTGGCAACCTTGCCAGCACCCAGGGAGGCTGCACTGCGGGGCATCTCTGAAGCGGTCTTATAGGCCGCCACGCCATCCAGGCCCCAATTCAGGGGAGTACCCAAACCGGCCTGGCTTTCACCGAAATCCCGAAAGTCGAAGGTGAAGACCGCATAAGATGTGGCCTCATCCATGGGTGGGAACCAAGAAGGATCCCAATGGGGCTCAGGCCCTGGGGGCGCTGGACAACCCGGCATCTCGGCAGGATTCTCGTCGAGGCGGTTCTGCAGCCAGGGAGCAATGCGGCACCAGTCGCGTTGATCGCCACCTGCCCAGTGCATCAAGACAATCACTGGCGCATCGGCATACTTCGAGGCGTAATAATAGCCAACCAGATTCTTGCCATCCTCAGCCTGGAACTCTACCCTCTGGGGGTCAGCGGGTAAATTGGAGAATTGCACTTCAGGTGTGGGCGTCTCCGTGGGCAAGGGTGTCTCCGTAGGGAGAGGCGTTTCCGTTGGTGGCTCAGGGGTTGATGACGGTTCAGGGGTGTCGGTTGGAGGTGGGGGCTCAGTTGGCTCTGGCTCCGCGGGCTCGGCCTCTGCGGGTTCAGCCTCAGCGGGTTCGGCCTCAGCAGGCTCAGGCTCCGGGGGAGCTGGCTGAGGGGCGCATGCCGCCAGGACCAAAACCAACACCAAGATAATCCTCACCCCCCTGACAAATTTTGGAAATTTACTCATAGAATCCTCCTTTGCTGATATAAGCATAATCAGGGTCTCCAGGAACTGCCTTGGTAATGTCCAGATTTGGGGGGTTTGGGGGGGGGGGGGGGGCCCCCCCCCCCCCCCCCCACCCCCCCAAATCTGGGAGCTACCCAGGCGATTCCTAGAGAGCCCATAAGCATACATAATTCTATAAAATATAGTAGCATATATTCGAGAAATTTAATAAGTACCTTAGTACTTGTTGGATAAGTCTCAATGAATTTACATAGCAAAGAATAGATTTGGAGGTATTGATGCTCAAAAAACAATATGTCAAATCACGCCAGCTCAGTAAGATCACCTTTGAAATTCCCCAGGAAGAACTTCCTGAGGGGGTGGACGCGCAGACTGTTCACCTGGTGGGTGATTTCAACGATTGGGACCCTATTGCAACCCCGATGAAAAAACGCAAGAACGGTGGGTTCAAGATCACCCTAGAATTAGAGCCCGGCTGCGAATACCACTTCCGCTATCTGCTGGATGGCGAGTTCTGGTGCAACGAATGGCACGCCGATGGCTACGCCTCCAATTCTTTTGGTGCTGATAACTGCATCGTTATTACGCCAAGTGAATAATCAGCATCGCCCATCCCTGATATAATCCGCCATCACGAAAACATCAAAGGATACAGCCTATGAGTTACCATGGCGTACTGCAACGTTATGGACATTACCTGGATTTACCTGACCACACGCAAGCGATCAGCTTGTTGGAGGGAGATACGCGCCTGATCCCCGTCCCGCGTTTGGCAGCAGAGTTGGGTGGTGGCTTCGAACTATCCATCAAATTCGAAGGCCTGAACCCCACCGGTTCCTTCAAGGATCGCGGCATGACCGCCGCGATCAGTGAAGCAGTCGGGCGTGGGGCTAAAGCTGTGATCTGCGCATCGACAGGCAATACGGCCGCATCCGCAGCAGCATATGCTTCCCGGGCCGGACTAAAAGCCGTGGTATTGATCCCGGAAGGGAAGGTCGCTGCCGGGAAACTGGCTGGCGCAGTGGCCTACGGCGCCCAGGTATTACAAATCGAGGGCTCCTTCGACGATGCCTTAGCCATGGTGGTAGAGATTTCCAGCCAGCACCCCATCGCCCTGGTCAACTCGATCAACCCATACCGCATCGAGGGACAAAAGACTGCCGCCTTTGAGATATGCGACACACTGGGCCAGGCCCCTGATTGGCTATGCTTGCCAGTAGGCAATGCTGGCAATATCACTTCCTACTGGGCAGGCTTCAAGGCCTATCATGAAATCAAAGCCACCGGATTGCCAAAAATCCTGGGTGTACAGGCCCAGGGCGCCGCGCCGCTCGTGTTGGGCCATGTCGTGGATCATCCCGAAACCATCGCCACTGCCATCCGCATAGGACGGCCGGCGCGCGGGGAGCAGGCCCTGCAAGCCGCCGAGGAATCGCAGGGACGCATCATCGCCGCCAGCGACGAAGAAATCTTGGCCATGCAGAGATCCCTCGCCAAAGAGGGCCTCTGGGTGGAACCGGCATCGGCGGCTGGACTGGCGGGTCTGGCAAAGGAGCTTCAAAACGGCAATATCGATTTACAGGCCAAAAAGGTGGTTGCCGTCTGCACCGGGCATGGCCTCAAAGATCCCCATATCATCACAAAGACCATGCAGAAACCCAACTCGCTGCCTCCCAAACTCGAAGCCTTAGAAGAAGCCATATTCTCATGAACCATCGCTACACCAAAGTCACCGTACAAGTACCCGCATCCGCGGCCAACTTAGGACCCGGCTTCGACACCATCGGTTTGGCCATAGACTTGTGGAATCAGGCTTCCTTCATGTTGGTCGATGAGGGCTACCACGTTCAGGCTGATGGCGAAAGCGCACAGGAAGTCCCCAAAGATGCCAGCAATTACATCCTGAAGTCCTTCCTGGAACTCTATCGCTACCTGGGTGAGGAACTGCCTGGAGGGGTAAGCCTGCGCTGTATCAACCGCATCCCCTTTGCATCTGGCATGGGCTCCAGCACGGCAGCACTGTTATCCGGTCTGCTGGGTGCCAACGCTCTGCTTGGTTCCCCACTGGATAAATTTGATCTGCTAAATTTAGCCACTTCCATGGAGGGGCACCCAGACAACGTTTCCCCGGCTCTCTTTGGGGGCCTGGCGTTGGGCGCCATCAAGGACGATGGCGGGGTGCTCTTACACCAGATTCCTATCTCGATCATGCCCATCTTGATCGTGCTCCCAGATGTGGCGCTGCTCACTGAAGAAGCGCGCGCCATCCTTCCGGAGTTTATTCCCCGGGCAGACGCCATCTTCAATCACAGCCGCACACCCTTCCTCATCGAAGCGCTGCGTTCAGGGAACGTCAGCCTGCTGGCTGAAGCCACTCGCGACCGACTGCACCAACCCTACCGCTTTCCCTTGATCCCTGGCTCCCGTGATGCGCTCGAAAGAGCCAGAAAAGCTGGTGCCCTGGCTGTCACGCTATCCGGTGCCGGGCCAGGATTATTCGTTTTCCCGGGCGAGAATCGCCAGGCGATCTCCAAAGCCATGCTGGCCGCCTTCGCAGATGCGGGCATATCTGCAAGGGCTTTCCACCTGGCACCCAGCAATCAGGGCGCCAGTATTTCACCATTGAAATAAATGGCAGCATGAATATTAATTAGGAATCCGAGAATTCAGGAGATAAAATTCTTAGATTTGTAATCGTCAAGTGTAGTTCAAACACATCTTTGATCACGAATGTTTTCTGAAAATCCCCCTCCATATTCGTGCAATTCGAGCCATTCGTTCATATTCGTGATTTTTGTTTGTCTGCTCATATGTTCAAGCTACTGTTGACCAATACAAAAAAATTCACGCCTAACGGCGTTCCTGGTTTCCTCATCAATAATGTGTTCAAATTTCAATCTTATTGGGGGGATCTTTCTTCGAATGTAATGTGGATTTTTGCCCCGTTTTCAGAGACAACATCGATTTCACCCTTGAGCTGGCGGACCAGTACGCTGACGATTTGAAGCCCCATATTACTCGAATCCGATAGATCAAAACCAGCCGGGAACCCAACTCCATCATCCATAACCGTCAATTCGGTTTTACCTAGATTATTTTTATCCATGCAAATGTGAATGCTCCCTCCTGAGGAATTCTTGAAGGCGTGCTTGTAGGCGTTGGAAACCAGTTCATTCACGATCAGCCCGCAGGGTATCGCATAATCGATATCCAGTACAAAGTCTGGCTCGATATCTACCAGGCACTTGATTTCGCCATATTTTGCCTGGAATAAATCTCCCATTTCCCTTACCAATCGCTTTACATATTTAGAAAAGTCAATATGAGCAAGGTCATCTGAAGAATAGAGTTTCTCATGGATAAGGGCCATGGCCAATATTCTCTGCTGACTTTCCTCAAATAGTGTGACCACATTCTCATCGTCAATGCGCCGTGATTGTAGATACAACAGGCTGGAAACGATCTGCAAATTGTTCTTGACCCGGTGGTGGATTTCCTTTAGCAGGATATCTTTTTCGCGCAAGGAAGCTTGAATCTGCAGATTGGCCTCCAGTAAATCTTTGGTTCGTTCATCTACTCTGGCCTCTAGAGTCTCTTTGGCCAATTGCAATTCCTTCTGGTAAACCTCCAACTGAATATTCTTGTCTTCGATTTCCGTTTGGTATTTCAAGAAGATATGGCTCGCTCCATAGGCAATGAAAAAGCCGCAAATACCCGCAATGGCTGCCCCCATCAATGCGTCCTCGGGATCCCCAAAAAGAAAAATGATCCCTTCGGTGACGATCTCAGAGATAACCAGCGAAATCAAGCCCAGGCGCAGCGGCGTTCGTAAGGTAACAGAATAAAATTCAGTTATCTTTTGCATCACAAATCTTGTCTAAATCCGTTGACTCGCACTTCCACATTGAAATGATGCCACCTTAGATTTTCAATACCATTGAGAGCTAGTTCATATTATAGTCTCAATGTATCTACTCAGCCAGACAGATGATCCCCAAAAAAGGGTGTGCGAACGCAAAGCAGCTGCTTTGCGTGCGCACACCCTTTTTTGGGGAGATCCTCCATAGCTGAGCAGTTACTAGAAAACATAAATCATTCATAGCCTCTAAACAATTTCTGAACATCTATTTGCTATCCTTTGGGCGGATCCAAAAAGCAAGACAAAAACATCAAATTTTAGTCATAAGGAGACAAAAAGATGAACAAGAAAAACAACTTACCCCTGATTATCGTTAGTTTACTGGTAGTGACCCTGTCGCTAGGCGCTATGGCGCTGGCCCCCTCCCCGCTCGCTGACCCGGGCGATGGCTTTGACCCTGGCAGCAACGCCGGAAACGGGCGCGGCCATGGTCGCGCTGGTGAAAGCGAGTACCTGGCCGAGGCCCTGGGGATCAGCGTAGAAGAACTCCAGGCAGCCTTCGAAGAAGCTCGCGCCAACACCGACGGGGCTGCAGGTTTCGACGAAGCCCTGGCTGCGGCCCTGGGTATCAGCGTGGACGCCTTCGAAGCAGCCCGTGATAGCGCCCGCGAGACCGCTTTAGCTCAGGCGTTGGCAGATGGCCAGATCACTCAGGAAGAGTATGATCTCATCCAGGCACGCCAGGCAGTCCAGGACTATGTGGACCGTGACACCATGCTCGCCAATGCGCTTGGGATCACTGTAGCCGAGCTGCAAGCGGCCCAAGAAGCCGGCCAGCACATCCCCGATCTACTGGATGAGTTGGGCATCGATCAGGAAACCTTCCAGGAAGACATCCAGGCTGCCCAAGAGGCTGCCTTTGCCCAGGCCGTTGCTGATGGCATCATCACGCAGGAACAGGCCGAACAAATCCAGGAAGGTGGTTTCGGAGGGCGCGGTCCCGGTGGTGGGCGCGGCCCCGGCGGACCTGTAGGCCAACAGCCTGGCAACCAGGGTGGTCCTGGTGGTCCCCAACCTGGGAACCAGGGTGGCCCCGGTGGTCAACAACCCGGCAACCAGGGTGACCCCGGTCAAGGTGGAGGGAGTTTCCCCGGCGGTAATAACGGATAACCCCAGCCTATCTTATTGGTAGCGAGAGCGGAGTGCAGACAATCACTCCGCTCTTCATTTTAATAATTCAAGTTATGCAGTTTTAGGCCTCCAACCCTAACCCGGACGAGCCGGAACCAAAAAGTGATGAATCCACGAAGTTCACAAAGATCACGAAGTTTTTTCTTTGTTTTTATCCCCTTCGTGCTCTTCGTGAACTTCGTAGATAATTTTCTTGCTTTTTGTGCAAGAATTTCAATTCTAAGGTACTATTTTCAAAGCCATTTTGGGAATCCTTTAGGGTCTTCGTAGGACTTTTCAGACAGCTTCTAATATTACAGCGCAAAGTCAATGAATAATACGCTTAGGCCGGTCTCCCGACCGAGCCGGCACAGTCACGCCACAGGCGGGCCGACCGGTTCAAGTATATATTTGGAAAGGCACTAAGTGGTTTTCTCCGGCAATATCACAAACCTGCGGGAGGTTCCTGGAATTCATTTTCAGAAGAGGATATTCGCTAAAACCTCCCGCAGGTATAACAAACTTATCGAGATTCGGCATGACATTCTTAGCATTCCTGCGCTAAAATTGTTACATTAATTTTTGTAATGCTTGCCCTAGAGGAATACGTTATACTATGAATATTATCGAAATTATAGGTGACTCTACTGAAAAAACTAGTGAGCAGGATACCGTGCGGCATATATGGGGGTGTGTGCGCGGCACACACCCCCATATATGCCGCACGGACCTCTCTTCTTTGGCTTTTTTCAGTGGACCCATAGGTATATCTCGAGGAGTGACCTATGACAAAAGAATATGCGCTCCACGCGCAGATGCTAGACGCCGTGGGGGAAGCTGTCATCGCCACTGACCTGCAAGGGAAAATCCAATTTTGGAACCGCGCCGCTGAAGAACTCTACCAATGGAGTTCCGATGAAGTTTTAGGGAAGGACATCCTTGAAATTACTCCTTCTGACATAGCGCGCCGGCAGGCTGAAGAGATCATGCAGGTTCTCAGCCAGGGGGTGACCTGGGTGGGCGAATTCGAAGTCCAGCGCAAGGATGGTACTTGCTTCCTGGCTTATGTGAGCAATTCGCCGATCCACAATGAAGAGGGCCAATTGATTGGCATCATCGGTGTCTCGCGCGATATTTCCGAAAGCAAGCAGATCGAAAATGATCTCAGAAAAAGCCAATTTTTTCTCACCAACGCACAAAGGATGGCCCAAGTGGGCAGTTGGATTTGGGATGTCAGAACTGGGTCAGTAGAATGGAACGAGCAGGTTTACCATATTTTCGGTCTAGACCCAGGTGAGTTCGAGCCACAGATCGATTCTGTGATGAGCAGATTCCACCCAGAAGACCGGGACTACCATCAAATGCTCATCCAGCAAGCAATCGAGAAACGCGCCGCCACCACTTTCGAGGCTCGCATCCTGCAGCCCGATAGCAGCCTGCGTAATCTGGTCTCGACCGCTGAACCCGAGTTCGATGATAGTGGTGAGTTGATTCGCATGACCGGAACGGTGCAAGATATCACCGAGCGTGTGCAGGCACAGCGGATCGCTAGTGCACAACGCGATTTGGCGCTAACACTCAGCATGGCTCATGGATTGGAGCAAGGGTTAGCGTTATTCCTGGAGACCGCTTTGGAGCTGTCGAATATGGATAGCGGAGGCGTCTACATTCTAGATGAGACCACTGGTGCACTGGACCTTGCTGTTCATCAAGGATTACCCTTGGAGCTTATCCGCAGCGCCTCACACTATGAAGCGGATAGCGACAACACCCGCCTGGTTATGAAAGGAAAACCGGTGCGCGCCCGCTACCCGGAGCTGGGACTGCCATCAGATGAACTCAGAGAAAAAGAACAACTGCGCGCCTTCGCCATGATCCCACTCATTTATCGCGGTCAGGTTATGGGCTGCCTGAACATCGCTTCCCATACGCTCGACGAAGTCCCGCAGTTTGCCTGCGAAGCCATCGAAGCAATTGCTTCCCAGCTTGGCGATACCATCACCAGGTTAATGGCGGAACGCGATATGAGCGAGAGCCGAGAGCGTTTCAGGATCGCGGGAGAAGCTGCTTATGACCTGATTTATGAATGGGAGGTTGCCAGCGATAAACTGGAATGGTTTGGAGACATCGATGGGTTACTAGGTTACCCAATGGGGCAGATCTCGGAAGACATCCAGGCCTGGCTGGATTTGATTCATCCTGAGGACAAGCACAAACTCGAGCAGGCTGTTGAGCATCACCGGGCATCAACGCAGCCAATTCAATACGAATACAGAGTAAAACATCACGATGGAACATTTCGATATTGGAATGACCACGGCCTGCCCCTGCTCGATGAAAAAGGAAACCCAACCAAATGGATTGGGGTATGCACCGATATCACGGAGCGCAAAAATGCTGAGAAAGCATTGCATGAAAGCAACCTGCTGCTGAATAAATCTCAAGAAATCGCCCATATCGGTAGCTGGTACCTGGATTTACAGAAGAATGAACTCACCTGGTCAGAGGAGGTATACCGCATTTTTGGCCTGGATCCAGTAACCTTTGGCGCAACCTACGAAGCCTTCCTGGAAGCAGTCCACCCTGATGATCGCCAGATGGTCGACCAGGCCTATACAAAGTCCTTGGAGGAAAACCGGCCTTACGAGATCACCCACCGGGTGCTGCGTCCCGACGGCACCATCCGCATCGTACACGAGAAATCCGAAGAAATCAAAGATGAAACTGGAAAAACCATCGCCTCTTACGGCGTAGTGCATGACATCACCGAGCAAAAACTGGCCGAGAAAGCGCTGCGTGAGTCTGAAGAGCGATTCCGCATGCTGCTCGAACAATCCCCCCTGGGCATCGCCATCTATACGCCCGATGGGCGGCCTACCTATGGCAACCCAGCGCAAGCAAATCTCTGGAATGTGACACCGGAACAGTTGCAGCAAGTGCAACACTCCTATAATGTCTTGCAGGATCAGCAATTGGTCGATCTAGGCATCATGCCTGCTATTCAAAGGGCCTTTGCCGGTGAAATTGTCAAACCATCACCAGTATCTTATCAACCTGAGGTAAGTGATTCCATCAAGGATTTGCCCTTACGCTGGTTACAGCCACATTTTTACCCAGTCAAAGATGAGGCAGGCACTATAATTGAAGTGGTGGCCATCTTCGAGGATATCACCGAACGCAAACAAGCCGATCAGGCGCTCCATAGAGAGAAAGTGTTCACGGATTCAGCCCTGGATGTTCAGTTGGACACCTTCTTTCTGTTTGATCCAGTCTCTGACAAGGCGTTGCGTTGGAATAAAACCTTCAAGGAGGTCTCCGGTTACTCAGATGAGGAAATTGCCAACTTGCCGGCCCCGATGTCTTATTACAGCCCCGAAGACCTGCAGCGAGCGACACCTTTTGTCGAACAGGTGATGCGGGAAGGTTCCGGGACTATCGAATTGGAATTGATCTGCAAGGATGGAAAGGTAATTCCCACAGAGTACCGGGTTGCTACTATCAATGACGAAAATGGCGACCCCAAATACTTCATCTCTATTGGTAGGGATATCAGCGAACGGGTAGAGGCAGAGCAAGCCTTGAGAGAGAGTGAAGAAAGATACCGGGTGCTTGTCAACACGTCACCCTATGGCATTCAGCTCTCAGATTTAGAAGGAAAAATCATCTTCAGCAATCCCGCGCACCATAAAATTCAAGGTTACGAGGCAGATGAACTCGTTGGCAAATATATTTGGGAGTTAGTCGCCGACGAAAAGGATCAATTACGCACCCAAGCGTATTACCAAGAGCTCGTGAGCGAACAGCCAAGACCGACACCGTTTTTCAGCACAGATCGGACAAAAGATGGCCGCTTGATCATCACCCAAAATAATTGGGATTATATCTATAATAGCGCCGGGGAATTAGAGGCCATCGTCAGCATTATTAGCGATATTACCGATCAAAAGCAAGCCGAAGAGTCTCTTCAAATGGCTGCCGATATCGTACGCACAATTCCTGCTGGACTGTTTATTTATCAATATAGCGCGCCGGACAAATTGTATCTCCTGGATGCCAATCCAGAGGCTGAAGCCTTGACTGGCATATCCCTCGACCAGTGGAAAGACGTTGAATTCAACCAAATCTGGACGCAGTCAGAAGAGCTTGGCATCCGAGAGAGGTTTCTCAGCCCTCTTACCACAGGTGAGCCTTTCACAGACGATGAATTCATCTATCACGATGAGCGCCTGAGTGGCATATACCGGGTGAGAACATTCGCACTACCCAGAGATCGCCTGGGGATTGCCTTCGAGGACATCACCGATCGCAAAATCGCCGAAGAGGCCCTCAAGGAAACCCTGGAGGAGATGCGCACGGTTGAGGAACAGCTCCGCCAGAGCAACGAGGGATTAACTGCCGCGCGCGCCTCCCTGGAAACCGAGAAAAACCGCTATGCTGCCCTGTTCGAATTCGCCCCCGGCGGCTATATTGTCAGCGACCCCCAAGGGGTGATCCAGGAGGCCAATCAGATCGCCAGCAGATTACTAAGGTTTTCGAATGAGTATCTGATCGGCAAGCCGCTGCCGAATTATGTGTCCATGGATGATCGCAAGTTGCTCCGCCAACAGCTCAATCAAATGGCTTCAGGAGTAGATCTATCCACTCTGCAACTGACCATAGCTCCCCCTGAGAGCAATCCTTTCCCTGCTGATGTGAAAATTGCCGCAGTGCGGGATTCTGAGAACGAATTGACCGGACTGCGCTGGCTGCTCGAGGACATCAGCGAACGCCTGCAGGCAGAAGAGGCGCTCAGGAGAAGCGAAGAGCGTTTTGAACTGGCCGTGCGAGGATCCAATGATGGAATTTGGGATTGGGATATTATTTCTCAGGATGAGTATTGGTGCTCAGACCGGGTATACGAAATGCTAGGCTACCAACCGGAGGAAATCGAAGCTACGGTTTCAAACTGGCACAAAATGATGCATCCAGATGATTTGCCTAAATTACTCAAAGTACTGGAAGATCATCAAAGATCAGGAACGCCCTACGAGGTCGAGCATAGAATGCGAAAGAAATCGGGGGATTATGTGTGGTTGTACGCTCGAGGCGAAAGCATAAGAAACCAGGATGGCAACCCCATCCGTACGGCTGGTTCGATCTCAGATATTACCACTCGCAAACAGGCTGAAGCCCAACTCAAGCGCAGAATGACCCAATTAGAGCAAATGAATGAGATGTACGTCGGCCGAGAAGGCCGCATGGTTGATCTCAAACGCGAAGTCAATACCTTGCTGGAAGAACTGGGGCGACCTTCGAAATATGACGCACCAAAGCAAGTAGATGGCATGAGAAGTAAATCCTCAATCTAAAACCACTAATCGCCATCAATCGCCAATCATAAATCATCAATCGTCAATCAAAAATCAACAATCGTTACACGGAGATCTAAATGGTACCTCAAAATCATAGCTCCCCTTTGCCGAAAGCCCCCACCGGAATCCAGGGGCTGGATGAAATCACCTTCGGGGGCCTGCCCAAGAGCCGCCCCACATTGGTAGTCGGCGGCGCGGGCAGCGGAAAGACGTTATTCGCCCTGGAATTTCTGGTGCGCGGCGCCCTGCAATACGATGAGCCTGGCGTGTTCATGTCTTTCGAAGAAAGCGCCAAAGACCTGGCCGAAAATGTGGCTTCGCTCGCTTGGGACCTGGACGCTCTCGTGGCCGATAACAAATTGCGCCTCGACTATGTGCACATCGAGCGCAGTGAGATCGAAGAGACCGGCGATTACAACCTGGAGGGCCTCTTTATCCGCCTGGGCGAGGCGGTAGACTCTACTGGAGCAAAACGCGTGGTCTTGGATACCGTTGGCGCTCTTTTCAGCGGTTTCACCAATACAGCCATCTTACGGGCAGAACTGCGGCGGCTATTTCGCTGGTTGAAAGAGCGCGGCCTGACTGCCATCATCACCAGTGAACCCGGCGATACCACCCTGACGCGCTACGGATTGGAAGAATATGTCTCCGATTGTGTCATCGCCCTCGACCACCGCCTGGCAGGCCAGGTCGCCACCCGGCGCATGCGCATCATCAAATACCGTGGCACCCGCCATGGCACCAACGAATATCCCTTCCTGATCGGCGATGACGGCTTTTCGGTGCTGCCCATCACCTCCATGGGACTGACACATCAGGCTTCTAGTGAGCGTATCCCAACTGGTATTGCACGCCTGGACACAATGCTGGGTGGTAAAGGTTACTTCCGTGGCAGCAGCGTACTGGTCTCTGGGACTGCTGGAACCGGCAAGACCAGCATTGCAGCACATTTCGTCCACACCACCTGCCAACGCGGTGAATGCTGCCTGTACTTTGCCTTCGAGGAATCTCCCTCCCAGATCATACGCAATATGCGCTCAATCGGCGTTGATCTGGAACCCTGGTTGGGAAAAGCTCTCTTGACATTCCATGCCGTGCGGCCCAGCCTCTACGGCCTGGAAATGCACCTGGCCACCATGTACCGCGCTATCGAAGACCTCAACCCCACGGTGGTGGTTCTCGATCCCATATCCAATATGATCGCTATGGGCACCCAAGAAGAGGTGCGTTCGATGATGGCGCGCATCATCGATTATCTCAAGATCAAGAAGATCACCGCTTTGTTTACCGACTTAACCCATGGCGGCAGTTCGCTGGAAGCCACCGGTGCAGCCGTCTCATCGTTGATGGATGCCTGGATCTTATTGCGCGATATCGAGATCGGAGGCGAGCGCAACCGCGGTTTGTACGTGCTCAAATCTCGCGGTATGGCCCACTCCAACCAGATCAGGGAGTTCGTGCTTACCGATAAAGGCATCGATCTTTTGGATGTATACGCCGGTCCCAGCGGTGTGCTGACCGGCACAGCCCGCTACCAACAGGAGGCCGCCGAGAAGGCTGCTGCCCTGGAGCGCCAGCAAGATCTGGATAGCAAGCAGCGCCAGTTAGAACAAAAACGCCAGGCCCTGGAAGCGCAGATCACCACCCTGCGGGCTGAATTCGAGATCGAAGAACAAGAAATCCAGAAGATCATCGATCTGAATCAATTGCGTGAAAACCTGTTGCTGGAAAACCGCCAGATGATGGCCACGATGAGAGAAGCTGACCGAAGGAAAGCTGACCAAGGGGAAGCTGACTAAGGAGACATGAAATGAATCCGACTAAGCCGGATAACGAGACCTGGGAATTACGCCTGTATGTGGCCGGACAGACACCTAAATCGCTGGAGGCTTTTGCCAACTTGAAAGCGATTTGCGAGCAGCATCTGGCAGGACGGTACACCATCGAAGTGATCGATCTGCTGGAGAACCCGCGCCTGGCCGCTGGCGATCAGATCGTGGCCATCCCCACCCTGGTAAGAAAACTACCACAGCCGCTGCGCAAGATCGTCGGCAACCTGGCTGATACCCAGCGGGTGCTGATTGGCCTCGACCTGCGCACGCGCCCCGTGGAGATTAAAAAATGAAGCACGAAACACCCCAATCAACTTCCGAGGCCTTCGAGCGCGCTCTCTCTGAGGCTACCAGCCCTGATAGGCACTATATCCTGCGCCTGTACATCACCGGCATGACCATGCGCTCCCAGCGGGCGATCAGCAATATCAAGCAGATTTGCGAGCAGCATCTGCACGGCAGTTACGAACTGGAGGTGATCGACCTCTATCAGCATCCGCAACTGGCTGCCGGAGAGCAGATCATCGCCGCGCCCACCCTGGTCAAGCAGCTGCCCCTGCCCCTGCGGCGCATCGTAGGCGACCTCTCCGATACCGAACGCATCCTCTTCGGTTTAGACTTGCTCGAAAAGTAATATTTCGCAGGTGATTTTACAAAAAACTACACCACCGCAGAGACGCGGAGAACACAGAGAAAAAAATGTAAAAGAGAGATGCAAAAACTTAATCAAATTGCAAATATTATTTCTTCGAATTTCTCAAATAATTGTAATGGGCGATAACACCTTGAACACTTGTGTCATTCTGAGCGGAGCGAAGAATCCCTGATACGTTCCATATGCTCAAGCCTGTATAGGTATAAATTAGCCCAACTTTTCAGGGATTCCCTTCGACTTGCTCAGGGCAAGCTTCGTCGCTTCGCTCCTCAGAATGACAAGACAATATGTTCAACATCATTCTACCCATTACAAATTTCTCTGTATTGGGTAACAACATCTTGAACATTAACAACTGACTATAAGAGCCAAATG
>CAZUSV010000008.1:0-18279 GCA_964622645.1 uncultured Anaerolineales bacterium
ACGCTCTTGACCTGGTCGCTGGGCATACCGATCTTGAAGTTCTGGTTGCCTGGCTGCACGAAGGTGATGTAGTCTTTGCCTTTGTCGCCGCGGTAGACGTCGGTTACTAGGGCGTTCGAGATCGCAATCCGATTTGCCATTGTCGTAGTCTCCTTCCAGTCGAGATTTGTTCGTTTATAATAGGGGTGAACAGACCTAAGCAGAACACATGTTCTACAAACATAGTATACGCCATAGCGCAAACGATGTCAAGGGTGAACGCCAATGGATCTTGAGAAGATCTTCGATCTGGTGGCTGACAAGCAGTCAGCACCGAACAGTTTTACAATAGAGATGGGGAAGAAGGTGCGCGCCGCGCGCACAGAAGCCGGACTGTTACAAGGAGAACTGGCCAAGATGGTGGGACGGCGACAAGCTACGCTTTCAGATATTGAGCATGGCAAGAAGGAGATGGGGTTATCGACTCTGGTATTGATTGCTGCTGCCCTAGAGAAGCCAATTATTTATTTTTTCCCCAATGATTTGATAGAAACATAATTGATTTTCAATATCGCAAACTATAGTTTGCAATGATATAATTTTCAGAAAGCAGGCTTTTCGATGCCAAACAGCAACCCCTCCAAAACCGTAATCATCTACCGCGACGCGGCAGGTAAAGAGCCTTTCAACGACTGGTTGAACGACCTACGCGATCCCCGCACCCGGCGTCGTATTCTCCAGCGTGTCAGGCGTCTCGAAAGCGGCAACTTTGGTGATTGCAAATCTGTCGGTGGTGGAGTAACGGAACTACGCTTCTTTTTCGGCCCTGGTTACCGCGTCTATTTCGGGCAGGATGGCGACACGATTGTGGTATTACTATGTGCCGGCGATAAAAGCAGCCAGCGCCGCGATATTCGACAAGCCCATTCTTACTGGAAGGAGTATTTGAGCCATGACTGATTACCGCACTTTAGACCAGATCAGCATTGAATACTTTACCGAGCACCCAGAAGAGATCGACGAGTTCATCAATGAGATCTTCGCCGAGTACGCCCAGGACAGCGATTCGGCTGCCTTGCTCTCATCGCTTCGGGTGATCGCTCGTGTCAAAGGTCTTTCCGCGATGGCAAAAGAGATCGGCATGACCCGCCAGGGTTTACAGAAGGCGCTTTCGGCTAAGGGCAACCCGCGCTTGGACAATATCAACGCCATTATGCGGGCGATGGGTTATCAACTGATGCCGCGCCCATTGGAAATGTCGGTAGGGTGAAGCTCTTCGTGAGTCCTGAGATGGGGATGCTCAGAGAGCAGGTGCGCGCCGCGCATAAAGCTAACAGCGCAAGAGGCGGGAGCGAGAAGGAATTTGTAAAGGAAGGGCTGAATCACGAAGTTCTCCTTGCATTGCTCATGCGATGCAATTGGCGGGAATTTGTGCGGATGGCACATTCCCGCGCAGTTCTGCCCACACACAATTAGGCTCCTCAAATCTCGATCTGGTTGATGATCATCAGTACTTCATCCTGGAAGGGGTATAGCGTGTGGGTGTAGAATTCTTGGCTCACAGACAGTTCTCACTTACTTGGAGAGCAGCTCGGGATGGTGTTTGGGCAGCCACCTGGCCAGGAAATCAAAGCCGCGCACCCGGCTTTCACTGCGGATACGCTCACACCAGTGCGGCCACCCTTCGACCAGGCGGCGGTATCCCAGCAGGCGAATAATCTCGGCATAAGCCCCGTATTCCAGCAGCCTGATCACAGCCCACTCTTGACCCAGGCGTCCCACGGTTAATTCTACCAGCCAGACCCCAGGGATTTTGTCGATCATGCAGTTCAAAAAGGTGTTTCGCAGCCGGTTGTTTCAGTGGCAAAAACATTCTTCTGGAAACCCTGGGGTCGTTTCAGACAGTTTCTAAGAGTACCGCACCTCTGGGGTGGGTTGCGCTTGATGCACCAAATATTCTCTAAACACTAACTTATTTTGTCCGGCAGACCGCGCCCTCCTTGAACAAACCGATCACTAATTATTTTCCGCTGAGTTGACTAAAAGGTGCTTTCGCTATGTTTGTTAATAACCTGATGAGCAATAGCAAACTCTCAAAGACCGTGATCATCTACTGCGACGTGGCAGGCGAGGAGCTTCCCAACGACGTGTTGAACGACTTGTGCGATCCTTGCACCCGGCAGCGCATTCTACAGCTAACTCTTATTGCAGCTGTCTAATTTGTCTCGAAGTAATTCTTGTATGAATCCAATGAAGCTTTTCCAATACTGTTTTTGCCAAAATTTCGATAGAAGAAACCCATAAATCCAGAAGCTTCTACGTCGCTCATAACGGTGCGATGCTTCACTCCGCCGTCGCTGGTTGTGAACTCGTCAAAATAGTGCGACTTCACTGTCATTGACCCAGCTTGATATTCTTCATCGTATTCCACGATTACGCTCTCGACATCGATGAGTTTAGATATATTTGTGCGTTTCATAAGACCTTCGTTGGTTTTGATGGTCACAAAATCTTTCCCCTGTTCCACCAACAAAATGCTCGTCAAACCTGGCATGAGACTGACGACCCCCACATAGTGATCACCAAGATTCTCGATGGCTTGCTTCACTTGTTGAATGTTGCATTCGATTTCGTTAGACCCTTCAAACCAAATAGACATGGCTATCCTCCATGATGAATGAGTAGTGATAGTAACGATAACAGAAAGCTACTTACAGCGCAATCAGTTGGGCGATTTGTTGTTTCATCACATAGATAATTTAAGTGTTCAAGTTACTTCTACTATGGCTGAGAGATCGGCATGGCCCGCGGGGGATTACAAATGGCGCTCTCTGCTGCATTGGAGTAATACTCGAACCTGAACGATTATAATGGTGCCAATCTATGATTATCGTTTTGGAGTGAGCAGATGCAAAGCAAAAACGAACCTCTTGCAATCGTGGGGATGGCCTGTCGTTTTCCGGGTGGTGTGACGGATGTAGCATCTTATTGGGACTTGTTGATCAATCAGCGTTCTGGTATTACTGAAATACCTCCTAATCGCTGGGATTGGCGGAGATATTATCATCCCAACCCAGAAGTCCCGGGGCATATGATTACCAAATGGGGGGGGTTTATTGATAATTACGACGCATTTGACCCAGCCTTTTTCAACATATCTCCTAGAGAAGCGCAAAAGATGGATCCGCAGCAGCGCTGGTTGTTAGAAACAAGTTGGGAAGCATTCGAAGACGCCGGTCTGGTCCCCCAAAGTTTAGAGAACAGGCAGGTGGGCGTATTTGTGGGGATTTCATCTCATGATTATGTCGATGTTCAGCGAAATGACCTCACTGGATCTGATGCCCACTCCGGCACCGGAGGCGCAATGAGCGTTTCTGCCAACCGGCTATCCTATTTTTATGATTTCCAGGGGCCGAGTGTAGCCGTGGATACCGCCTGTTCATCATCATTGACAGCCGTATATCTTGCCTGCCAGAGTATTTGGACTGGCGATTCGAATATGGCCCTGGTTGGCGGCACGAATAATCTGCTCAATCCTTCCGTTTACGTGAGTTTCAGCAAAGCTTCGATGTTATCGCCGGATGGCAGGTGTTTCACTTTCGATCACCGCGCCAATGGCTATGTGCGCGGTGAAGGGGTTGGGGTGGTGATTATAAAAACACTGGCAGAAGCGCAGGCTCATAACGACCGGATCTATGCGGTGATCAAGTCTGCAGCAGCCAATCAAGATGGCCGTTCTTCCTCGCTCACCGCACCATCGCAGGCCTCCCAAGAAGAGATGCTGCGCGCAGCCTATCGTGATGCTGGCATAGATCCCTTCCGTGTTTCTTACATCGAAGCTCATGGAACCGGGACCCCGGTTGGAGATCCAATTGAAGCACGCGCTTTGGGGAATGTGGTAGGGGTTGGTCGTCAGGCGTCTTGTCTGATCGGATCGGCCAAAACAAACCTTGGGCATCTTGAGGCTGCTGCAGGGATGGTCGGATTGATCAAAGGCGCCTTGGTGCTGCACCATCAAACCATTCCAGCTCACTTAAATTTCGAGCGCCCCAATCCCAATATCCCCCTGGATGAACTTGGTTTGGAAGTAGTTTGTGAAATAACACCCTTGCCAAAATTGGATGGAAAGCCGCCGGTTGTCGGGGTCAATTCCTTTGGGTTTGGGGGCGCAAATGCGCATATCGTGCTGCAAGCCTCCCCAGAGCAATCCTTCCAGGAACCGAAATTATCTGAGGCCACCCGTCCTTATGTATTGGGGATATCTGCTGCTGATGAGGTCAGCCTAAAAAAACAGGCTGTCCTGTACCATCAATACCTGGTCAAGTCTGGTGAAATTATTGGAGATGTCGCCGCCAGCGCAGGGGGCCGGCGTTCACATCTAGATCTCCGCCTGGCTGTAATTGGGACGGATAAAAATGAACTGTGTGCTCGATTGCTCGATTATCTGAATGGCGAGGACAACGATCCTAGTGTTGTATCTGGTCATGCCGGCCGCCAATATTCAAACCCGGTTTTCGTATTTACCGGACAAGGATCTCAGTGGTGGGGGATGGGCCAGGGACTGCTTCAGCGGGAGCCATGCTTCCGCCGAACGGTTGAGGCTGTTGATGCGCTTTTCCAACCATTGAGTGGGTGGTCGATCATCGCTGAGTTGTTAGCTGATGAAGAGCTCTCTCGTATCGATGATACCGATGTAATCCAACCGGCGATATTCGCCGTTCAGTTGGGGCTGAGCGCGCTTTGGGCGCAATGGGGCATTCATCCCAGCAAAGTGGTCGGCCACTCGGTTGGCGAAGTCGCGGCTGCCTATATAGCGGGGATATATTCGTTGGAAGATGCCGTCTCGATAATTTACCACCGCAGTCGTTTGCAGCATACCACCGCTGGTCAGGGGGGTATGGCTGCAGTGGGCTTGCCAGTTGCGGCTGCTAGGGAAGCAACTGAGGATTTGCCGGTTGAGATTGCTGCCATCAACAGCTCGAAAATGGTGACCCTCTCTGGCGTTCCCGAACATATCGATGCAATTGTGGATAGGCTGGCAGATGATCATGTGTTTGTGCGGGTGCTCCCCATTCAATATGCCTTCCATTCAGCACAGATGGAGCCATTGAAAGAGGAACTCCTGGATGCATTGGCTAATATTAAGCCCCAGGCATGTCAAATCCCATTTATCTCAACGGTTACCGGCGAACTGACAGCCGGACATTCCTTGGATGCAGGGTATTGGTTCGAGAATATGCGCCAGCTGGTTCAGTTTGAAATAGCAGTCCACACCTTGATCGAATCCGGGGAAACCATGTTTCTGGAAATTGGCCCTCATCCTGCTCTACAGCACTCGATTCGAGATGGACTCGCCAATCAAGATCAGCATGGCCAGGTTTTCCATTCAATTAGGCGCAGTGCGGATGAATCACTGGAGATTTTGAGCAACCTGGCTGCTTTGTACATTCACAATGCGCCCATTGACTGGCGAGTGGTCAACCAGGCAGGCAATCGCTTTGTAGATCTGCCCCACTATCCCTGGAAACATCAACATTATGGCTACATATCTGATGCCCGTCGTCGCCTGGATTTAGAGCCCTTTGAGCACCCGTTGTTGGGGGCGCGCCTGCCAGCGACTCAACCCACCTGGGAAATTCAACTCAACCCGCAAATTGATGGCTATCTAAACGACCATGTCCTTTGGGACAGCATTGTTTTCCCAGGAGCGGGCTATGGCGAAATAGGCTTGGCAGTTGCCCGCAATCTCTTCCCTGATGAACCTTATGTAGTCCATCAACTGCAAATTACAAATGCCCTCTTTGTGTCTCCAACCAACCTTCCCTTGGCGAGAGTGGTTTTTGATGAGGCTGATAAATCGTTTACCATCTTCAGTGCGCTAAATTCTCAGGCCGACTGGCAATACCATGCTCATGGACAGCTCTTGAAGATCGAAGTGGCTGACCCCGATCCAATCGAAATCGACGCGCTCTTAGATAGTCTCGAGCATGTAGCCGGGCACGATGAGATATATAGTATGTTCGAAAATATAGGCCTGCCGTTTGGCCCAGACTTCAGACAGATCAATGCAATATGGGGCAATGCCGAGCAGTATCTGACGAAAATCCAGCCCAGCGAGCGCATTCAACAGCAGGTTGAGCGCTATCATTTTCATCCTGTGCTGATGGACGCCTGCTTCCAGACAGTTGTTGCCGCTGGATTGGTCGCCATCCAATCTGAAGATCGACAAAGTCCCTTTTTACCCATGGCCATGGAGCGTATACGGCTTTTAAGTGAAGAGTTCCCAGCGGAATTTTGGATATGGACTGATATCAAGTCGCAAACTGCCGGATCGATCATGGCAGATTTTCAGGTGTATCATCCGGATGGAGAGCTGCTGGCGGAAATTCGGGGTGGCCGGTTTGACCGCCTGGCGCAATCCTCGCAAAGCGCCTCAGTGTATCAAATCTATCAGCATTGCTGGGAGGAAAAACGTCTTAAATCTGCCCCAATTTCTGAAAGCGTAGGATTTCCACCAGTAGCCGATATGGTTCAGGCTGCCTCGGCGGTGCGCACTGAAGTCCATCAGGGATACGATTTCGAGCAATTTGTTCATCAATACTTGCCAGCGGTCGAATCTGCAACCCAGAAACTTATCCAGAATGCATTGTTAGATATCGGTTGGGGATATGTGCCGGGAGAAGTGATTTCCATTGATAAACTAGTGCTGGAGTTGGGCATTATCAACCGGCAGCGGCCTTTTGTGCAGATGATGTTGGAGACACTGGTAGAGACCAATATACTGGATATCGCCAATGATAAGTCCTGGCGGGTAGAAGATCATATAGTTTCCACGGATATCGCCCAAGGATTAGATGCCCTAATACTTTCCTTCCCAAAACTTGAACATGAAATCGTTATCTTGAAAGCCATTGCTGGAAATCTAAAGGATATCTTACGCGGACAACTTGACCCTTTGAGAGTACTCTTTCCCGATGGATCATCCCATTTACTGAATCCTTTTTATTCTTCAGGTTCCCAAGCGGGCAGCTATGCGATGCTAGCAGCGGCCCTGACATATGCAGTTGAGACGCTCCCCCCGGATCGACCCCTGCGGGTACTGGAGGTGGGCGCAGGAACAGGGGGGTTGACAGCTGCTGTACTTCCTTTGCTTCCCCCTGATCGAACAGAGTATACCTATACGGACGTTGGCCCAAAATTCTTGGGGGACGCTAAACAGCGTTTTGCAAATTACGCCTTTATTGAATATCGTCCCCTTGACCTGAGCCGGTCACTTGTCGACCAGGGCTTCGACGCGCATAGCTACGATATCGTCCTTGCCGCAAACGTGATCCATGCCATCCCGGATATCACACAGACTCTCGATCTCATCGCAGAATGCCTGGATTCTAATGGTCTTTTTCTATTCATCGAATTCACAAGTTCGCTACTGTATGTAACTATGATCTTTGGATTGTTTGAAGAATGGTGGCATTATGATGAAGAGGCCGATAAGTTTAGACTGAATTTAAAAGAAAGCCATCAATGGTTGGATTTGCTGAAGCAACACGGGTATCAAAATGTTGCTAGTTATGCTCTCGGATCAGAAGATACACAGGATATCTTGACTACGCTGGTTGCTGTTGCGCCTGAATGCCAAAAAGAAGCGCGTAAAAATGAGAATTTAGAAACATGTCTGATATTTGCAGATCAAGGCGGCATCTGTTCCGCTCTGAGTGATCGCCTGGCACAAGCTGGTATGCGGGCTGTTTTTGCCGAGGGTGATCTTGAGCATATGCTGATTAAGGAAACACCAAATGTGATCATCCACGGTTTGCTGCTCGATCATCCCCCTGCTGAGGGTCTTTCCACAATGCAACTCATTGATACCCAAGAATCGGGAGTCCTGCACGCGCTAAAACTGGTTCGTGGGTTGAATAATGCCAATCTCTCACAACCACCTCGCATCGTATTCTTGAGCCGGGACGCCCAGGCCGTGAGCGCAGATGATCGGAGCAACACACTCTCTGCTGCACCTCTGAATGGTTTTCTACGGGTGGCTTATAACGAGTTTTCATCATTCCCATGGCAGTATATCGACCTCGATCTTGAGCACCATGATCATGAAATAGCAAACCTGGTCAACGAAATTTTGCATCCCGATGGTGAATATGAAATCGCTTACCGGGGAAATAGACGTTATGTCAACCGGCTGAGGCAGGTAAAACTCGAAGATCTGGCCTTCGACAGGCAAAATGCAGTTCATAGGGATGGAACCGTCGAGCCATATCGGCTTGAGTTCGATCAACCGGGCGAGTTATCGAATTTGTCTCTTCATCTGACCAGGCGAACGGCTCCTGGCCCAAACGAGGTAGAAGTCCATGTAAAAGCGGGCGGGATCAATTTCCGTGATGTGATGAAAGTGTTGGGCATTCATCCGGGTGATTCGCTCGATCTAACCTGGTTGGGGGACGATTTTGCCGGGGTCGTCGTTGGGGTTGGCGGGGATGTCAAAGATTTGCAGGTTGGAGATGCTGTGATTGGTATATGTCCCTATGCTTTTCGATCTTATATTACAGTCGATCGCCGGCTGGTATTCAAGAAGCCGGCGCAGCTCAGCTTTGAAGATGGGGCTACGATCCCGACGGTTTTTGCGACGGCGTATTACGCGTTAGTGCGTTTGGCGCGCTTACAGGCAGGTGAACGCATTCTCATTCATGCCGCCACCGGCGGCGTTGGGCAGGCGGCCATCCAAATCGCGAAGGGACTTGAGTTAGAGATTTACGCCACAGCCAGCACACCGGAGAAATGGGATTTCCTGCGAGCGCAGGGTGTTGAACACATCTTCAACTCACGCACACTCGATTTTGCCGACGAGATTATGGCCGTCACGGATGGTAAAGGCGTAGATGCGATCCTCAATTCACTGGCGGGGGACTTTATCCCCAGGAATTTTTCCATCTTGGCACCCTTTGGGCGTTACCTTGAAATTGGCAAGGTCGATGTCTATAGCAATACCAAGATCGGTTTGCAGGCCATGCGCAATAATGTTTCGCTGCATATTATCGATCTGGCCGGACTGCTTATCGAACGTCCTGATGAATTTGCCAGCCTATTCACTGAATTGTCCGAAAAATTCCAGGGTAAAACCTACTTACCCTTGCATCATATGGCCTTTCCGATCACAGAGGCGGTGGAAGCCTTCCGTTATATGGCTGCTGGAAAACATATGGGTAAGGTTGTATTGTCATTCGAGGGGGATGAAATACCGGTGGGACGTATGACAGAGCCGGAATCCCTGTTTCGCCCAGACGCCAGCTATTTGATCACCGGTGGCGCGGGCGGTCTTGGACTCGAAGTGGCCAAATGGATGACGAAAGAGGGGGCGCGCCACTTCGTGCTGATGTCTCGCAGTGGCCCGCCCGATGAAGAGGCAACACAGGATATCGAAGCCATGCGCGCTGCAGGCGTAAATGTTCTCGATGCGCGCGGGGATGTGACCAGATGGGAAGATGTCCTGCGGGTGATTGATGATTTGCGAGTTAGCACGGCGCCGCTTGCTGGTGTTTTTCACTTGGCTATGGTCCTGAATGATCAATTCCTGATCGATTTGGATGATGATGGCTTTAACAAAGCCTTCCATCCCAAGATGCTAGGTGCCTGGAATCTGCATCTGGCGACCTTGGGCTGTGAATTAGATCATTTCGTTTGCTTCTCTTCTATGTCCAGCATCATCGGAATAACCAAGCAAGGGAATTACAACGCCGGCAACGCTTTTCTAGACGGATTGGCGAATTATCGCCGCGCCCGAGGTTTACCAGCACTTACGATCAACTGGGGCTCTTTGTCAGGGGCCGGTTTTTTCGAGCGCCACCAGGAATTGATTGCCTACTTCGATAAGGCAGGTTTCAATGCCATCCCTATTGAAGTGATGCTGGGAGCATTGCGCGGCTTGCTGATGCGCGAGGGGGGGCAGGTTGGGGTTGCATCCATAGAATGGGCTAAGGTAAACAATATTTTTGCGTCGGTGGCTCATTCACCCATATTTGATTATCTGATGCGTCCTGATGTAGCCGGCCAGACCAATGAAACCTTATTGGCCCAAATCGTGTCGGCTTCCGCTGAACAGCGGCTGGCGATTGTTGCTCGTTTCCTGAACCAAAAGATGACCGAGATTTTGGGTACCAATCTCGACACTATCGAACACGATGTTCCACTGACCAATTTTGGATTGGACTCATTGATGGCCATTGAACTGATAAACGCCATTAACCATCAACTCAATATCAATCTGGCAGTCAGCGACTTGCTCAGCAACGCTACAATTTTGGGCATTTCTGAACTTATTGTGAGCAAGATCGTGATCAGTGCTGATGGGCAAATGGGAGTGACGGATTGGCCGATCGATTGGGCGTCAGAAGCTGTCCTGGATTCAGCCATTTTCCCTGAAGACCCATCTTCCAAACCGACGGCTGTGCAAGATACTATTTTGTTGACCGGTGCCACAGGATTCCTGGGGGCGTTTTTGTTGCATGACCTACTTACGCAAACTGACGCTACGATCTATTGCCTTGTGCGCGGCGCAATGTCTGGGTTGGAACGGATAAAATCTAATCTGCTGCAATATGATTTATGGGATGAGGGTTTTCAGGAGCGAGTTACCACGGTCTCTGGGGATCTTGAGCAGCCCTTGTTAGGGTTATCCGAAGATCAGTTTACATCTTTGGCTGAGCAAATCGACAGCATATACCATCTGGCTGCCGATATAAATCTCACTCATTCTTACCAGGATCTAAAAAGAATCAATGTTTTCGGCGTACAAGAAGTCTTGCGGTTAGCCAGCCTGGGAAAATCCAAGCGGATCCATTATTCTTCAACATTTGCCATTTTCTTTGGAAATGAGCAAAAGAAAGTT
Source organism: uncultured Anaerolineales bacterium (assembly GCA_964622645.1). Classification (GTDB taxonomy): domain Bacteria; phylum Chloroflexota; class Anaerolineae; order Anaerolineales; family UBA11858; genus NIOZ-UU35. The sequence goes on from CAZUSV010000008.1 coordinate 10,874, forward strand.
TTTGTTGAAAACGATAGATCCTCCCCACATAAATTATTTAGCGGCTATGCTCAGAGTAAGTGGGTGGCTGAGCAACTGATCCGGCAGGCCCAAGATCGCGGCATCGCCTGCACTATTTATCGTCCTGGCCTGATAATCGGCCATAGCCAGACGGGTGTGACCAATAAACAGGATTTTGCCAGCCGATTGGTAAAAGGCGTTTACCAGATGGGCGCTTACCCGGATCGAAGCCTTCCCATGAACGTCGTTCCGGTTGATTATGTCAGTCAAGCGATTGTCCACCTGGGGAGTATCGCAGAGACTGCTGGAGAGTTGTTTCATCTTACAAACCCACAAAGTGAGCGAGTCAGCAATCTGGTTGCATGGTCAGGCGATAAAGAATTGCTAGACGAGCTGCCTTATCAGGAATGGTTGGCGATGTTAACCCAGCAGGCTGAGGAAGGGATTGATAATGATTTAATTCCATTCCTGCCGATGTTCCCGCCTGCAGGGCTTGAAGAATTTACACCGACCATCGATTGTGCGTACACCCTAGGTATGTTGGCAGGTTCTGGAATCGTATGCCCGGCGATTGATCGAGAATTGGTTGAAATGTACCGTGGGTTCCTGATTTCTGAAGATAACCAGGCTGAATAATGCGTGTGGTGATATTCATTTCTTACCTGTTTCTATTTGGCATTAGTTTATATACCTTGCGGAATATCGTCATTTCAGCAGGGATCAGATTTATAGAACCTGAGGGTGGATTGAAATTAGCGATTGCAGAATTCCCCGAGGTGACGGTGCAATTGCCAGTCTATAATGAAAAACAGGTGGTGAAGCGTCTGATAAATTCGGTCTGTTCTCTGGATTATCCGCATGATAAACTGCAAATTCAGGTTTTGGATGATTCGACAGATGAAACCACTGCAATGATAGCCGCAAGTGTCCGGCGCTGGCAGCAATCAGGCATTGATATCAGCCATCTTCGCCGAACGACTCGACATCGATTCAAAGCTGGAAATTTGGCGAACGGGTTGCTGAGAGCAACTGGGGAGTTAGTGGCTATTTTCGATGCTGATTATCTGGTAGAGCCAGCTTGGCTTCGGCAGGCTGTTTCCCACTTTTTGCAGCCGAATACAGATAACTTGGGATTGGTTCAAACACGTTGGGGGCAACAAAACAGCCGAGATTCAATACTAACGTACGCCCAAACTTTGTCAGTGGAGGAATTCGCCATAACTCAAGCCGAACGCGTCCGCCTGGGGCTTTGGTCGAGTTTCTTTGGTTCAGCAGGGTTGTGGCGCCGGTCATGCATTGATGATGTGGGTGGCTGGGAGGCGGTGAACGCGTTGAGTGAAGATATCGATATCGCCTATCGCGCCCAGCTTGCTGGCTGGAAAATCTCCTATGATGATGCTTTGCTGGCCTTTGCGGAATTGCCCAACGGCATGTTAGCATATAAGCAGCAGCAGTTCCGATGGGCAAAAGGCAATACCCAAGTGATCCGAGAATTGTGGCCTAGAATCTTGAAAAGCTCCTTCTCCTGGCTACAAAAATGGGATGCGATCTTTTTCGCTACCTGGCCAGCTATGAACCTTTTGTACATATTGTTTTTTTTCTTCAAGCTCCCCCAATTAATGTGGCCGAATCCAATGTCGCGAATACAGGATGTATTGCTGGCGATCGGCATCACGCTGGGCTTGCTACTCAGTTTCATTGATTGGATAGGGGGACGCGGCGGATTCCCGATTCACACATTCTTGGGGGTTGGCAGCACATTCAATATATCCGTGGGTTTTGTCGCTGGCTTTGTACGGGGGGTTGGCGCTGGATTCCACCGTACGCCCAGAACCGGCCTTAACCAGGCTATACCCAAACCAAACAAAATTCTGTTGTGGACCACGGCTGGAGAATTATTATTGTGTGGGCTGGCTCTGACCTCTGTCGCATATGCAAGTGTGCAAAAGAATTACCTGGCGTTACCCATGCTGACCCTTTATCTGCTTGGCTATGGTTGGGTAGGTTTGCAATCTGCCAGAGAAATTGTTCAATTTTATTTTAAGTGTCAATAGCATTATAGCCAAGGTTCAAGCTGATTTGAACCGCTGCGACACCAAGAACCAGGGCTTTCTTAAAGTCGCGTTTCATGTGTCATTGCGAACGCAGCCCAGCGGAGTGTGGCAATCTCCTCGCAGAGTGGGAGATTGCTTCGTCGCCAAAAAGCGGCTCCTCGCAATGACATCATAAGATTTTAAGAAAGCCGTGCACCAAGAACGCTAAGAAAAGAATTAAAATATTTAATCTTTGCAGCCCTTGCGTCTTAGCGGTGAGATTTCGTCTCCTTATTGTTAGCAACACTGGGTAGGGAGACCACCACATTTTCATACTTTGATTTACTTAGGGCTAACTGAAATGAACGTATCTGTCCAGAAGCTCACATCAAACTTCAAAAAAGCGTACCGTCATTTGCGGCAAGTCTTTCAGTTGGTCTGGCAAGCCAGCGCTGTTGGTACATTATGGTTGGCTGGTATGGCAGCCGTTGGGGGGATGGTACCACCAGCAATCGCCTGGGTGAAGAAATTAATGATCGACGAGATCGTGGGCCTGGTTACAGATGAGGTTGAGCCTTGGGATGGTGTTATGGCTCTGGTGCCATTTTTATCGTTGATCATATTTCTACTCGCGCTCAGCAATGTCGTTATGCAGGGGCGCTTGCTGGCTGAAAAAAATCTCCGCAGCCGCCTGCGACTCCACATTCATCGATTGATCATCGAGAAAGCCCTGACTCTCGACTTGAGCCATTTTGAAAACGCAGATTATTATAACAAGCTGCAAAATGCGCGCAACGAAGCCGATTTTCGAGTCGCAGACATTGTGGTGCAGACTTTCAAGCTGATCCAGTCGATCATCACCTTTACCTCATTTGCCATTTTGCTGATCCGTTTCAATCCGCTGCTGATTTTGATTTTGATCGGAGCTACCTTGCCCAGCTTTGGAATGCAGCAGAGATATGGACAGTTGACCTTTCGGTTGTTATCAGGACAGGCGCCAGAGCGACGGGAGATGAAATACTATGAGCGGCTTCTCACCGTTGACCAAAATGCCAAAGAGATCAAGCTGTTTGGGTTGGGTCAGACTTTGCTTCGGCGTTACATCAAATGGTTCTGGAAGTTGTTCCGAGAAGATATGCAACTGGCCCAGCGAAGGAGCGTGGTCAGTGTATTGTGGGGCATGTTGGGTCTGGTTGGTTATTTTTTTGCGATTGCCTGGATCATTTTTCGTGCGATTGCTCAAACGATCACTTTTGGCGATGCGGTATTAAATCTAGAAGTATTTGAACAGAGTCATTACCTGGGACAAGCGATTTTAAATATTTTGCTGAAGCTCTATGAGAATAATTTGTTTGTCACCAATGTCTTTGAGTTTATGAAGTTGGAATCGCAGCATCCTGCGCCTACGAATGCCCTAGATTTGCCGGTTTCAATCAATCATGCCATAGAGTTTGAAAACTTATCATTTAAATACCCTGGACAAGAGGATTGGACACTGCGGAACATCAACCTGAAACTTCACCCCGGCGAAAAGATGGCCCTGGTAGGGCTAAATGGTGCAGGCAAAACGACCTTGGTGAAAATCCTGGCCGGCCTGTATGAACCTACTGAAGGGCGCATCCTGGTCGATGGGGTTGAGTTGGGGCAATATGATCTGCATCAATGGCACAAAAAGATTGGTGTGATCTTTCAGGATTTTGTTCACTATCAGTTTACTGCTGCCGAAAATATCGGCTTTGGGCAGATTGAGTATCTCGACGATCAAGAACGAATTGTCGCGGCTGCACAAAGAGGGGGCGCGCATGAGGTGCTGGAGAACTTACCCAACGGCTATGCTACCAGGTTGGGCAAATGGTTTGAAGATGGTTTCCAGTTAAGTATTGGGGAGTGGCAAAAGGTTGCCTTGAGCCGCGCCTTTATGCGCGAGGCGGAGTTGTTGATCCTGGATGAACCCACAGCCTCTCTGGATGCCCAACATGAATTCCAGATATTTGAGCAGTTCCGAGAATTGACGGCTGGGAAAATGGCTGTATTGATATCGCACCGCTTTAGCACAGTACGCATGGCAGATCGCATTGCAGTGATAGAAAAGGGCAGTATAACCGAATTAGGCAACCACAGTGCCTTGATGGCTAATGGGGGCACCTATGCCCAACTCTTTAATCTCCAAGCACAAGGATATCGATAAAACTTCAAAGGCAATTAGTGTTCATGAAATTAAGAGAATATTTTGCCCACAGTAAACTTAATCCCATAAACCATTTCCGAATGCTAAATCATGGATGGCGGTATCACGAAAATGCTTCAAGAATTTTTCGCTTGGTTATCAAAAAGCCACCTGTGAAATTTTTGGTAATTTGTAATGCCAGAACGGGTTCTAACTATCTAATGACAGCTCTTGGTTCTCATCCGCTCATCCGACATTTTTGGGAACCCTTTGGTCCCCATTCCCTTAGACATAAAGAGGGTGTCAAGAAAAAAATACTCGAATTGGGCCTGGTTCCTTATCTGGAACATCTCATGCAAAGGCAGGGGAGTGAAGCCTTAGCAGGGTTTAAGATCCTTTACGGGCAGCTCGAAGACTCATATGGTGAAAATCATGGCGTGCCGGATATTGCCGATGTACGTAAATTCTTGCAGCGGTCTGATGGTTTGAAAGTCATTCATTTGAAAAGGCATAACAAATTAGCCACCATTGCATCATTGATGCTCGCGATTGACACCAAACGATTTCTGATCCATGATCCAGAGGATAGGGAAACTGAACGGCAAGTTGAAATTCCTGCGGATTCATGTGAATGGAATTTTGAACAAATCGTCAAATATGAAAAACGGTTCGACAATTTTTTTGCAGAGCACCGAAAAATTGAGATTTATTATGAAGATTTGGTCGCAGAACCAGACCGGGTTGGCAGTCTAATTCTAGAATTCCTTGGTGTGCCTGATCGACTTTTACATTCAAGGTTGGTGAAGCAAAATGTCCGCCCGCTGAATGAAGTTATTACTAACTATGCCGAGCTCAAAGCATATTTTTCCAATACTCCCTGGGACCGCTATTTCACCGAGTAGCCAGGGAACACTCAAAAGCTTCAATGGCGCGCGCCACGCCATCCTCAGCGCGAATTTTTTGGCCTAGTATCGCAGCATGTTCCTGCATTTGTTGATCCGTTGTAGCTGTGCGAATCGCATCCGCCAATTTTGGCGCGGATAACGTAGCGTAGGGAATCGGTTTAGGGGAAATGCCTAGTGTGGTCGTCTGTTTTGCCCAATAGGATTGGTCGCCAGAAAAGGGAACAATCACTGCTGGCACACCCGCTCTCAATCCGGCCGCAGTTGTACCAGCGCCACCATGATGCACAACCGCAGCCATTTTGGGGAACAGCCAATCATGGGGGACATTATCGATAAAAAAGATGTCATCGTCTGGTAGATGTGCGGGAATAAGACCACCCCAACCCTTAATTAAGATCGCCCGCCGTCCGCTCATCTTGATCGCCTTTATCACAACTTGGGCTAATCTGCTTGCGTCGCCATCTCGCATACTGCCAAAACCGACATAAACAGGGGGTGGCCCATTTTCCAAGAAGTCAACCAAAGCGGCTGGTGGCTGCCAGTCAAGGGAATGATCCAAGAACCAGTACCCGGTCACAGAGAACCGTTCTGGCCAATCTGGAGGCCTGGGAATAACATGCTCACTATAGGCGTATAAGAACGGAATTTGATCCCTGACCAGTGCCTGCATAATGCCTGGGAATGGTAATGGCTCTAAATCCAACCTTCGACACCATGTTGCGAAGATGTTTCGAAGATAAAATTGAGCAATCAGTTCATAGATAAGATAGGTGCTGCGATTATAGGTATTCCCCAATGAAAGCCAGGTGGGTGAGCCAACCAATGGAAAATGACGTGTGCGTCCGATGGGATATATCCAGGCAGCTACGGTTGGAATACCTAAACGCTTACCTACCAGATAGCCAATTTGAGAGAAAGGATTAAAGATTATCGCCTCGGTCCCATGGCATGCACGCCAGGTCGATTCTACTAATTGTTCGAAAAACGTTTCAGCGATCTTGGCTATGCATTCCAAATACAAAATGGTATTCTCGCCAGACGTCATCATGCGGTACCCAGAATCGCTGGCCATTATTTTTGTAAAATCGGGGGTTATGCTGAAAAACTTGAGACCATATTGTTCAGTGACGCGCTGAAAATTAGCTGGTGCACCTAATTGCACTTCATGCCCGGCACCCTTGAGGCCTGCGCCTAGTGCGATCAATGGTTGTACATCTCCGCGTGAGCCGATGGCCAGAAGTGTGATCCGCATATGTTATTTACCTGAGAGGGTTTTAATATGAGTCATTTGCTAAGTGGACTCCGAAAAGTCTTTTATATTTGTCATTGCGAACGAAGCCTGCGGAGTGAAGCAATCCCCTCCCATGAGGGAGATTGCCACGCTTCGTAAACTCCGCTCGCAGTGACATGATTTTCATATATTTTCCGGTAATCAATTATTTTGTAAAACACCCCATTTCTTTATGATCATATCAGGCTGATCGAAAGCCAGGGCTGCTGCCCACCCTTGTGGAACGGAGATATCTTTCAAAACCCATTTTTTAGCGAGATCATTGGTCAGAACCCTGGCTGGCAGCAGTGGAGAAAATTCCACACTGAAACTTTTGAGTGGGAATGACAAGCCTCTGCCGATCGCTTTGATAATGGCCTCTTTGCGCGTCCAGGCATAAAAAAATGCCTCTAACTGGATCTCTGGTGGCAAGCTAAATAGACGCGCCAATTCTTTCTCTGACATAATGGTCTCAGCCACACCCTTGAAATCCTGGACAGGTCGCAGATGCTCAATGTCAATACCGATCTGCCCTTCACGCGCAAAAGCATAAATGGCATAACGCGTGGTATGGGATAGATTAAAGCTGATGCCTTGAGCGAGTGGTTTGCCATAGTCATTGTAATCCAAGGCAATCTCCTCTGGGCTGCGACCCAGATAATGCCCCAGAAGGGAACGCAGCAATCCCCGCACCAGTATAAACGCATGGCGGGTATGATCTTTCCTAATATCCTGCGCCCGGGCGAGTTCATCATGGCTGAGATAATTCTTTGGGGGAATAGAACAGGCTTTTAGATCGACCAACCATAGATGAAGCTCGTCAGGTGGAAGTTGAATTCGATTTGGGGGTGATAGCCAACCTATTGTTTTCATCTTGTATTCGAATGAAATTCCAGTTTTCGAACCATAGTATACTTCAAAGGAATGGATCAACTATCTAGGAATTCACGTGGCAATGTTCAGATTTGGGGGTATGGGGGGGGGGGCGCGCGGCGCCGAACCCCCCAAAAGGGGGGGGGAGGAACAATACG
>CAZUSV010000008.1:18289-60020 GCA_964622645.1 uncultured Anaerolineales bacterium
ACTTGGCGGGGGCCCGGCCGGCCCCCCCCCCCCCCCCATACCCCCAAATCTGGGATCTTCCTCAACATTCCTAGAGAGCCAATGTTTTCGCATGATATTCGTGCCTGTATCGTGCCAGGTGATGCATGTTTAGCTTGCAGACTCGAAAAATTATTCGAGATATTTGGCAGCATAGAATGCGCACATTCTTGGTGGTGCTTACAATTGCCATTTGCGTGTTTTCGGTGGGAGCTTTAGGTAGAGTATGGTTGATTTTATCCACTAATCTTACCAATACATATCTTGATGCAAATCCGGCCAGTGCCTCAATTTCGGTATCCTGGAGATTTGATGACAGTCTGGTAAAACGAGTCGCCCGTCTCCCCGAGGTTGAATATGTGGAAGGACGCAATGAAGCCTGGGGCAGAATTCAAGTTGCTCCGAACCGGTGGCGGTTATTGCAGTTGATCGTGCGCTCTGAATATGAGACGATGAACATCGACAAAATAACTTCGGAAAATGGCCAATGGCCACCGGAAGACAATGCGATTTTATTGGAGAGAGCTTCTTTACCCGCTTTGCCATTCCAGGTTGGTGACATGGTTACTGTTGAATTCGGTAATCGCGAATCGCAAGAACTCAGGCTGGCTGGATCTGTCCATGATGTCACCCAGATTTCCTCTGCGTTCTCACTGGTTATTTATGGGTATGTAACCCAGGAAACTTTGGAGGAGCTCACTGGTAAACGTGATTTCGCGATTTTAGATTTCACAGTGACTGAAAACCGTTTTGATGAGGATCATATTGAGGGCGTTGTTGATACCGTCACCCGCATTGCCGAAACCAATGGTCAGATTGTTACTCAAAAAGATATCCCCACCCCCGGTAAGCATGAGTTGGATAACATCATGCAATCCGTGCTGCTGATACTGGCAGTGTTGAGTGTTTTGGCCCTGTTTTTGGGTGTCTTTCTCATCATCAATATCGTTTCTGCGCAACTTACGCAGCAAACTCAACAGATTGGTGCCATCAAAGCAGTAGGCGGGATAAGCAGGCAGATCATTCGCATGTACATTCGCATGGTAATCTTCTATGGGGGGCTGGCGTTGATTGCCACATTGCCACTGGCGATTGGCTTTTCATATATCACCAGTATATTCTTCGCCGAACTGATCAATTTCGAGATCATCAACTTTCAGGTTCCAAGGCAATACTACTTCGTGGAGATTTTCGTCTCTATTGCCGTCCCCTGTCTGGCAGCTTTACTCCCGATATTAAAAGCAGCTCGCCTGACTGTAAGAGAATCGATTGGCTATTCAAGTGGGCAGAATGTGCAATTTGGCGTCAGTAGATTTGAGAGGCTACTCAGTGAAATTCCCAATTTACCCACGACCATTCTTTATCCTTTTCGCAATATCTTTCGGCAGAAAGTCCGCCTCGTTTTTGCTTCAATTGCGCTCTGTATTGCTGGGGCAATCTGGATTTCTGTAACCAGCGTGCAGGCATCCTTTGAAATCACCGTCGACGAAATTTCAGATTATTGGCAAGAAGATATTAAGGTCAACCTCAGGGGGGCGCAGGATTTCAGGAAGATTGAAGCGTTGGTGATGCAACTGGCAAATGTGGAGCTGGCTGAGCCGAGATTGACCGGTCGCGCATTCCGGGTGATGCCGGATGGCAGTGAATCAATCGAGATTATTGAATTAGTCGGTCTGGAGCCGGTTTCACCTTTTATTCAACCACAAATTATCGAGGGTCGCTGGCTTCGTCCGGATGACACCAATGCGATTGTCATCAACATTGATCTATTGAGCATTGAACCTGATATCAAAGTGGGGGATAAGATTGATTTCAGAGTAGGTCGTCAAGAAACAAGTTGGCAAGTGGTTGGGATTACAACCAGCCAGGTTATTGGGGGCGCGGATATGTTTATGTCACCGATTGGCTATGTCAATCACTTTCAACTTTCCAGGATCTTGCGCTTGCCTGGGATGGTTGATAGTGTTTTGATAAGCACTGGTGGGAAGAATATTGATCAAATCATTACGGATATCGAAATCTTATTGAAAGAACGCAATATTGGGATCAGTTCTGTTCTGCCCCATTCTGATGTTCGCAAAGCACTGGATGACGCATTTAGAATATTGCTTGTCTTATTGCAAATTACCAGCCTGGTTTTTGGATTTGTTGGTGGATTGGGGTTGACCAGCATGATGACGCTCAACGTGTTGGAGCGCACCAAGGAAATCGGTATTATCCGGTCGGTGGGGGGGATAAGAAAACAACTATCTCAGATTATCGTAATTGAGGGTGTTTTTGTTGGCATTATGAGTTGGATATTCTCAGTAATTATTGCGTATCCTATGGGAATCGCATTGGGCAATGCAGTAGGTGTCACATTGCTGCGCACATCGCTGACTCACACATTCCCCATTAAAGGGCCATTGACGTGGTTAGGAATTGTTATTGTTTTATCAATGATTGCTAGCCTGATTCCGGGGCGGAATGCGGCCAAATTGACCGTGCGCGAAACGATCAGTTTTGAGTAGTTTGACCATCGTTGAGAAAGTCCAGGTTTATATCTCGTTTTCTGCGCTGCAAGCCGGGGATGAATTCACCAATCGTGAGTTCAAGATAGCGCCGTCTGAGAATCTTGGAAATCTCCTGATCTGAAAGATCAGCTGAGAGCTGGTGGATTAGGTCATAGCGAACATTCATCACTTTCGTAGTTTCTGTTGCTCGAAAACTTTCAGTATACACCCCTTTTTGAAGTGAATTTATTTCACCAAAGGACTGGCCTTGTTCTAGGTGTTCAATTACCAGATCTGCCTCGTCGATGACCTCTACCCGACCTTCGATGATGATCGATAGTGCCTCGGCAGTGGTTTCTCGCTCAACGATCATCGTGTCTGGCTGGTGTTCTGCAACTTCCACGGCAATCAGAATATCATCCAATTGACTGGTCGATAATCCCGGCAATATTTGGGCAAGGTATTGCTGCATAACTCGTCGACGCATCGAATGAATGAGATCCTCGCGAGTCATATTCGATTTGGAGACTAAATCTGCAAAGCTTTCCCGGTCGAGCTGCATAACGATCACATCCGCATCGGCAGACGCTTTAACCGTGGCAGAACGTTGGCGGTTTTCTAGCAGGCCGATTTCTCCGAAGTATTGACCGGCATTCAATTGTCCGATCATCATTTCGGTACCACTGGCGTGTTGCAGAAAGATATCGGCCCGGCCCTTGACGATGATATAGAAGTGATCCGCGGGATCACCTTGCTTGATGATCGTATCGCCCGGTCGATATTTTATCGGTTCGAGCTTAGATGAAACCTGTGCCAGTTCTTCACCTGATAATTGAGGCAATGCAGAAGCTACAAGCTGATCGGTGATCTCGCCATCCGCAATGAAAACCACGCGTGGAATGCGTCCGGCCAGCTCACGGTCATGGGTAACCAGCAAGATGGTTTTGCCTTGTGAAACGAATTCTTCGAAGATTTGAAAGATGGAATCAGCCGTTTTGGAGTCTAGGCTGCCTGTAGGCTCGTCTCCCACCAGCACATCGGGGTCATTTGCCAAAGCACGCGCAATCGCCACACGTTGCTGCTGCCCTCCGGAAATCGCTGAGGGGAATTTGAAGGCCTGGTCTGCTAAATCTACTTGCTCCAACAAATGCAGAGCGCGTTCCTTGCGTGCGTTTTGGGGGTAAGTTTGCCTTAACTCCATCGGCAGCATTACGTTTTCAAGTACAGTCAAAGTCGGTAAGAGCTGAAAGAACTGGAAGATGACCCCCAGGTTGAGACCACGCCAGATAGCAATCTGGTCTTCATTGAGATTGTGGATAGGATTCCCACCAACGATAACTTCACCCAATGTGGGGCGGTCAATGCCAGTGATCATATTGATGAGCGTCGATTTTCCACTGCCGGATTTGCCAATGACAGCGACAAATTCTCCGGAATTCACTTGCAAGTCAATGTTTTTCAACGCCGTAAACGGCCCCGCTGGCGTTTCATAAGTCTTGACGACCTGACGGAGTTCGATCAAAGTGCGTTTCGTTGAACCTGAATTATCTCTGGAAAGGGTTAGTTGAGGATCATTCGTCGTCATCAAATTACGACCTCGCCAAATTGGAGCGTTTTCATTTACATCTATTATGAGACCAATTGCTCAAAATTGCAACCGTTACGGATTATTGACTCTATCAGTAATTTGCTTAGAATAAATAGTAGGGAATGCTTGAACCATGAATAGGATCATAGATCAAATCTACAAATCAGGTGTGGTGGAAGATGATCAAGGAAACCAATATTCACACAGTCCATCATCGGTTCCCTATGAAACTGGATTGGTTCTTTACAACCTTATCAGGGAATATAAACCAAAGAGAAGTATTGAAATTGGATTTGCGTATGGTTTATCGACCCTCTTTATTTGCCAGGCTCTGGCGGATAATGGTCAAGGCATGCATATTGCGATTGATCCATGGGAAAAGCAAGCTTATAAATCAATTGGGCTGCTAAACATTGCTAGAGCAAATTTGGGTAGTTTTTTGAAATTTTATCCAGAACCAACTTATAAAGTACTGCCTGAACTTAATAACCGACATGAAAACTTTGATTTTGCCTTACATGGCTACGCATTTTTCAAAACCCATTTGGAAGGGACTGGAATCTCAAATTGACACCACATAATATTGCCATCCTCAAAAAAATCGTTCAGGACAAAAGAGTATGGAACCACCATCGAAAATATTAAATTACCCCCGGCGATTCTTGGAGAGCCGAATTCTTTTACGGTTCGTTTATGGTATTCTATGCTCAATAGAGAGTTGAGTAAGGAGCACAGTATGGGCTACGATGAGAGCGAACAGGAACGCTTGAGAAGGCTGCGTGACCAGCAGATCCGCGCCAGGGATCCGCTAGTCAAAGAACGTAAGGTTGGCCAGAGAGTCGCTGCTCAGCAACATAAGAAGCGCAAGAATGAAAGCTTTATCAGGGACTCCCTTGGTGGCGTATCCCATAAGGCCAAGGGTGCGTATATCGGAGCTCTGCTGGGGCTTATGATCATGCTTTTGCTGCCCATGATCATGGAGAGCAGGACCGCCAATATCATCGGTATCGCTGCGATCCCCTTTACAATTGCCCTGGGGGTACTCATCGGTGCATCTTTCGATTGGCGGGATGAAATCCGCGATCACATGAAATAGTTAGGAGTTACGCAGATGGGAAGCCATTTTTCGAAGGACGCCCCCCCAACCCCCCAATTCTGGGGGGAATCTTTAAAAATCTCCCCCCAGAATTGGGGGGTTGGGGGGCAACTGCGTAACTCCTGATAGTGATATTTTTATGGCGACGAAGAAACGATACTCGGTAATCATCTTACGCGGCGGCGGTGACCTGGCCAGTGGCGTTGCCCTGCGCTTGCACCATGCCGGAATGAGGGTAGTGATCACCGAATTACCCCAGCCTCTGGTTGTGCGTAGGTTGGTGGCCTTTGCCAGCGCGGTCTATGAAAGTGAATTCGTTGTCGAAGATGTCCAGTCTAAGCTCGTCTCCAATGTAGAAGAAGCTTTGCGAGTGCTCGAATCGGGGATCATTCCAGTATTCGTTGACCCCGATTGTGATGTGCGACTTGCCGAGGAGTTTGATGTGTGCGCCATCGTCGATGCGCGCATGACCAAACGCCCGCCCGATCTGGGCATCGAAGCCGCCCCGTTGGTGATTGGCCTGGGGCCAGGCTTCACAGCGGGGGAGAACTGCCACGCCGTCATCGAAACCATGCGCGGCCACTATTTGGGGCGCGTGATTTGGGACGCAGCGGCCCAACCCAATACGGGGACTCCTGGCATGGTCAGCGGCCATCAAAGCCAGCGCGTGCTGCGCGCCCCCGCCGACGGAATATTGCGTATAGCCAAACGCATTGGGGCTATTGTATCGAAAGACGAGGTCATCGCCGAGGTAAGCGGCCATGACATTCTGGCACCCTTCGACGGCATCTTGCGTGGATTGGTATATGACAGGCTTCCAGTTCATGAAGGGATGAAGGTCGGTGATGTTGACCCACGCGGCGATCCCGACTATGCGCGCCTGGTCTCGGAGAAGACCCTGGCGATTGGTGGCGGAGTTCTGGAAGCCTTGCTCTCCAGGCCCGAGATCCGCAATACGCTATGGAAGGTATTTCCATGAAATCTGTTTCTACGGATTTTCCTCGCCAGCCCTCGGTTTCAACCGGGGTAATGAGCAGCCTGCCATGCAATTAAAGCAGGCCCTTCGTCTTTCCAAATATCCTCGCCTGGCCTTAGTTGGAGCGGGCGGCAAAACCACGGCCATGTTTCATCTGGCGCGTGAGTTGAAACCGCCAGTGATCGTCACAGCCACCACGCATCTGTCCGTCGAGCAAACCCAGCTGGCTGGTCAGCACTTCATTCTCCAGAAAATCGAAGATACCAATCAACTCGATGAGAGCGCCCTCTCCGGTGTGATCCTTTTGACAGGCCCGATAGAGGGCGATAGAACCCAGGGCTTATCTGAAGAGATCGCTTCCTGGCTGAGAGAATTCTGCGGTTACCACTCGCTGCCCTTGCTGATCGAGGCCGATGGCTCGCGCCAGCTTCCCCTGAAAGCTCCGGCTGCGCACGAACCCCCCATCCCTGAATTTGTGGATATCGTTGTCGTTGTGGCGGGTCTCTCTGGCCTGGGGAAGCCGTTGACTTCTGAGTGGGTCTTCCGGCACCAGCGCTTTGCAGAACTTTCGGGTCTGATGGTTGGCAAGCCTGTCATGACGGAAGCACTTGCTGCGGTCATGGTTCACCCAGAAGGCGGGTTGAAGAATATCCCCCCTAAGGCGCGTCATATTGCCCTGCTCAATCAGGCAGATACGCCGGAGTTACAGGCCTTGGCAAAAGATTTGAGCAAACACCTACTCTCAGATTTCCAAGCAGTTGTGATCACATCCTTGGGATCGGCCCCCAGCCCTCGGTCGTCGGTCCCCAATCCCCAATCCCCAATCGTCAATCCCCAATCGCCAATCCCCAATTCCCAAACCCCAATCCAAAAACCCCAATCACCAAACGACAAACGAAAAACCACAAACGACAAACCACAAACCATATCCAATCATGCCCTTCATGAGCCCATTGCCGGAATCATCCTTGCCGGCGGGGCTGGCGTTCGCTACGGAGAACCCAAGCAATTGCTCCCCTGGAAAGGCCGTCCATTGGTGTGGCATGTGGCCAGGAAAGCCTTGTCAACTGGTCTATCTCCAGTAGTGGTTGTGGGGGGCGCATACACACCCCAGTTGATAGCAGCTCTGGTCGATCTTCGTGTCGAAGTGGTCGATAACCCGGATTGGGCTGAGGGCCAGAGCACCTCTGTCAAGGCCGGATTGGGAACAGTACCAACCCAGAACGGCGCAGCCCTCTTCCTTTTAGCCGACCAACCCCAGGTTCCAGAAATGCTGATCCTTGCTCTGGTCGAAGCCCACTCTCAAGAAGGCGCGCCCATCGTCGCGCCACTGGTTCAAGGTCAGCGGGCCAATCCAGTCTTGTTTGACCGGGAAACCTTTCCGGATTTCCATCAACTAACAGGCGATGTTGGGGGTCGGGCATTATTCTCAAGATTCCCTGTGAAATGGATCCCCTGGCACGACGATCTGCCCATTCTGGATATTGATACCCCTGAAGATTATCACAAGTTACTTAATGGTTTGGGTTGATGGCAAAATTGTCAATAGGACTCATTTCCCCTTGTCATGACCTATGTATTAGGCTATATTGAAGTAGAATTAGGGTAGAATATAGGAGCACTGGCGAATGGCTGAGGACCAGAAGAAAGTTGTCATTATCGAGGATGAGCCGGATACCGTCGAGATGTTCGCGGAGATGATGCGCTTGAACGGGTATACTGTACTCAAGTCTTATGGCGGTACACCGGCGATTACCTTGATCGCAGAAGAAAAACCGGATGCAATCGTATTAGATATGATGATGCCAGATTTGTCTGGGCTGGATGTTTTGCATCAAATCCGTGATAATCCAGAACTGGCCGATATCCCAGTGATCATCGTTTCAGCCAAGAGCATGCCACAAGACATCCAGGCGGGGCTGGAGGCTGGTGCTTCAGCGTACCTCACCAAACCGGTGACCTATCAGCAGCTAAGTCAGGCCGTCCAAAAAACCCTTAAATAGCCAGGAATAAAACCTGGGCTTCTAGGAAATCCCGTGGTAATGTCCGGATTTGGGGGTAGAGGTGGGGCGCACTTCCAAAGTGCGCACCACCTCTACCCCCAAATCTGGAAGCTACCCCAGCGATTCCTAGAGAGCCAAAAAAGCACCATCAAGATATCATTGGAAGAGATTTGATGTCCGTTGTTCGGGCCTTTATCGCAGTCGATTTGCCCACTGATCTTCAAGATCGTCTCGCACAAGTTACGAGCGAATTGCAAGAGCTCATGGGGGATGTGCCTGTGCGTTGGGTACCAGCGGAGAATATGCATTTGACTTTGAAGTTTTTGGGGGATGTCTCATCGAATAATATGGATGTTCTGCATGATATTATCAAAGGGGAGACATCAGATCGTGAATCTATGGTGATTAGCCTGGGAGGGCTGGGTGCCTATCCCAAGCCGCGTCGCCCGCGTGTAATTTGGGTTGGTGTGGAGGCCCCCGGGGAATTGATCGCCCTGCAGCGCGGCATCGATAAGCAGACTGGCCGTGTGGGGTATGCCCGTGACCGGCGACCCTTCGCTCCGCATATCACCCTGGGGCGGGTATCGCGCAATGCCGTACCCAAAGATGTGCGCATTATCGGCGATATCCTCTGCACCAAAAAGATTGGCTTCTTGGGTGTGGCCAGGGTACGCGCCGTCCATCTCTATCGCAGCGATTTGCAACCGGGTGGCGCGGTTTACAGCCGGCTATTCTCGGCCAGTTTGGAAGGCGAAGATTGACCTTTGATTTTTCCAGCAATCACAGTAAAATTTCGGGAATATTACAAGGGTAATTCCCCAGATTTAGGGGTGTGCGGGGGTGCTCTGCACCCCGCACACCCCTAAATCTGGAAGGTCCCACATCGATACCTAGAGAGAGCCAACAGTTCACAGAGAGGTGTAATTGGATACTTTAGAATTAGCTCATACCATTGTTGATGCTTTAGAGGAAAAGAAGGGGGAAGATATTATCATCTTGGATATAGAAGAGACTTCTCTGTTAGCGAATTATTTTGTGATATGTTCAGGTACCAGCCCTCGAATGATCGATGCCCTTTCGGAGGCTGCGTTCGATGTGGTCAAGCAGAAGTATGGCGTCAGGCCGCGCGTCGAGGGTAACTCGTATGGCGGTTGGATCCTGGCCGACTATGGTGATGTGATCTTGCATCTCTTCTCGCCGCAGAGTCGCGATTATTACGCCCTGGAAGACCTATGGAGTGATAGCAGGGTCGTGCTGCATTTACAGTAAATCTCCCAAATAAAAATGCGGATTTGGTTTTGCCAAATCCGCATTTTTATTTGGGGGAGTCTTTTATATTTCCGGCTCGAGATAGGTGATGGCGTTGTAACGGCGTGCTCCCCACCCCGCGGTGCCATCAGGGAGTTCGATCAGCCACCAGACATCGTCGCCAAGCTCCAATTCTTTATATACCCGGAAAGAGTAGCCGCGCTTGATCGCGCCAACGACGTTATTCCCATGGGTAGTAGGTCTGGAGCGTAAACGCAAGGCCGTATACCCACGGCGCAGGAAACCTTTGAAGGGATATTTCGATGTGGGCGCTTCTGGGACTGGCCTGGCTGCTATAGGCGCTTCTGGGACTGGCCCGGCAGCTGCTATAGGCTCTTCCTCTTCTGGAGGTGTGGTGACAACAACAGGTTCTTCTTCGTCTTCCACAGCTCCAGTGCCCCATTTGGCGAATTTGTAGAATTCGTCTTCTTCCATGTTGACGCGGTTGATGTCAATGCCCGCGCTGGCCACGCCGAATTCAGGGCCGCGCCCGTTTCTATCGGCGCTGTACTGCCACAGCCACCAATTGTTAAAAGGCCGGGGGCGATACACGCTATTCGGGTTGTTATCCCAGGGGTGCGAGAGGGTGTTGCTGTAAATGGCGATCCAGAGCTTGTAATCGGTGGCCCAGGCTGGAGCGCCGACATTGGGGTTCCAAAATGTGGCCCGGGTGTAGATCACGCCTTTCACACCCAGTTCGGCTTCGATGGTGTCCAGGAAATCCTTGATCTCTGTCTGGCATCTGGATTTACTGGCGTTGCGAGGGTTAGCCTCGACATCGATGGCTGGGGGCAGATTCCACTTGACGGATTTGAGCAAGTTGCAGAAGTATCTGGCCTGCTTGACCCCATCGATATGCGGGTAGAAGAAGTAATAGTAGCCAACGGGAATGCGCGTGCTGAACTTCTCGGCATTTTCGCGGAACCTGCGATCGGTGAAGCTGGCGCCGGTGTTCTTATCGCAGCCACCGGCCCGGATATACATAGCCTTGGTTCCAGCCCCCATCATCTTGCTGACATTGATATCACTTTGCCATTTGGAAACATCTACTAAGGGTTCGAACATTGCTGTACCTCCAGTGATAAGGGAATACGGGCCCAGAGAGCCGTTTGGTTTCGAAATATGATCCCCTATCTAATTGAATGCTAAGGCTAGAATAGCAAAGAAACCCCCGAAAGTCAACTCCCCCCTATTTTCGGGTCACGGCTTTCTTAAAGTCGCGTTTCATGTGTCATTGCGAACGCAGCCCAGCGGAGTGTGGCAATCTCCTCGCAGAGTGGGAGATTGCTTCGTCGCCAAAAAGCGGCTCCTCGCAATGACATCTTAAAACTTTAAGAAAGCCGTGATTTTCGGGTTATTCCTATTGGTGGCTGATAGGGTAATTATCATGCCCGCTTGACGGGCATGGTATTACATGATCTCTATCTGATCGTCTACAACCGTGACATCCGGCCAATGCCTTTCGATCCAGCGGGGAATCTTTTGTAAAACCCGCTGAGTATGGCCGTTATCATTGCTCACCAGGGCACAGGCGACAACCGCGCTGCCCCAGACATCATTGTGGTCGATCTCTGCAACGGAGATGTTGAACTCGCGTCCCAGTCTGGTCAGTAAGGGTTTCAAGCGTCGCCGTTTGTCTTTCAACGAGGCGCAGCCAGGGATGTGCAGATGCAGTGTAATTACGCCCAGTGACATGATCGTTCCTCTCTTATAGTATAATGAAAGTTATGAAAGAAGCAAGAGCTTGGATCCTGGTGATTGGCATCCTGGTCGTGATAGGCTGGGCAGGATATTCTGTGGTCAATGCAGTGCGCGATATGACCGGTGTGGTGCGCGATACCACAGAAGATGCTCTAGGGCCGGTCAATGAGATCACAGGCGGATTGGCCACCCAGGTCAATCAATTTCTAAACCCCACTCCTACCGTGTTGCCCGACCCGGTGACCATCATCCGCGATGTGCGCACCATCGCCCGCCTGGAAACCATTCAATATTCTGTCGAAAAGGTGGTTACTGCCGATAGTGGGCAGGGAAATCTCGAATTCCTCTTTGGGGATCAATTGATCTTTGTTGCCCACGGTGTGGTGATTGCCGGTGTTGACCTGGATGAGATCAGCGAGGACGACCTCTGGCTTGATTCTGGTATTCTCTATGTCGACCTGCCCCCGGCGGAGGTCTTCATCGCCACTTTGGATAACGACAAATCCTATGTCTACGATCGCGACACCGGGTTGTTCACCAAGGGCGATATCCACCTGGAAACCGCCGCTAGACAGGTCGCCGAGGACGAAATCGCAAAGGCTGCCCTGGAGGATGGTATCCTCGAATTGGCGCGCGCCAATGCCGAGGCATATTTATTCCGCTTCTTACGCACGTTAGGTTATCCCGATGTGATCTTTGTTGAAGAATAGAAGATCGTATTTCCCCAAAAATTAGGTACCGGGCGTGCACGCCTGGTACCTAATTTTTGGTTTATAAGGCCGTCTTGGTCATACCACCGTCGAACATCAAAGCATGGCCGTGGATATAGGATGCCGCGGGGGAGGCCAGCCAAGCCACTGCCTTGCCGAATTCCTCAACAGTCCCCATGCGCTTAAGGGGAATCGTAGCTGATACTTGTGCGGCTTCATCTTCAATCGATGTGCCATTGCGCTCAGCCCGATTCTTGAGAAGATTCTCCACGCGTGCGGTCCACGTAAAAGTTGGATTGATCGAGTTGACGCGGATGCCCTTGGGCCCAAGTTCGTTGGCCAAGGATTTGAAAAGCCCGATCACTGCCATACGCAGCGAATTAGACAGAATCAGATTGTCGATAGGCTGTTTGACCGAAATTGATTGAGCGGTGACGATGCTGCCTTCTCCGCGCTCTAGCATGTGGGGAACCACTGCATAGCAAAGGCGCACGGCGCTCATCAAGGTCAGATTGAACGCTGCTTCCCAATCTTCCGGCTTGAAGGCTATGAAATCCCCCGGTGGAGGACCACCGGTATTGACAAAGAGGATATCGATCTGTCCGAACTCGTCAAGCGTGGCCTGGATGAGTTCATCAATATGCGCTTGTTGGGTGAGATCGCCTCTCACTGTAATGATCTGAGCGCCAGTTTCCTGGCGGATTTCATCAGCGGCGACTTCGAGCTTCTCACTGCGGGCACTCATGGCTAATTTAGCGCCTTCCCGTGCCAGGGCCAGCGCCGTAGCCTTTCCCAAACCTTTGGAGGATGCCGTGGCCAGAGCGACTTTTTCCTTGAGTCCAAGATCCATATTTAACTCCTATTGTTCCGAGTTCTATTGAACAGTAAACTTTGCAACCACATATCTGTTGAAAGGTTTGTAGTGACGACTTTAGTCGTCCGACTCGCATAATAGCAACTAAAGTTGCTATTACAAACCTCTCCACAATTTATGTAATGTACTAAACTGCGAGACTATATCCGCTCCGTCCAGTCTGGATGCGCGTATTTCTCCTCGATCAACTGATTGGCTCTATTCTGCTCTGCATCGCTGAGATCAGCCTCCTCGAGTGTCAGATTTAGGGCGTTTGAGAACGCCTGGCGAAAAGCCTGTGCGGCCTGGTCCCAGGAAATCTGTTGTCCTAGCCCGATTTCCACAGTTGTAGCTTGCATTAGCAGTCTATCGGCGGCTTTTGATCGTGCTTCGGGGTCAGGGTAAACTAAAACATCAGTTATTCTGGTGAGATCACCAAAGAGGGGCAGCGTGCCATGTTGTAGGACCCCGGCCTTCTTACGTGCCTGCGCGCTTCCGATCAGTTTCTTGCCATTCGCGGTAATCTCATAGTGTGATGGCACCTCGAAACAAATTGGCTCTTGTTGTTTCGAGTGGTCATCATGATTCGCTTTGGGCAAAGCCTTCACCGGCAACCCAAGCGCAATCAGCGCATGGAGAAGCGCTTCAGACAAGCGTTGGTAACTTTCGATGACTGAACCTATCAATCTAGGCTCGTTGTGGGGCCCGATGACAGAATAAGTCAATTCGTCGGTGTGCAGGATGGCGCGCCCGCCGGTGATGCGCCTCACGATTTGCCAGCCTCGATTTTCAAGCTGTGACATGTCGACGTCGCCAATGGGTTGCGCATAGCCAAGGGATAGGCAAGGCGGCTTCCAGGCGTAGAGGCGTAGCGTTGCTGGAACGTCTCCGCGACCAACGGCTTCGAGAATAGCTTCGTCAACGGCCATATTCCAGGCTCCAACCGATGGAGGTGTTTGGATCAGGCGCCAGGTTGCAGGGGAGAAAGATTCGCTCATGCTAGCCTACGGTAGCCGCTTGGAATTCGTCAAATGCCTTTTGGGCAACCTCATCGGGCAAGGCTGTTAAGGGTGGGCATACAGGCCATTGGGGCAACCCATGCATTCGGGGCATCAGTTGCTTCAGGCTGGCGGCATAGGGCTGATAGCCTTCCAAGACTGTTCTCCAGGCATCCAATTGAGCCTGGGTCTTGGGATCATTCTCGCCGACTTGATAGGCCTCCCAAACCTGGCGCAGACTAGGCGAATACAGATTGGCCATGGCCGTGATGCAGCCAGCGGCCTGGTTTTCCAGGGCCAAGCTGAGCAGTCGGTCAGCGCCGGTAAATACATTCAGATCGCTGCCGAAACGAACCCCTAACTGCTCAGCGTGTTGTGGATTCCCCGAGGAATCTTTGATGCCATAGAATTGTTCAGGAAAGGCATCTTTCAAGCGTGAGAGCAGGTCAAGGCTTAGAGGGACTCCCGCAACGCCTGGGAAATGGTAACCTAGAAAAGCGCCATCAGATGGAACCGCTTCTTCGATGATCTTTTTGAACCAAGCTAACAAACCTTCGTCAGTTGCCTTGCGGAAGTAAAAGGGAGGTAAGGCGACTACGGCATCAAATCCCAGGTCGAAAGCCAGGCGAGTCAGGGAGGTGGTTTCTGTGAGGCTGGGTGTCCCGGTACCCGCCATCAGGTGGAACTCCGGGTACTGCTCACGCACATGCAATGCAGCGCGGAAAATTGCTGAACGTTCCTCGGGGGCAAATGAAGGCCCCTCGCCGGTGGTCCCCAATAATAAAGCCCCGTGACATCCCCTTTGGGCGTAGAAAGACAATAAAGATGGGATCGCCTCCAGGTCGGGCGAAAAATCTGTCTTTAGCGGCGTTAGCGATGCGGCGTAAACGCCGGCGAGTTGTTTAGCTGGCACAGGATCATCTCCTCGATATCATCTGTCGTTAGTGGGTAAATGATACTCTTTTGCGATTCAATTTTCAATGATTTGGTTGTGGTCCTCTAGGGCTTCCGTGGTAATGCCCATAATCTGGGAGCTATCCCGGCGATTCCAAGGGTAAGTATAAATTGTGAGAAAATTTACTAAATGAACAAACAATGATCAAGCAGTTAAACTACTTGACAAAACCAATTTCCTTGTCTATACTGTCAACGTTCTTAACAATCGGCACGGATGTATTTGAAGGGATTAGATTTGTTTCAACCGAATGGGTTGTTGCTGGAACTGAAGAAGAACTCAAATAAGCATACTGTGCTGAATCTGGTTCGTTTCACACCTGGGGGAATTTCGCGAGCCGACCTGGCTCGCCAATTGGGGCTTAGCAGAGCTGCAATTACATCGATTGTCAACGATTTGCTGGATGCTACCCTTGTCCGAGAGACAACGGATGGCCCAATGACCGGTGGTCGCCGCCCAAAAATGTTGGGGATCAATCCCAATGGCGGATATGTTGTTGGTGTTGATATTGGTGCCACTCATCTGGGTTTGCTGTTAGCCGATTTATCCGCTCAGGTTTTACATGAAATCGAGATTCCCTTTCAGGTCAGTCGTGGCCCCGAAGTGGTTTTGGCAAAAGCTGATGATCTCTTAAGGGAGTTGCTCGTTCAGGCCGATCTCACGCTAGAAGATATCAGCGCAGTGGGTGTCGGCGTGCCAGGGCCTGTTGTCGAGGAAGCCGGGGCGGTGATAGCGCCACCCATCATGCCGGGTTGGGATCATTTCCCGATCCGCTCGCACCTGCAAAATATGTGGCATTGCCCCATCGCGCTAAACAATGATGCCGAACTTGGCGCCATAGGTGAGTGGGCCTATGGGGCAGGGCGCGGTGAGCGCTACCTGGTGTACATCAAAGTGGGCTATGGTGTTGGGGCTGGATTGCTGATCGATGGGCAAATCTACCGTGGTGCCACTGGCAGTGCTGGAGAGATTGGCCACATCACCATCGTCGATCAAGGGCCTGTGTGTACCTGTGGCAACAGAGGATGTCTGGAAGCATTAGCTGGCGGACGGGCTATCGCTGAACGGGCGAAACATGCCATCCGCAATGGAGCTCGCCAGACCCAGTTATCTCAAGTTGACCCCATCGACCACCTGACATCTTATGACGTCGCCTCTGCTGCTCGAATGGGAGATCTAATAGCCCAGGAGATCATCGCCGAGGCTGGTGACTATTTGGGAATTGCCATCGCCAATCTAATCAATGTCGTCAATCCGGGCATGATCATTATTGGTGGTGGGGTGGCTCAAATGGGGGATTTATTCCTGGAGCCGATCCGGCGATCAGCCAACGAACGCAGCCTTGCTGCTGCTGTTCAAAGATTGCGCATTACAGCCGCTACACTTGAACGTCGCTCAACCAGTATGGGTGCCTTAGTTCAAGCATTGACGATAGCATTGAATGAAAAAGCAGATGCCTAATATGGTAATTGAGGTTCGATGAAAGGAGGTGGTGCCTGGCAAAATAATCCATATCTTCAACAGCACGTTTTTACTCACCAAAATAAAATTTCCTTACAAGGAGAAAGAAGAAAAATGAAACTCAAAAGAATCGCTTCGGTTCTGATTGCACTACTGTTCGTATCAACCCTTCTCATCAGCACCGTTGCTGCACAAGATGATGCCCCCACCATTACGGTTTGGGCTGATGATACGCGTTCTACGGTCATCCTCGCTCTGGCTGAGGATTTTGCTGCCACCTACGGCGTGACCTTGGTGGTGGAAGAAGTTGCCTCTATCCGTGATAACTTCGTGGTCGCCGCCCCTGCTGGCGAAGGTCCCGATATTTTCATTGGTGCCCATGACTGGTTGGGCCAGGTGGTTGCCTCGGGTCTGGTTCTGCCTATTGACCTCGGCGACAAAGCCGATATGTTCACCGACGTCTCTCTCGATGGTTGTACGTTCCAAGGCGAATTGTATTGTATGCCCTACGCTACTGAGAACCTGGGTTTCTTTTACAATACTGACATGATCGAAACTCCTCCCACCACCTGGGAAGAGGCTATCGAAATGGGCCAGGCTCTGATCGACTCTGGCGATGCCACCTACGGCATGGCTCTGTCCGGCACCACCTACGATGCTTTCCCAATCATGACTGCCACCGGCGGTTATGTCTTTGGACAGGACGAAGCTGGCAACTATGATCCCACCGATGTCGGGATTGACAGTGAGGGCATGATTGCCGCTGGTGACTGGATTTCCGAGCAGGTTGCCTCTGGCTGGCTCTCAGACAACACCGATTGGGACACTGCTCATGTTCTCTTCGAGACAGGCGAGATCCCCTTCTTGATGGCAGGTCCTTGGGCGTTGGATCGCCTCCGCAACTCTGGCGTGCCTTTCGCCATCACTAACTTCCCTGACAGTGGGCGTCCCTTCGCCGGCGTTCAGGCTTTCTTCGTCAACGCTTTCAGCGAGAATGCACTCCTTGCTCAGGCTTTCCTGACTGAGTTTATTGCCACTGAGGAGGTCATGACCCAATTACTCGAAGCTGGCAACCGTGCTTCAGCCTTCGTGCCCGTATTCGAAGCGACCGAAGATGCTGACCTGGCTGCCATCGGTACGGCTGGCACAGATGCCCTGCTGATGCCCGCCATCCCCGAGATGGGCACCGTGTGGGGTTCCTGGGGGGATGCTTTCTCCCTGATCATCCAGAGCGGTGAAGAACCTGCTGATGCCCTGGCGAATGCTGCCACCCAGATCCGAGAGTTGATTGCTGGCGCCATGGCTGGTATGGTCAATGTCCCCGGCGATTGGCAGGCTGCTGCTGGTTGCGAAGGCGATTGGGATCCTGCGTGTGAAGTCACCGCCCTGGCTGAGGGTGATGACGGCCTGTACACCGGCTCCTTCGAAATTCCCGCCGGTGAATACCAGGTCAAGGTTGCCCTGGATGGCGCCTGGACAACCAACTACGGTGTCGATGGCGTCCTGGATGGTGACAACTACACCTTCACCATGGCTGCCGATGGCACTGTGACCTTCACGTACGATCCTGAGACAAACTTGCTCGAGATCGAAACTGAGTAGTTTATCTATAACGATAAAAGGCCGGAGTATTCACTTCGGCCTTTTTCGCACTTATTGCGCTATTTATGAAATGTGCTGGCGAGTTTTCCCAACTTGCGTACGAGAAGGAGGCCGCTTATGAATGTAACCAGTAGTACGAAAACTTCTGCTCCGATTGGGTATATTTTGCGTTTGGTGACACTGCTGGTCAGTGATGGATTCTTGATCTGGTTCGGATATAAGCAAGCGCAATTGGGCAACTTTACCCTGGTCGTGATCGTGGGTTTGGTGGGGATGTTCATTTCAGCGGTTTTTCTGTTTAACCGCGCTTATCCGTTGCGGTGGATGGCTCCTGGTTTAGGGCTGATGATCATGTTCTCTGTCTATCCCAATTTTCTCACCCTCTATGTGGGTTTTACAAACTACGGTGATGGACATCTCTTATCTAAGGAGTTGGCCATCGAGCAAATCCAGAAAGCTCGTTACCTGCCTGAAGGGGGTGAAGCTTTCACCTGGACAGCCTTCAAATCCGAAGCTGGCGAATATGCCCTATGGCTACAGGATGTGGATGGGGTCGGCTATCTGGCATTCGAAGGCCAGCCCATTGTGCAAGCACAGCCGGGTGAAATGGGTATAGGAGAGTTCGACAGCAGTGGTATTCCTGAATCGATCGCCGGATACGAACGCTTGAATGCCTTGATGGCAGTCGCCGACCCAAATCTGTCGGAGATCAAATTCGGTGATGAAGAAAATGCTATCCAAATTCAGTCTCCTAGTCGGGCCGCGGCATATCAGCAGAAATATGTCTATGATGAAGGGCAGGACGCCTTTATTGACCAGGAAACTGGAAATATATATCAGCAGGTCGATGGCACCTATGTGACCGTGGATGGCAAAGAGATCATCCCTGGATATCAGGCTTTCATCGGTTTCCAGAACTTCAGGGATTTCATTGTCAGCCCCGCTCTCAGGGGACCTTTGGTAAGGATCATCACCTGGAACTTTATCTTTCCCTTGCTAAGCGTATTCCTGACCTTCGCTTTGGGGCTGGCGATTGCGCTGTTATATAACGACCCTAATTTCCCCGGCAAACGCTTTGTGCGCAGTGTGCTGATCATCCCTTATACGATCCCCAGCCTGATCACTATTCTTATCTGGCGGGGTATGCTTAACCCTGAGGTTGGAATTGTCAATAAAATGCTCAATTCCGCTTTCGGGATCAGCCCAGATGCTCTGGAGTGGTTCTCGGACCCCTGGCTGGCAAAAGGGGCTTTGATTCTGGTGAACCTGTGGCTTGGTTATCCGTACTTCTTTCTGATTTGCAGTGGTGCTTTGCAATCGATCCCCCAAGAGATCTATGGCGCGGCCAAAGTTGATGGCACCAACATCTGGCAGAGTTTCCGCTTCATTACTTTGCCGCTGCTGCTGGTAGCCGTGGGACCCTTGCTGTTAGCCTCTTATGTCTACAACTTCAACAACTTCAATTTGATCTATCTGTTCTTGCAAGGCGGCCCCCCGATTGCCGGGGCCTCTACCCGGGCCGGACATACCGATATTATGATCAGCTATGTCTATAACCTGGCCTTCGAAGGCGGGCGCGGCCAGAACTTTGGCCTGGCTTCTGCGGTCACCTTGCTGATCTTCATTGTTGTGATTGGAATTACGCTGATCCAATTCCGCTATACCAATATGTGGGAGGAGGTGAGTGAAAATGTCTAGTGCAACGACTGCTCTAAGAAAGGATCGCCGATCAACCAAGGGTTACTTTGGGTCGATGACCTTCCAGCGCCGGGCTGGGCTGGTTATCCGTTGGATCATTGCGGTGATCTTGATGATCTTCTCGATCTTCCCGGTGCTGTGGATCATTTCAGCCTCCTTCAACCCCTCCAGTTCTCTGGCCACCCAGCAGCTCATTCCCCCCAATGCAAATCTGGATAACTATCGCGAATTGTTCACCAGTGATATATTCCCCTTCCCGCTGTGGATGTGGAATTCGATCAAAGTGACCACTATCTCGACGCTGCTGTCGGTCTTTATCACCACCATTGCGGCTTACGCCTTTTCCCGTTTCCGCTTTACTGGACGACAGGGCTTGATGCGTGTCATGCTCCTATTGCAAGTTTTCCCATCACTCCTGGCCATTGTAGCGATCTTCTATCTGGTCAATCAGATTGGTGATGTGCTGCCCTTGTTTGGCCTGGATTCTCATGCTGGCTTGATCCTGGTATACCTGGGCGGAGCCATGAGCATCAATATCTGGCTGATGAAGGGCTTTTTCGACACCATCCCACGCGACATCGACGAATCAGCCATGGTGGATGGTGCTACCCATTGGCAGATCTTCACCCGCTTGCTATTACCCCTGATGCGCCCTGTACTGGTGGTGGTTGGCATTCTCACCTTCATCGGCACCTTTGGCGATTTTATCCTGGCCAGGATTTTACTGCGCTCTGCGGATCGCTATACTTTGATGGTTGGGTTACAGATCTATACCGCTGGTCAGTTCTCACAGAAATGGGGCATCTTTGCCGCCGGCGCGCTCTTCGGTGCCATCCCCATCATGGTGGTGTACCTGGCGCTGCAAGACCAGATCATCGGTGGTTTGACTCAAGGAGCCGTCAAGGGTTAGTATATGCCCAGGAATATACTTTTTGGAGTATTTATTGTAGTTCTCATGGCCGTGCTGGCTTTTCAGTACGGCCTTCTCTCGTCCAATGAAATGGGACACGGATGGACACGGATAGGTACGGATGTTAGATTAAATGAATATCTTGAAAAAATCCGTGAAAATCCGCGTCCATCCGCGTCCGAAAAGTTGTTCAAGAATGTCAGCTACCAGGCTGGGGTGACCCACAACCGCTGGAGTTTCGACCACACCATCGGGATTGCCTGGGGCGATTATGATAACGATGGCTGGGTAGACTTGTATGTCACCGATAGCGGCTATCCCAACAGCCTCTATCACAACAACCAGGATGGAACTTTTTCAGTCTCTTCTTTGAACGAAACAGTTGCTCTGACAGATCAGGAGAGCGGTGGCGCGATCTTTGCAGATTTCAACAACGATGGCTGGAAGGATTTATTTGTCGCCGGTTGGGGGGAGAATACATTATTTCAGAATGATCGCGGCATGGGATTCATCGACATAACCGCCCAATCTGGCCTGCTGGGTCGCGGTGAGAACAGCAAGAGCGCCTCCTGGGGCGATTTTGACCAGGATGGCTACCTGGATCTGTATATCGCCAATTGGTCCTGCTACCCACGCTGTGGACGACCTATGGTGGGTGAGTCGGATCGGCTGTACCACAATAATGGTGACGGCACCTTCAGCGATGTGACTGCACTGCTAGGGAGTAAGGTCGAGGGTGCCGGTTTCATTGCCAGCTTCACCGATTTCGATAACGACGGAGATCTCGATATCTACCTGATCAACGACGAATTCATCAATCCTATCGGCAACGCCCTGTGGCGTAACGAGGGGCCGGGCTGCGATGGGTGGTGCTTTACAGAGATATCAACTCCCTCCAATGCTGATACTCACCTGATGGGCATGGGCATTACCACTACCGATTACGATAATGATGGCGATCTCGATTACTACTTCTCCAACGCAGGTCCGATGGCATTTTTGCAAAATCTTGGCGATGGCACTTTCCAGGAAGTTGCTGCGGAGATTGGCCTGGACGCCCCTTTGCGCATAGGCTTCGGTATGATCGCCCTGGATTACGACAACGATGCCTGGCAGGATCTTTACCTGGCTGTGCCTGCTTATGTCGGCCGTGACGATGTGCCTGCCAATCCCCTCTTCCACAATAACGGCGATGGCACCTTCACCCGGGTGTGCTGCCACAGCGGTGCCGCCGATGTGGGTAGTACTTTAGGTGTGGCCTATGCCGACTACAACCAGGATGGCTGGGTTGATTTCCTGATCGGCAGCTTCAATCAAGGGTATGAACTCTATCAAAATCAGGCCCTGGCTGGGGATGAGAATCATTGGATAACTTTCGAATTACGAGGTGGAGGACCAGTCAACCTGGATGCTGTAGGAACCAAAATTATTTTGACCGCCTCCGGCATCACTCAAACCCAGGAGCTTCAGGCTGGCTCGAGTGTGAGTGCCGGAAATGAGTTGATCCTGCACTTTGGGCTGGGACATGCCCAACGCGCCTCGGAAATTAAGATCATCTGGCCCGATGGGCTGACTCAAAACTTCGAGAACATCCCTGCAGACCGCCGGGTGCTGCTGCACTATCCCGTCGATGATGGCGCCCTTCGCCGCCAAATCGATAACCTTTACCTGGTAGATTCGCCTCAAAACGAGATCGTCTATCTCTGTGTAACCGTTTTGATTGTGATCTTGATGTTGATGATTTCGAAAAAAACATGAGAAAAGCGCTCTCCAGGAATGGCCGGGGTAGCTTCTAGATATGACCCCCAAATCGCGACATTACCACGGAATTCTCAGAAACTGTCTGAAAAGACCCCAGGGATTTCCCGACGAATGCTTTTGCTACTGAAATAACAGGCTGCGTAACACCTTTGTGAACCGAATGATGGACAAAATCCCTGGGGTCTGGCTGATAGAATTTGCTTTTAAGACGCTTTCTTAGAGACGCGATAAAATGATCCGTGTTCTTCCGTGAAATCCGTGTACAATAATCCCTTTCGACTCTTCATTATTCTAATCATCAGGAGAAACCATAGTGACTGACATTCATACTCCCCAGTGGGTAAAACACGCTGTCTTCTACCAGATCTTTCCTGACCGCTTTGCGCGCAGCCTGCGCACCAAGCATCCTCGCGGGATCACCTTCAAACCCTGGGGTACGCCTCCTGAAGAACAAGGCTACCAGGGTGGAGATTTGCGTGGCATCATTGACAGGCTAGATTACCTCCAAGATTTGGGCATCACGGCTTTATATCTCAACCCGATATTCTCCTCAGCCGCTAACCACCACTATCATACCTATGATTATTACACTGTTGACCCCCTCCTCGGCGGCAATGACGCCCTTCGAGAATTGCTGGATCAGGCACACGATCGAGGTATCTATGTAGTGCTGGATGGAGTCTTCAACCATGCCAGCCGCGGTTTTTGGCAATTCCACCATGTCCTTGAAAATGGGGCAGACTCTCCCTATGTAGATTGGTTTTATATCAAGGACTGGCCACTTCGACCTTATTCCAGTGACGAAGAGAACCACCATAATTACGGAGCCTGGTGGGAATATCCCGCGCTTCCAGAACTAAATACAGATAATCCTGGTGTTCGCGATATGATTTTCGACATTGCCTGTCATTGGCTTGATTTTGGCATTGACGGCTGGCGCCTGGATGTTCCTGCCGATATTGATGATGATTCGTTCTGGCAAGAATTTCGCCGAGTGGTTAAGAGGGCTAATCCTGAAGCTTATATCTGCGGCGAGATCTGGCATGAAGCCCAGCGGTGGCTGGGTGGCGATCAGTTCGATGCCGTAATGAATTACCTCTTTACTCGCAATGCCTTGGCGTTTTTTGGCGCTGATACTTTGCGCACCGATTGGCAACATGATCAAATATCCATGAAGCCTTTGGATGCTTCCACGTTCGCTGAGAATATCGGCCACATGCTTGGGTTGTATGACTGGCAGATCAACCTGGTACAGTTGAATTTGCTCGACAGCCACGACATGCCCCGGGCATTGCACTTGCTGGGGGAGGACAAGAGTGCGCTGCGGCTGTGTGTGCTGTTCCAAATGACCATGCCGGGTGCCCCTTGCATCTATTATGGCGATGAGATTGGCATGTCTGCTGCGGGTGACCCCTATTGTCGCGGGGCTTTTCCCTGGGATCAGAATGATGAATGGGACCAGGAACTGCTGGCCTTCTATAAGGGCGCCATCAGGCTGCGGCACCAGAACCCGGTTTTGCGCACAGGTAATTTCCAGTCCCTCTTCGCCGAAGGGAAAATTTACGCCTTCAAGCGACTTTTGGATCGCAGCCGCGCAGTGGTTGTCTTCAATGCGGAGGATAAGACTGCCAGCGTGAATCTAGAATTAGGCGAGAACGGAGACAAGCAGTATTACCAGGCCTGGCCCAACGGGGGTGGCATTCATCCTGTTGAAAATGGCCACCTCCGTGTTGACGTGCCTGCAAGAGACGCGCTCGTATTGTTACGTTAGCTTGAATTTTGGAATGCGCTGATTTAAGGGAGTAACCACTAAAAAACCGGGTTTTTATGAAGACCAACTTCATAGTTCTGCTCACAATATTTTTGGTGCTGTCGCTAATATCAACCGCATGTGCTGTTCCGCCTCTTGATGATCAGCTGACTGAGTTGATTGTTCGAGCAGGCGTCGTCTTTCCCCAGGAATTGCCTGCCTTTGACCCGAACCTGGTGGCTTTGGGCGAAGCCTTATTCTGGGATCCGATCCTGAGTGGCAACCGCGATATGGCTTGCGCCACCTGCCATCACCCTCAGTTTGGCACCGGCGATGGAATCCCGCTATCTGTGGGCACTGGATCGGCAGGATTGGGGCCGCAGCGAGCCCTAGGGGAAGGGCGAGAGTTCGTCCCCCGCAATGCTACCGATATCTTCAACCGCGGCCTGCCAGAGTGGACGTCGATGTTCTGGGATAGCCGCGTCCAGTCAATCGAAGATATCAACTTCAGCACCCCGGCCGCTTATCGACTGCCCCAGGGCTTGGATAGCGTCCTGGCCGCCCAAGCTATGTTCCCCGTACTCTCACGCGATGAAATGCGCGGCGACCGCGGTGATGTAGATATCTTCGGCCAACCCAACGAGTTAGCCAGCATCAACGACAAATTTGTGACTGAAATCTGGGATGCCATCATGCTGCGTTTGCTGGGAATCCCAGAGTATCGGGATTTATTTTCTGCTGCCTTCGCTGTTGTTCCCAAGGACGAACTGGGTTTCCAGCATGCCGCCAACGCCATCGCGGCCTACGAAGCGCAGGCGTTCACTTATCTCGACAGCCCCTGGGATCGATTTCTGGCAGGTGAACAGCACGCGCTCTCCGAAGATGCCAAAGGCGGTGCGCTTCTTTTCTACGGCGAAGCTGGTTGTTCGACCTGTCACAGCGGGTTTTTGATGACCGATCAGCAGCATTACAATATCGGCGTGCCCCAGTTTGGGCCTGGCAAAGGTGTTGGTGATCCCATTGATCCTGGGTTGCTGCTCGAGAGCGGCGAAGTGAATCACCGCTTCAGCTTCCGCACCCCGCCTCTCCGCAACATAACCCTGACTGGCCCCTATATGCATAATGGCGCTTATGCTGATCTCGCCAGTGTCATCTGGCATCATCTCGATCCGGTAGCGGCTTTGCAAGATTACCAGGGAAGTCATTTACCTGAGGCTTTGCGAGATAGCCTCCAGAAAGACCAGGAATCCTTGGATTCAATCCTCAAATGGCTCTCCCCGGAAGTATCTGCAGGGGTCGAGTTGAGCGTTGAACAGGTCGAGGATTTGCTGGTTTTCCTCGATGCATTGACATCCCCCACGGCGAGCGATCTCAACCACTTGATCCCTGATGCAGTTCCCAGTGGGTTGCAGGTAGGAGGGTCATTGACCCCAGGCGATTAATTCTTGGAGTAGAAAATATTAACCACGAAGGGCACGAAGGTGCACAATAGTTTAAACCTGCGGGAGGTTCCTAGAATTCATTTATTGTGAGGAGCATCCAAGAAAACCTCCCGCAGGATATCAGCGAACTTATCGAAAGCACCACGTAAGTACTTATCGGAAAGTATCTTTACGAACCAGGAACGCGGTTCCTGCCAGGAACCGCGTTCCTAGCTGAACTTATTTCAAGACACATTCCAGAGTCTACTTAGTACAGCGTAAACAAAGTAACTGAAAATTATCCTATCGTGGCTTAGGCCGGTCTCCAGACCGTGCCGGAGTGACTCGGTCTGGAGACCGGTCAGAGCAAAAATTGTAATAAACTTTATTTACAGTCTACTTAGTGTCCTTCGTAGTAAAAGTGCGCCTTCCCAGATTTGATAGGACAAGATATGAAAATAATCTTTCAGCGTATATTTTTGATCTTATTATTCGCACTGACAGCCTGCCAATTCACTGCGATTGCCAGCTCAGATACGGAGGCGATTGGGCTAAAGAGCGCCGCTGTGCCTGAGGCTGACCCAACCAATACGCTCTCCTCTGCGGATATCTTTAATACCGCCATTGCCGCCGACCAGGCCACCCAGGCTGCCGGGCCTACCAAGGAGCCCTCAGCGACGCCCAAGCCCAAGGTCACCCTCGATCCCAATATCGAATACTGGTGGAACGACACCGTCTTCTATGAGATATTTGTGCGCAGTTTCTACGACAGCGATGGAGATGGGGTGGGTGATCTCAATGGGTTGATCGAAAAGCTTGACTACCTCAACGATGGCGACCCTACCACCTCAGACGACCTGGGGATCACCGGCATCTGGTTGATGCCCATCATGCAGTCACCCAGCTATCACGGCTATGATGTCGTCGATTACTACACCGTCGACGAGGAGTACGGCACCAATGCAGATTTTCAGCGCTTGATGGCTGAAGCCCACCAACGCGGTATCCGGGTGATCATCGATTTGGTGCTCAACCACACCAGCAATCAACATCCCTGGTTCTTAGATGCGCGCGACGAAGACTCCCATTATCGTGATTGGTATATCTGGTCCGATTCCAACCCGGGGTATGCTGGTCCCTGGGGGCAGGGAGTCTGGCACAAATTCTTCGACAGCTACTATTACGGTGTCTTCTGGAGTGGCATGCCCGATCTCAACCTGCGCAATCCTGAAGCCACTGCCCAACTGCAAGACGCAGCGCGCTTCTGGCTTGAAGAGATGGGCGTGGATGGCTTTCGCCTGGATGCCATCAAGCACCTGATCGAAGATGGTCCTACTCAAGAGAATACCAATGCCACGCATGATTGGTTGAGTGGTTTTTATACATTCTATAAGGCTGTTGACCAAAATGCATTTACCGTCGGCGAGGCCTGGATGGGTACGCGCGAGTTGCTCGAATACACCGGTGACGAAGTCGATGTAGTCTTCGCTTTCGATCTGGCTGAAGATATGATCAACACCGCCCGCGGGCCTCTGGCGAGCGCAGTGGGGCAACGCACTGCCCAGATGGTAGCCGATTTCCCCGCCGGGCAGTATGCTACCTTCCTGGCTAACCACGATCAGAACCGCCTGATGTCGCAGTTGTTGGGCGATGAAGCTCAAGCCAAGCTGGCCGCTACTTTGTTGTTGACATCACCGGGTGTGCCCTTCCTCTACTATGGCGAGGAGATAGGCATGCTTGGCACCAAGCCTGATGAGGACATCCGTCGGCCGATGCAGTGGAGCAAGAATCTTCTAAACGCCGGTTTCACCAACGGGATCCCCTGGCGATTGCCTGAAGGGGATTACCGCACTAAAAATGTCGCTGCCCAAACCGATGACCCAGAGTCATTGCTCAGCCATTATCGAGACCTGATTCACCTTCGCAACCAGCATCCAGCACTGCGCACAGGCGATTGGATGCAAGTCGAGTCGACCTCAGCACATATCTACGCCTTCTTGCGTTATACCGCTGAGGAAGTGCTGCTGGTCGTGGTCAATGCCCATCGGGAAGCGGTCACCATTGATAACTACAGCCTCTCCCTGGGAGCAGGTCCCCTCTCAACAGGAGTCCAGGCCCTCCCGCTCATAGGACTGGATAACCCCCGGGCTCCAGAACCCAACCCTGAGGGCGGCTTTTCCAATTACACACCTTTTCTCAGTATCCCAGCGAAAGGCTTCGCTGTCGTAGAGTTGATTCCGTAGCGAGGTGACAGTTACTTTGCGAAGCACTTTCAAGAGGAGCGCAGGAAGCGATGTGACTGTCACCTTGAACGAATAGGAATAAATATGGAAGATTTTGTATTTGGTACGTTAGCAACCGACGAGTTGAAATTAGTCCACTACCGCGCCCTGCGCCGGGGTGTGCAGCATGCTTATCAGATCTCGCCACGCGATCCGCTGCCGGGTCAACCGATCACCCTAAGCGTAACTATAGGTCCAGACTTGAAGGCTGAGCATGTAGCCTGTTATTACACGCTGGATGGCAGCCAGCCATCGGGGTCTACAGGAGTAGCCCAGAATGGGAAAGTGGTGCTGTTCGAAAAGGTGGATGTTCATTGGGACACCCTGTTATGGGGTTACCTGGAACTTTGGCGTGGTACTCTTCCCGGACAATCCGAGGGTACGATCCTGCGCTATCGTTTGGGAGCCTGGACGGATAATGTCCAGGAAACATTCGCCGACTGGCCCGAAGTGCAGACCACGGTCGAAATTTCCACGGGCGCATTCTTCAACGGCGAGCCCATCCCTGATGTCAAACCCGGCCATCCAGCAAAGGGCAATACCTTCGCGTTAAGCATAGATCAACTGGCGCCGCCTGATTGGGCGCATGATGCAGTGATCTACCAAATTTTTGTTGATCGGTTCTACCCTGGAAGAGGGGATGACTGGAATACTCCAGAAGACCTTTTGGGGTTCTACGGAGGCACGCTCTGGGGTGTCGCCGAGAAGATGGACTACCTGGCCGACCTGGGGATCAACTGCATCTGGTTGAGCCCGATCTTCCCCAGCCCCTCCCACCATGGCTACGATGTCACAGATCTGACTCAAGTGGAACCTCGTCTCGGCGGTGATGCGGCTTTGCGTGACGTTGTTGCTGAAGCACACATCAAGGGCATGCGGGTGCTGTTGGATTTCGTCTGCAACCACATCTCCCATGAACACCCCATTTTCAAGGATGCGCTTTCGAACCCTGACAGCCCCTATCGCGATTGGTTCTCGTTCGATGACTCGGAAATTGGCTACCGCACTTTCTTCGCCGTCAAAGAGATGCCCCAGGTAAATTTTGCCGACCCCGAAGCCAGGGATTGGATGATCGACGCCGCTCGCTTTTGGCTGCGTGAGTTCGATATCGACGGTTATCGCTTGGATTATGCCATTGGCCCCACGCCTGACTTCTGGACGGATTTCTGGAGGGCTTGCAAAGCCACAAAGCCAGATTGCTTTTGCTTTGGTGAGATCATCGATGCCCCCCAAATCCAGCAGAATTATGTTGGTCGTCTGGATGGATGTTTGGATTTCTTTGTCGCTGATGCGATACGGCGTACTTTTGGGTTCGGCTCATGGAATGAAGATCTGCTGGAGAGATTTCTGGAGCGTCACGCAGCATATTTTGATGAGCGCTTCGTACTACCCACGTTTCTGGACAATCACGACATGGATCGCATGTTGTTCATCGCCAACGGGGGTAAACAAGCCCTCAAGCGCGCCGTTGAAGTTCAGATGCAACTGCCCGGTCCCCCGATCATTTACTATGGCACCGAAGTCGGCTTGAACCATACCCGCAGCGCCCAGGAGGGGGGTGGCATCCACGTCAGCCGCGTACCGATGCCCTGGGGGGATGAGCAAGATAAAGAGCTCCTGGAATTCTATCGAGAGTTGATCGCAGAGCGGAAAGATAACCAGAGATGAATGGGATGAACATGCTTTCCGTCTCTGGTTACCATGCTCTGCGTGATAACCCCCTGGTCGTTCCACCGCAGAGCGGATGGAACGAGAAAAGAGTGGGATTTGGATTGGATAATTGGATAAAAATCATTTCTGAAATCAGATACCTGTGGTAAACTATCCCCTTAGTGCCATGGAGTAGATGGTGCTTTTTTTGCGCCAGCCGTGGAACCGTTTTCATTGTAATCGAAGTTCTTTGAAAGAATACTGAAAAATAGGTGTGTGTGGAGCGAAACTCCACACACACCTATTTTTCCGGAAATATTCCATTCATTCTGGAGGTAATAACATGACCGATAACAAATGGATCTACCTGTTTTCTGAAGTAGATCAGGCCGAAAAACGCGCTGGGAGCTGGGAAGCAACCCGCGCCCTTTTGGGTGGGAAAGGCGCCAACCTGGGCGAGATGACCCGCATTGGTGTACCTGTACCCCCTGGGTTTACTGCCACAACTGAGGCTTGCAACGCTTACCTTGAAGCCGGCGAACAATTCCCTGGAGGGATGTGGGACCAAGAAGTCGCCGCCATGAAAGCCGTCGAAAAGCAGACTGGCAAGAATTTCGGCGATCCCAAGAATCCCTTGCTGGTTTCCTGCCGCTCTGGAGCCAAGTTCTCCATGCCTGGTATGATGGATACCGTGCTCAACATTGGTCTCAATGACGAGGTCGCCGAGAGTATGACCGAATTGACTGGTGATGAGCGCTTTGTTTTTGACGCCTATCGCCGCCTTGTTCACATGTTCGGTTCCGTTGTGCTCAGAATCGACGATGAGGCCTTCGAAGATCCCTTCGATGAGTACAAAGAGCAGAAGGGCTACAAGCTCGATACCGAGATGATCGCCGAGGATTGGAAGAAACTCACCGAGACGTACAAGGCTGTTATCAAAGAACATATGGGTTTTGAGTTCCCACAGGATCCCTATGAACAACTCAAACTGGCCACTGAGGCTGTCTTCAAATCCTGGAATGGCCGCCGGGCGATCAACTACCGCAATGCCGCCGGCATCGCCCACGACCTGGGTACGGGTGTCAATATCCAGACCATGGTCTTTGGCAATATGGATAAGTCCGGTACGGGTGTGGCCTTCACCCGCGACCCAGCCACCGGCGAGAGGAAAATCTATGGTGATTACCTGGAAAATGCCCAGGGTGAAGACGTGGTTGCCGGTATCCGCAACGCTGAAGATATCACCAATATGCAGGCTACATTCCCTAAGGCCTATGCTGATTTCCTCGATGTTTGTGAGAGGCTGGAACAGCACTACAAAGAGATGCAGGATGTCGAATTCACAGTCGAGCACGAAAAGTTGTGGATGTTGCAGACCCGTGATGGCAAACGCACTGCCAAAGCCACCGTGACCATTGCGGTGGATATGGCCAACGAAGGCCTGATCAGCAAGGAAGAAGCCGTCAAGCGCGTTCATCCGGATCAGGTCGATACGCTGCTGCACCCCCAATTTGTGGATGAAGCCAAGAAGCAGGCTCAGGAATCAGGTTCCTTCCTGGTCAGCGGCGTCAATGCCTCCCCAGGCGCGGCTGTAGGTCGAGTTTACTTCGATGCCGACACTGCCGAAGAGAAGGCCAAGGAAGAGGGCCAGGATGTCATCATGGTGCGCCCCTTCACCAAGCCCGATGACGTGCACGGTATGCTGGCTGCCAAAGGTATTCTGACCACCGAAGGTGGTGCTACGTCGCACGCCGCCGTGGTCGCCCGCCAATTCGGGATCCCCTGTGTAGTGGGTGCCTCCGATGCGCGCATCAACCTGGAAGCCCGCACCCTGACCGTTGGCGACCTGGTCATCAAGGAAGGTGACTGGATTTCTGTAGATGGCACCAGCGGTGAATCCTTTGTGGGACAGATAGAAACTGTGTCCCCTAGCCTGGAAGAGCAGACCGACCTTTTAGAGTTGCTCGGCTGGGCCGATGCGATTTCTGCCACCGAGGGTGTGCGCGATTTCCCCGAAGGCTGGCCCAGGCAAGGTCTACAGGTTTGGGCGAATGCCGACTACCCCGAAGATGCCCGGCGGGCGCGCTCCTATGGAGCCCAGGGGATCGGCCTGTGCCGTACCGAGCATATGTTCTTCGAGCCGGAGCGCTTACCCATCGTTCAGGATATGATCCTGGCTGGCGATGATGTTGAAGCTCGTCAGGCAGCCCTGGACAAACTGCTGCCCTACCAGCGCGAAGATTTCGACGGCCTGTTCGAAGCCATGAGCGGCCTGCCCGTGATCATCCGCCTGATCGATCCTCCGCTGCACGAGTTCATGCCCGATGAGCGCGAACTGCTCGAGGCCGTCATCGAAGCGCGCCTCAAGGGTGAGTCAGTTCCTGAAAAAGTATCCCTGCTCGAAGATATCGAAGCGCTGCATGAAAGCAATCCCATGATGGGGTTGCGAGGTGTGCGCTTGAGCGTGATGATGCCCGAGATCGTATCTATGCAGGTGCGGGCCATCTTCGAGGCGGCCGCCGATGTCAAGCTGCGCGGCTTCGTGCCTAAGCCCGAGGTGATGATCCCCCTGACCGGCCATGTCAACGAGCTGCACTTCATCCAGCCCAAGTTGGAAAGGATTGCCGCCGAGGTAATGAAAGAGAAAGGGGTCGAGTTTGAGTACAAATTCGGCACCATGATCGAAATCCCCCGCGCTGGCCTGACCGCCGACCAGGTTGCCGAGACCGCTGAGTTCTTCTCCTTCGGCACCAACGACCTGACCCAGTTCACCTTTGGCTACAGTCGAGACGACGCCGAGCGCAACTTCCTGGTCAAATACGTCGAAGATGGCATCCTGGAAATGAATCCCTTCCAGACCATCGACCGGGATGGTGTTGGGCAATTGATGAAACTTACCGTCGAGAAGGGTCGTTCAGCCCGCACCGATCTGGAATGTGGTATTTGCGGCGAGCACGGTGGTGACCCCAACTCCATCGAGTGGTGCCACCTGATCGGCCTGAACTACGTTTCCTGTTCACCTTTCCGCGTGCCCATCGCCCGCCTGGCTGCGGCCCATGCGGCGCTGACGCATAAGAAGTAGGCATCTCATTAGACCCCAGGGGTTTCCGCAAACCCCTGGGGTCTATAGCTAGCTAGGTCAATCAAAATCATCTGCAATCAGTGGGGCGATACGGGTTTCATCAAATTCATCTCTGTGAAATTCGACAAAGTACGATTTGGCGTCACCTTGCACTCCTTCGCCAAGCCATGCCAGCACTTCATCCCTTTTCAAACGGCTGCTCTTTTGAGAAAGGAATGCTTGATAGGAAGAATACGGCCAGTCGCAGAAATCATCTGCAAATCCATGTTTTTCTGGGTTGCGGTGAATATACGCGATTAGATGGAGGAAATGCGCATCGGAAGTCACTTCTTTACGCCCAAAGCGTTGTTGGAACAAACTTCCTGTGCGCTCATAAACGTGATTAATGGATTTGGCGTAGGCATTGAGAAAGTTTCCGAATTTCTGGCTGGGACTGGTTAATTTAGGAGACCCCAGGGGTTTATCAGAAACCCCTGGGGTCTGTTGGGTTTTTGCAATCTCTTCCTCGCTTTTCACCGCACCAGAAAATGAAAGTGGTTCCACAGCAGGCAGTATGCGTAGGTATCGAAGTAGCTGAACAGGTGCTGAGCGTATAGCTGGAGAAAGTAGCGGAAATTTCGCTCTTGGAAAAAGATATTCTCTCGATTGATGCCACGACTGTACAGGTGGTAAGTTTGATCAAACTGTAGTGGAGGAGATTTTTGGGACATGATTTTGTTCAATACCCCAGGGGTTTCGCAAACCCCTGGGGTATTGTAATACAATATTTAATCACAATTATAATACAATAATAGTTCGGTAAATGCTGAGATTGCTCAAGACCCCAGTTTTCCACAGAAACCGGGGTCTTTATTGATGGGGCAAATGGATGCAATCTTTATACAAATGCGACTGCTTCCAAATGATTTTTACTGGTGGCTAAACTCGAAATCACCATTGGCCAACGATAGCCTAATTTGATTCGGCGTTTTATTGGATACTTCTCCTATCTCCCGGATGATTTTCATCGACCCGACACTTACCGTTGCAACGCGTCGCAGCAGATCGATGACCTGTTATTTGTAGACCTGAGCATGATGCTAGTATAAAGGAAATGGAGATGGCAGGTATGCTGTCGATTGTTAGTTGCGACATTGTCCTGCCGCGTTTATACTCCTGCGTATGACTGTTCAACTTGAACACCACCCGGATTTTCCATCTGTACATGTTCTCTCACGCAATGTAGATGTCTGGTTGCCACCCAGCTATCGGGCTGACCCTGCGAAAAGGTATGGTGTGCTGTACATGCATGATGGTCAGAATCTTTTTGATCCGGAGAAAGCCAACATCGGCGTCGATTGGGGTGTTGTCCCAGCGCTGATGAAATTGATCGAAGCGGGTTCTGTCCCGGAAGTTATCCTGGTGGGTATTTGGTGTACTGAGAAGCGTGTCGAGGAGTATCTGCCGCAGCGACCCTTCGAGATGTCACCAGCTAAGTTCTCCCTGAGTAAATTGCGCTTCATGTTGCGTGGTAAACCCAAGTCCGATGCCTATCTACGCTTTCTTGTTGAGGAATTGAAGCCTTTCATTGATAAGCAGTATCGTACTCTGGCAGATCAAGCGTATACGAATATCATGGGATCAAGCCGGGGAGGCTTGATCTCGCTGTACGCCTTATGTCAATATCCACATATCTTTCGTGGAGCCGGATGCCTTTCGACTCATTGGCCTGCGGTAGAGGGGGTCATTTTGCATTATTTGGCCCAAACCCTACCAGAATCTGGTACTCACTGCATCTATTTCGATTATGGGACGGAAACTTTGGATGCGCAGTATGAACCATATCAAATGCGAGTTGATTAAGCGATGCGCAAAGCTGGCTATCAAGAGGGCACAAATTGGATCACACGCCGCTTTGAAGGCGCCGAACACTCAGAGCGCGCCTGGCGGAAGCGGGTGCATATCCCGCTGGAGTTTCTGCTTGGCAATCAGATTTAGGAGTTGAAACAAAAGTATGAACAAGAAACCGAATGTCCTGCTGATTATCTCCGATCAGTGGTCCACGCGCATCGCTGATGGTTCTGGTGACTATGCCAGCGGTGTGCAGACTCCGGGTATCGATCGTCTAGCCGCCGAAGGTGTGCGCTTTGAGCAGAGTTATTCATCCTTCCCGCTGTGTTGTCCGGCCCGCGCCAGTATGTTCACCGGGTTGATGCCTCACAAACACCGCATCATCGACAATGAAGAGTCTTATAGAGACAATTATGGCTCATACCCAACTCGTACAGATGTGGTGACTATGGGCGCGGCCTTCAAGTCTGCTGGCTATAAAACTGCCTACTTCGGCAAGGAGCACGCCGGTAATTATGGCTGGGATGGCATCGATGAATTTGGCAGTATGAAATACTCTTCTGGGGGCATGCTGGCGGAGGGATCGGCCTTCGACCAGATCTTCACCCGCGATGCCATTGAGTACATCCGTGGTGAGCACGAGCAGCCCTTTTACATGGTACTCTCGCTGATCAATCCGCATGACATCTGCAAAGTTTTGGGGGGCAAGGTCAAGGGAGCTACCTTTGCGGATGCCATATTCTTTTGTCGTACCGACGATGAGCCGTATCTACGGGATCAACCGCGCCCAGGTTTGCCAGCGAACTTTCACGCACCTTTCGTCAAGGGTATGATCCGCGACGGCGATTATATGTACGAGGAATTAGGATCGTTCAGCGAAGACGATTGGAAGCGCTACATCGCCACCTATTGCTTGTTGATCGAAAAGACGGATTGGTATATCGAGTTGGTGCTAGATGCACTGCGGGAGGCAGGCTTGGAAAACGAAACCATCGTTGTCTTCACCACAGATCACGGCGATATGATGGGTGGGCATCGCCTGATCTCCAAAACTGCCTTTTACGAAGAGTCTGCCAAGACCTTGATGATCATCAGGCAGCCTGGAGTGCTATCTCCTGGACTGGTGAACAGGCATTCAATCGTCGGCACAATCGATTTGATGCCCACCTTACTGGATTTATGCGATATCCAAGTTCCAGGAGATTTCGATGGAAGGAGTTTCAAAGCACAATGTTACGGAAAGCGGGTCGATGACATTGCGGAACTTTTCTCCCTAAACCCAGATGGGCGTATGCTGCGGACCGGGAAATATAAATATATCCATAGTCTGGTGTATGGCCAGGAGTACGAGATTTTATTCGATCTCGAAGCAGACCCTGATGAAACTGAGAATGTGTTTGGTGAGGAGGGATATGAAGCTATTTCAGCCGAATTGCGACAACGGCTGGATGATTGGTTGAGGGAGGAGGAACTTGGGTTGAGATTTGAGCCTATGTGAAGAAAAAGTGCACCCACCTTTCTAAAATGTTAGGCGCACTTTACCTTTCAGTACTATTTCTCTACTTGAATACGGTGGGGGGTAGTGTTATCATGATATCAGGAGGCAGCCATGTTCACAAATCTCTCTCTTGGCGCGCGTGTAGGTATTTTCATTTTGATCATCACACTGGCCTCAGCCACCTGTGTGGTTGCGGGTATGATCGTCTATCGATATGTACTACAGCCCTCTCCCCCTGTGATTGCAACGCCAGAAGTTGGCGATGGCTCGGACGACCCAGCAAGCGCCGGATCGCCAGGCATCCCTGATCTGGTATCCAGCAGCGATTCTGGTCTATCGAATAATGACGATGTCACCAATATTGCCACACCACAATTTACCGGCATCTGCCGCAACGATGATAAGATCAACTTGATCAGCGATGTCGATGGGGTCCTAAGCCATGAGGAGATC
Source organism: uncultured Anaerolineales bacterium (assembly GCA_964622645.1). Classification (GTDB taxonomy): domain Bacteria; phylum Chloroflexota; class Anaerolineae; order Anaerolineales; family UBA11858; genus NIOZ-UU35. The sequence goes on from CAZUSV010000008.1 coordinate 54,386, forward strand.
GTTTGTGCAAGCAGCAACTACACGGTCACATTGGGAACCACTCTCAGCGATGGGATCCACCGCATCAGCGCCGTTGCAACTGATCCCTCTGGAAATATCGGCCAGCCATCGAGTGAACTGAATTTGACCATCGATACGGTGTCCCCAGTAGCACCCAGCATTCCCGATCTGGCCGATGCCAGTGATACAGGTATTTCCAACACGGACAATGTCACTAATGATATTACCCCCCAATTCAAGGGTACATGCACACCTGGCGATATGATCACCATCCAAAGCTCAGTAGATGGAGAACAGATTCCTGAAGCGGTCTGCCCAGGCGATTCTGGCTCATATGACATCACCCTAACCAGCAATCTGCGCGAGGTAACACATTCAATTTCAGCCACTGCAACCGATACCGCCGGAAATTCGAGCAACTCTCAGCCGCTTGTGGTGACCATTGAAACCATGGCCCCCAACGCACCAGGAGCTCCTGATCTTGAAGCAGACAGCGATTCCGGGATTTCAAATATCGACAATACCACCAATGACACTACCCCCCGCTTCACAGGGATTTGCAATTCAGGCGACACAGTTTCCATCTACAGTTCAGCTAATGGGGATCGACTTCCTGAAGTAGTCTGTACAGACGGACGCTACGATATCACTTTGTCCAATCCCTTGAGCGAAGGCTCTCACTCGATCATCGCCAAAGCCAAAGATGGCGCGGGAAATACGACCAATTCATTGGACCTGATCATTTTTATCGACACATCGGCCCCACCCATTCCCGGAACCCCAGATTTGGCCGCGGGGAGTGATAGTGGCAGATCTAATACCGACAATATCACCAACGATACATCACCACAATTCACCGGATCCTGTCCGGATGGAGAGCGCATCAGCCTGACCAGTAGCGCAGTCGGCTTGCTAAGCCCAGTGAATGTATTTTGTTCCGGGGGTTTCTACGATATAACCGTAAATGCTTTGTTTGACAATGTGACACACAGTGTTTACGCGCAGGCTACCGATGCCGCTGGTAATACCAGCGCAGCTTCGGGTGGTCTGGGTGTGACCATAGATACCGCGGCTCCTTCTGCACCTGGGACTCCGGATCTGGCCGCGGGCAGCGACACAGGCGGTTCCGATACAGACAACGTCACCAGTGATACCACTCCACAGTTTGCTGGCAGTTGTGCGACAGGAGACGAGGTTAATTTGTACAGCAGTGTGCATGGCGTTCTCAGCCCTTCTGATTTTATCTGTTCCGGAGATTTCTACGACATCACGCTGACTAGTGCACTCAGCGCAACTACGCACAATATCACTGCGTTGGCTATCGACCTGGCGGGCAATGTTTCCCCGTATTCCAGCGCTTTGAGTGTGACGATTGGATCGACGACACCCGCCGCGCCTGGCACTCCTGATTTAGCCTCGGGGAGCGATTCGGGAGTATCGAATACAGACAATATCACCAAGGTCACTTCCCCACAATTCACCGGGACATGCACGGATGGAGACAAAATCAATCTGAGCAGCAACATCGATGGCGCGCTCAACCCCTCGGATACGGTGTGCTCGAGTGGCAGCTATAGCATCACCCTCACCAGTACGCTTACCCAGACAACGCACAATATCACTGCTACAGCAACCAATACACAAGGCACCAGCCCTGCTTCTGGGGCTTTGGGTGTGACGGTGGATACAACCGCCCCCGCTCAACCGGGAATCCCTGACCTCTCAGCGGGTAGTGATACCGGCAGTTCTAACACGGACAACATCACCAGCGACACGACCCCGCAGTTTACCGGCACCTGTGAATCAGGCACGGTCGTGAACATAATCAGCTCCACGAATGGCAGCCTATCTCCTACCGGGACCTGTTCAGGAGGGGTGTACGATATCACCGTTACAACGGTGCTGAGCCAGGATTCGCATGATTTCACTGCTACCCAGGCTGACACGGCTGGAAATACTAGTTCTGCTTCGGGGATATTGGAAGTCAAGATCGTTATCCCCACGCTGGCCATCAGTGTTTCTGGGAATATTGGCAGCGATGCGGTGACATCGAGTGGCGGTACGCCCTCCGATGGGCATCTCAATTGCCCCTCCGTGCGCTGTGATACGGATTACTTGCTAGATGATAGCGTTACGTTGAATGTCGTTGTGGATGCCGCATCCAGCTTCAGCGGTTGGAGTGGGGATTGTGCCTCCTTTGGGGCCAACCTGAGCGGCGTCATCACCATGAATGACAATAAGAACTGTACGGCAACCTTTTCCGCCCTGACTTTCCCAGAGATGGATGTCGAGGGCAATTCGACTTCCATCCCCGATGGGGATACCACTCCTAATGCAGGCGATTTCACCGATTTTGGCAATGTCACTGTTGGCAGCACCTTAGACCGTACCTTCAGCATCCAGAACGAAGGAGCTAATACCTTGTCGCTGACCAATTTCCCCACGGCGGTGACGCTGTCTGGATCGGGGGATTTCTCCATTCAGTCCCAACCCAGTAGCGGCACGATTGCTTCAGGTGGCGGTGACTTGACTTTTGTGGTGCGCTGCACCCCCAGCAGCGTGGCCACAGTAACCACCACGGTCTCGATTGCCAATAACGATTCTGACGAGAACCCTTATGACTTTACGCTCTCCTGTAATGGTGTGGCTGCACCAGCCCCGGAGATGGATGTGGAGGGTAATAGTGCTTCCATCGCCGATGGGGATGCTAGCCCTGATACAGGCGACCATACCGATTTTGGCAACGTAAACGTCGGCAGCAGCCTCGACCGCACCTTTACCATTCAGAACGAAGGCACCGATACCCTTAACCTGACCAATTTCCCCACTGCAGTCACGCTGTCAGGGTCCGGTGATTTCAGCGTCCAGACCCAGCCCGGCGCGGGTTCCATCGCTTCAGGTGGTGGCGACCTGACCTTTGTGGTGCGTTGCACCCCCAGCGGCGTGGCCACCGTGACCACTACGGTCTCGATTGCCAACAATGATTCGGATGAGAATCCCTATGACTTTGTCTTATCATGTAATGGTGTAGCTGCACCAGCTCCAGAGATGGATGTCGAGGGTAATGGCGTTTCCATTGCTGATGGGGATGCTAGCCCCGATGCGGGAGAGCACACTGATTTTGGCAACGTTAATGTAGGCAGCAGCCTAGACCGCACCTTTACCATTCAGAACGAAGGTACCGATACCCTCAACCTGACCGATTTCCCCACCGCGGTAACACTGTCCGGGTCCGGTGATTTCAGCGTCCAGACGCAGCCCAGCGCTGGCTCCATCGCTGCCGGTGGCGGCGACCTGACTTTTGTAGTGCGCTGTACACCCAGCGCTGCTGGTGCGGTGACTACCACAGTCTCGATTGCCAACAACGATGCCGATGAAAACCCCTATGACTTTGGGCTCTCTTGCACTGGTGTGGTTGTGCCAGCACCAGAGATCGATGTGCAAAGACCCGCCTCCACGTCGATTGCCGATGGCGGCACAGTAGACCTGGGTAATCATGATACCGGTTCCGCAACCCTGCTGTTCACACTGGATAACAGCGCTGGCACAGCCCAGTTGAGTGTCAGTGGGGTCTCTGCTTCCAACCTCACCAATGTCAGCAACTTCGCCCTGAATTCGACCACCCCCATCGATATCCCCGCCGGTGAGACGGGCACATTCGAGATCTCGTTCGATATCGATAGCGAAGCCGCATTCAGCCTGGAGATCGATGTTGCCAATGATGATAGCGATGAGAACCCTTATGATATCCTGATCAGCGGAACGGGTGCGGCAGCCCCGGAGATGGATGTCGAGGGCAATGACAAAGTCATCTATAGTGGAGATATCTCGCCTGATACGGCCGATCATACCGATTTTGGCAATGTGGATACATCTGGCGCCACGGTCACGCGCACCTTTGTGATCAAGAATACGGGCACGAATGACCTGACCTTGAGCGATTCCCCGATCGTCACGATTGGCGGCACCCACGCCTCAGACTTCACCCTTACAGCGGACGCAACCACGCCTGTAACCGGCGGTGATCAGACTACCTTCAAGATCACCTTTGATCCCAGTGATTCCGGAGTGAGGGAAGCCACCATCAGCATTGCCAATAACGATGGCGACGAGAATCCCTACACCTTCGACATCCAGGGCACAGGCACTGGGGCAGCACCGGAGATGGATGTGCTTGGGAACAGTATCTCCATTGCAAGCGGAGATACCTCACCGGATGCAGCCGATCAAACAGATTTTGGCAGCGCCGATGTGGCTACCGGCCTGGTGACCTACACCTTCACCATCCAGAACAGCGGCAGCGTGGATCTGAACCTGTCTGGTTCACCCATCGTGACCATCGGTGGGACGCATGCAGCTGATTTCATCCTCAACACAGATGCCACAACGCCGGTCGCCAGCGGTGGTGGCACGACCACTTTCCAGATCAGCTTTGACCCCAGCGATAGCGGTTTGCGGGAGGCCACCGTCAGCATCGCTAACGACGATAACGACGAGAACCCTTACACCTTTTCGATCCAAGGAACCGGCACGCCCTAAATATATCCCATCAAGAAGCTAAACTTCTTCGCGAAGCACTCCCGAAGGGGAGTAGAGAAGTTTAGCTTCTGAACCGGGAAGATAATACTTGATGCTTGGTATGCCTTTGTCATCTTAGGTGTTAGCCGAATATGAAGGATACTCCAACAAAAATTCCTTCGATTTACATTATTTCTGGGGGCGTAGGCGCATCTGGGGAACAACTTGTACGCACGGCTATAGCCCAATTTGAGGGCATGGATGTATCCGTACGTGTCTTTCCAAGAATATTCACCAAAAAGCAGGCCAAACAAATCTTGCAATCTGCGGCAGAAGATGGTGCGCTTGTTGCGCACACCTTCGTGAATGCCAAGATACGCCGCGTCGTTCATAAATACGCTCGTGAACTGAATATCGTCGAGATTGACCTGATTGGTTCGTTGATGGAACAGTTTAGAGAGAGTTTCCGGCGCGAGCCATTAGAGAAACCGGGGTTATACCGCCTGCTGTATAAATCATATTTTGACCGCATCGACGCCATGGATTACACCTTCTCGCACGATGACGGTCAGCATCCTGAAGGTTGGGGGGGTGCCGAATTCATTTTGCTGGGACCCTCGCGAGTGGGAAAAACACCCCTGAGCCTTTACCTTTCAATTTTGGGTTGGAAAGTCGCTAACGTGCCCCTGGTGCCAGAGATACCCCCACCAGCGACTTTGTTCGAGCAAGACAAGCGCCGCATGGTGGGTTTGACTATTGACCCATCGGCACTGGTACAGCACCGCAAGCACCGTCAGAAACGGCTGGGCGTAATCGGCGACGGCCACCCTGCCTATATCGACCCTCTCAAGGTTTTCGAGGAGATCGAGTCCATCGCAGCCCTGTTGCGAAAAGAGGGCATTCACATCATCGATGTCACCGAAAAACCCATCGAGACCAGCGCTGCCGAAGTTGTGCGGTACGTGACTCGCAAGATAAAAACGCGGTAACTACTCAGGCTGACAGGGAATCCCCGAAAAAAGGGTCAGCGCCCCCAAAGCTGGGTGGCGGCTTTGCGTGCGCTGGCCCGTTTTTCGGGTGCGGGGAATAAAAAACTTGATGGCGGTTATAAGAATAC
>CAZUSV010000009.1:0-59724 GCA_964622645.1 uncultured Anaerolineales bacterium
ATTCACAACCGCCCCACACCCCAAAACCCCGGGGGGGCCCGGGGGGCCCCCCCCCCCCCCCGTGCCCCCCCTATTTTCGGGCTTCTCGTCAGAAAGTTGACATTGTCAAGCTACTCAAATCAACATCTGGATACGGAACCTTTTCGTAATGCCGCCGCGCTTCGCCCAAAGGCGCAGTCAAGTCAAAACCCATCTTGGTGGTCAGCTTGCTGCCAGGTTCGGCGCTGGGATCCAGGCTGGAGCCGGGTTCTTTATCCATCACCACCAGGTCACGGTCGCCCTGGAAGCGCGTCGCCATGGCCCACTCCACTTGCAGGGGATCGTATATATCGATATCCTTATCCACGACATAAATATGTTTGCAAGAACGGTGTCCAGCAAATGCTGCTTGAATAGCCTTTTTCCCATCATCTTGATGCTGTTTATCGATCTGTACGATGGCGTGCAGCCAGGAACAACCACCAGGATTGATATTCACATCCAGACACCTGACCACTTCATTGACCATCCGGAAGATGGTTGGCTCACGCGGCATGCCCATCAACAATTTGTGCTCCAATGCCCCTGGGAGCAGCGCCTGCCAGAGGGGGTCTTTTCGGTGAGTGATCGCTTTGACCTCGAAAACCGGCTCCTGGCGGATCACATCCTGGGTTTCCGTCAGATCGACGAAGGGGCCTTCGGCGTGCGTGCGGTCGCGGTAGACCGTGCCTTCCAGCACGAACTCGGCCTCAGCAGGGATCATCAGATCCACAGTCCTGGCCTTGACCAAATGCAGCGGCTCCAGGGCATTGGCAATGGTCAGCTCATCCACACCGATCTCCACAGATATCGCCCCGGCTGCCAGCACATTGGGTGGGTTGCCAATACACACCGCCACATCCACCTGCCCCAAGTCATCCAGAAACTTGTGGAAATGCCGCCCTTTGACCACCCGAATAGCCATCTCCCTTGACGAGAACTGCATGCAGCGGTGATAGTCTAGATTCTGCCCATATTCAGGGTGCTTGACCACAAAGACCCCAGCGGTAATATACGGCCCGCCATCGCCCTCGAAATGAACAGGAATAGGTAGCCTTCTCAGGTCGGGATTCGGGTGAACCACTTCCTGGCAGGGGGCACCGCTCTCATCCCTAACTGTAGAGGGGAATGAGGGTTCATCAATCGCTCCCCTTAGCATTGGAATGATCTCCGCAACGGGTATCCCAAAATAACCTGCAAAGTCAGCCTTGTTGCAGAAAATATTTCCCATCACCTGGTATTCAGACTCGATCACATTCTCGAAGATCACCGGGCGGGGTTCCAATTGTTTGAGCACAGCGGCGATCTGATAGGTTTTCGAGATCGGCTTGGTAATGCGTATCAAGCGACCTTCAGCATCTAGCTGGTTCAGATAATCTCTTAAAGTCATGGTTTCAACCTATCATCAGGATCAGGCACTGCTTGTGCAGCCTTGTGCAGAATTTCGAAGCCCAGCTCGATCAGCACATCCAGCTGTTTGTCCTCCTGGTTCTCATCCAACCGGGTCAATGCTTTATGCAGTGACGCTCGCACACCGCTGGCGCGGTGTGCCCAGATCGAATCGGCCGAAAGCCGTTCCAGGCGATCGACAAGCAACCTGGCCTTGTACACCCGTTGTTGATCTATCGTATTCATTAAAGCTGAATTATACAAGATATCCAAAAACCCGGTTCGCCCTTTGGCGGGGGTCTCTAGGATTTACCGTAGTAATATCAAGATTTTGGGGTATAACACCAAAATCTAGGAGTTGCCCCAGCGATTCCTGGAGAGCCGAGAAACCGGGTTTCTCCAATTGAACGAGGAATGATAAAATCGCGACACTCAAAAAACGAGGTTACCCCATGAACGATCAAAAAGTCATCTTCTCCATGGTGCGGGTCAACCGCCGCTTCCCGCCCAGCAACAAAGCTGTCATCCACGATATTTCGCTGGGTTTCTATTACGGCGCCAAGATCGGTGTTGTAGGATTGAATGGATCAGGTAAAAGTACGCTCCTGCGCATCATCGCTGGGATAGATGATGGCTATGATGGCCAGGTGGTTTTCTCTCCCGGGTATAGTGTTGGCATATTGGAACAGGAACCCTCCCTGGATGCAGACAAGACGGTCAAGGAGATCGTGGAGCAGGCAGTCAAGCCGATCATAGACAATCTCAAAGCTTACGATGAAGTCAATGAGAAATTCGCCGATCCCAAAGCTGATTTCGATGCCCTGATCGCCGAACAATCACGGTTACAAGAATGGCTCGACCAGCACAACGCCTGGGACCTGGACAGCCGCCTGGAAATGGCTATGGAAGCTTTGCGCTGCCCGCCGCCGGAGACTTCGGTATCAATACTCTCAGGCGGCGAACGCCGCCGGGTAGCGCTGACACGCTTGCTGCTGACCGAACCTGACATCCTGCTGCTGGATGAGCCGACCAACCATCTGGACACCGAATCCGTGGCCTGGTTGGAACGGCATCTGCAACAATATCTCGGCACGGTCATCGCCGTGACACACGACCGCTACTTCCTCGATAATGTCGCTGGCTGGATCTTGGAACTGGACCGCGGCCATGGCATCCCCTGGAGGGGCAATTATTCTTCCTGGCTGGAGCAGAAACAGGAGCGCCTACGCGTCGAGGAGAAAGCAGAAGACAAGCGCATCAAAACCCTGCAGCGGGAATTAGAATGGATCCGAATGGCGCCCAAAGCCCGGCATGCCAAAGGCAAAGCCCGCTACACCGCCTATGAGCGCCTGCTATCGCAGGAGTTCGAAGCTCGCCGCGAGGATTTGGAAATCTACATCCCGCCTGGACCGCGCCTGGGGGATATGGTGATCGAATTCGAGCAGCTCAGCAAAGGCTATGGGGAACGGCTGCTGATCGACGATTTCACCCGCAGCGTCCCACCGGGAAGTATCGTGGGGATCATCGGGCCCAATGGCGCGGGAAAAACATCCCTATTGCGCCTGATCACTGGTCAGGAAGAACCCAACGCGGGTACAGTTAAGATTGGGGGAACGGTTCAGTTAGGATATGTTGATCAGTCGCGGGATACACTAGATGGGGAGAAAACTGTTTGGGAGGAAATCAGCAGTGGGGAGGAGTTCATCCAGTTAGGTGGGCGCAAACGCAACTCGCGCGCCTATGTAGCTTCGTTCAATTTCCTGGGAAGCGATCAGCAGAAGCTAGTCAAGGATCTCTCCGGGGGCGAGCGCAACCGCGTCCATCTGGCCAAGATCCTCAAAGAAGCAGCTAACCTGATCCTGCTCGACGAGCCAACCAACGATCTAGATGTCAACACCCTACGCTCACTGGAAGTAGCGCTCGAAAACTTCGCTGGCTGCGCCATCGTTGTCTCACATGACCGCTGGTTCCTCGACCGCATCGCCACCCACATCCTGGCCTTCGAAGGGGACAGCCAGTTGGCGTGGTTCGAGGGCAACTGGTCGGATTATGAAGCCGCCAGGCGTCAAAGACTGGGCGCTTCTGCTGATATCCCGAAACGCATCAAATACCGCCGCCTGACCCGGTGATGAAGGGGTGTGAGCAAATCCCATACCTAGTTCATGAATTCCTCATTTGACAAATCGTCATCCAAGTGATATCCTTTACGAAGAGACCGACTGGTCGGTCTGTTTCTGAGAGGTGATCCTGATGACTCCCAAAAATACTCCTGCCCGGCAACGAATCCTCGATGCCGCCGCCGATGTCTTTGCAAGCAAAGGTTTTCATGAAGCGCGCATGGATGAAATTGTCGCTGTCTCACAGACCTCCAAAGGCGCTGTCTACCATCATTTTCCCAGTAAGAACTATATCTTCTTTGCACTAATCGATAAATTTGCTCATCTGCTCGAAAACCGCCTGAGGACTGTCATCGAAAAAGAAGAACATGGACTCCAGCGGGTAGATGCTGCGCTGAAAATTTGCGTGCAAACATTCGGCCAACATCGCACGCTGGCAAAAATCGCCCTTGTCCAGGCCGTGGGATTAGGCGAGACGTTCGAGGCCAAACGACGAGAGATCAATGACCGCTTTGCAGGGATCATCCAGGAATATCTTGATCAGGCGGTTGCCGATGGCAGCATCCCTCCACTGGATACAGAGATCGCGGCGCGTGTCTGGATGGGCGCGCTCAACGAAGTCATCTTGCGGTGGATTTTCGCTGGCGAACCCGAACCTGAGCGTGCCTTGCCAGCCCTGCGCACACTACTCTTACGCAGCATTGGAATGGCGGAGGAAAAAATCCATCAATTAGACGAATAAGGCTCGTCGGGGTAGCTCCCAATTTTGGGGTATGCGGGGTGCGGAGCGCCCCGCATACCCCAAAATTGGGACTTTGCCACGGGAACTCCTGGAGACCCACAAATAAACCTAACTTCAAATAATTTCTAAAGGAAATATCATGAACAAACAAAATCTCCTTGTCAAACTTATCACCCTTACGATTTTCGTAAGCCTGATCCTGGGCGCATGCGCGCCATCAGAGGCTGAACCTGTCACCCTGAAGCTGGCCCTGTTACCCGTTCTCGATACCCTCCCCGTCCACGTCGCAGCCCAGGAGGGCTTTTTCGAAGAACAAGGAATTTCCCTTGAGATCATCCCCGTCTCTTCCGCTCCAGAGCGCGATTCGATTGTCACGGCCGGTGAAGCCGACGGCATGCTCAACGAGGTCGTGTCAACGCTTTTCTACAACAAAGATCAAGTCCAGGTACAGATTGTGCGCACAGCCCGGGCGGCGACCAGCGAAGCGCCTATCTTTCGCATCCTGGCCGCGGCCGATAGCGGCATCAACAATGTGGAAAGCCTGAAAGGCGTCGAGATCGGTATCTCCCAAGGCACGATCATCGAGTATCTCACCGACCGGCTCTTAGAGGCTGAAGGCTTCACTGCAGACGAGATCGCCACCATCGCCGTACCCAAGATCCCCGATCGCCTGGCGCTACTCGGTTCTGGCGAGATGAAAGCCGCCATGCTGCCCGACCCAGCCTCTTCGCTGGCGTTGGCAGGCGGGGCTTCGGTGATCATCGACGACACCAGCCACCCCGAGTTCGGCTTCAGCGTGCTATCGTTCCGCAAGCAAACCATCGACGCTCACCCAGAGGCGATCAAGGGTTTCCTGGCCGCCATCGAGCAAGCTGTAGAAAAGATCAACGCTGATCCTGCCCAATATTCGGACCTGATGGCCGAGCAAGGCCTGGTGCCACCGCCTCTGATGGGTACGTATCAGGTCAATCCCTTCCCCACTGCGGGTGTGCCATCGCAAGCCCAATGGGATGATGCTGTCGATTGGGCTATGACAAAAGGGCTGCTGGATAACAACGTAGATTATCAGGACTCGGTTACAGCAGAATTTTTGCCGTAAGTAATTCAGACCCTAGGGGTTTTCCTGGAACCCTTAGGGTCTCTCTACGATGGGGGTATTATAGGATACAATCTATCCTGGTATGATCCAACTCGACTCGATCAAGTTTGCTTACGCCAATCAAAAACCTATCTTCCAGGATTTTTCCTGGGAAATTCAGCACGGTGAAACCTGGGCCGTACTGGGCCCCTCTGGATGTGGCAAATCAACTTTGCTCTATCTTCTCGCCGGATTACGATTCCCAACTCAGGGACAGGTGATAATCGATGAACAGGTGGTCACCCGGCCGCGCCCCCACACGGGGTTGATCATCCAGGAATACGGATTGCTGCCCTGGGCTACGGTACGAGAAAATGCCCAACTGGGACTGCGCATCCGGGGTTTCTACGGGCCAGACGGCACCCATGCCCCGGCGGATTTTCAGCCGGCGTTGGATGTCGACCCCTGGCTAGAACGCTTGCGACTGCTCCCCCATGCCGAGAAATATCCGGGGCAGCTTTCTGGTGGCCAGCGCCAACGCACAGCCATCGCCCGCACTCTGGCCCTGGAACCAGACCTGCTGCTGATGGACGAGCCCTTTTCCTCGCTGGACGCGCCCACCCGCGAGGATCTACAGACCCTGACGCTAGAACTGCAAGCCGAGGAGCATCTGACCCTAGTGATCGTCACCCACACTATCGAAGAGGCAGCCATCCTGGGAAAGAAGATCCTGATCCTGGGAGAGCCGCCAAACACTACCCCACGCGTGAGCGATAATCCCCAGGCAGGCACTCCCGAATTCCGCAACAGCCCCGAATACACAGCCATGTGCCGTGACTTGCGCACGAAAATGGATGTACCGATGATGAACCCGGTTCCTTGAAGGAACCGGGTTCCTGAGATGGAGTTATGAAACGCCGCGATTTACTTTTTGCCATCCTCGCCATCATTGTCTTTTGGCAGGTCAGCGCCTGGCTGGTGAACGAGCCCATCCTGCCATCTCCCTTCGAAGTCATCGTGGTCTTCTTTCGCGAACTCAGTGATGAATTGCTCGGGCACTTCGCCGTTAGTTTATGGCGAGTAGTCGCCAGCACAGGATTGGCCATCGTACTAGCCTCACCAGCAGGGCTGATCTTAGGCCAATCGCCGCGCTTGAATGCCATTTTTTCGCCGGTGATCTATTTGCTGTACCCTATCCCCAAAGTGGTATTGGTGCCTGTGCTGATCTTGCTTTTCGGCCTCGGCGATCTGCCAAAAATACTGATCATCTTCATCATCTTGTTCTTCCAAATCCTGGTGCTGGTGCGCGATCAGGCCGCGGGGCTACGGCCGGAGCTGATCCAGAGCGTGCGCAGCCTGGGAGCTGGTCGCAGGGCACTCTTTCGCTTCGTCTATCTACCCGCTAGCCTACCCGCCATACTGACTGCCTTACGGCAATCCGTGGGGACGGCAGTGGCGGTGCTGTATGTGGCCGAACTGTTCGCCACTCAACGCGGCCTGGGGTATTACATCTATTTCAAAGGCAGCACGTTATTCGATTACCCGGCCATGTACGCCGGGATCATCGCGATGAGCCTGCTGGGGCTGGGTCTATATTTCACAGTGGATTGGCTGGAACATCGCCTGGCTCCCTGGCAGTTCGTGGAGTAAGCATAATGCCGAAAAAAGGATCGCGTTGTGATCATGCCACAACGCGATCCATTTTTCGGGAATCTATATTGTGACTACCACTCGATCTCGACGACCATCGCCGGGTGGTCGGATTCAGGGCTGAGCAGGTAGCGGGCGTCTACAATCTGAGTTCCGGGGGAAACGAAGATATGATCGATGCGTTTGTCTAAATGCAGGCCTTCGTCATCAACATCGTCCGGCCAGCGCAGCAGCCAGGCATCATCTAAGCTTTGAATGGTCAAATCGTATTGTTCGCTGTCGGGGTTGAAGTTGAAATCACCCATGGCGATGACATCCTCTTTCCCAATGATTTCTGCTAAGAAATGCTCTTGCTGAATGAGCGGCCCACCATTGCCGAGATGGGTGACGAAGATGTTGAATGTCTGCTCCCCGACAGTGATTTGCGCCGTGATGGTGGCGGTCTGCTCTCGCTCACTGTACATATAGAAAGTACGCGGGTTCTCGATGGGGTACTTGGAAAGCAACGCGATACCGAAGGTTCCTGGAACCACTTTAGGGCCATAGTAGGAGTACATATCGAGACGGTCAGCGAAATAGCGCACGATGTCGGCATTGCCTCCAGCGATACGGTTGGTATCTGACTCTTGCAAGCCGATCACATCGGCACCAATCCTGCGGATCAAGTCCAATTGTCCATCGAAATTCTTCTGGCCGTCCTCGCTGTAACCTTGCTGGATGTTGTAGGTTAAGATCTTCAGCTCCCGCTGATCGCTCGAAAGCGAGATTGGATCGGGCTCTCGCCAGTACACACCCACGATGGAAACCAAACCCACCACTGCCAATATCCAGAGGAAATAACGCGCTCCCGGCATTTGAACAGATAACGGTTTGATCACAAAGGTTTCCTTGCGAAGTGATAAAACGGCTAGCGTGATGACTGCACCCAGAACGAGAAATACGAGCCAAAACTTGTCACGGAAAAATGGGCCCACTACGGGAATATAAGAATACACAGTCGTGAACGCCTGACCAAAAATCATCAACAGCACAAATAGAGATGCCAGTGCAAAACTACCTCCTAGAGCCCATGGTTTTGGCTTGTTATCCACCAACTCTCTATAAAAGAGAATAAAATCAACCAAAAGCACGGGGAAGAGAACGATCATCCCAATTAAGGCTAGCGACCATAAAGATGCGACAGGGGGTTCGTAGAAAGGATATGCACCCGGCTCAACTGGGAATATTAGTTGATGCGGCAGAATGGTCAAGACCAAAGCCAGGGCAAACAAGAAATTCCAGGCTAACAAGAATCCAGGGGACAACAGCTTCAAGAACCGCGAGCTGTTGAAAATAAGCAACGAGAATCCCACTAATACGAGGATCATCATCACGACGATCATCATATAGCTGGCGCCTGTCCAACGGGCGATCACATTGGGGGCAGTAAAGGCAAAATAGAACAGGATCAACACAGCCACCAGCCCGAGGCTCCCGCCTAAGAGTCGCCCAAATCCAAGGGATTGAGCCTCTCCGGGTTGCTCATCAACAAGGCTAGCAAGCTCTTTGACCATCAACCAGACTGCAATAACGGCCAAGACCCAACCCACGCCCGCCATCTGGCCATCGAGCGAGATGTCATACCCTGAATTCAACGTTCGGAAGAGGATCGACAGGCAGGTTCCCAACGCTAAACCGGCGCCGAGGGTAGTAGGCTTAATCTGACGATGCCATACCAGGGTTGGAAGGAAGAGCAGGAATGCGCCGACCCCAATTCCAGAGATGATCATCACGCCGCGTGTATCCATCAGGGGGGTAAATAGGCGGCAGATCAATACCAGCCCGCCGAACACCCACAGATATTTTATGGAGATATCCTTGCGGAAGAAGAACAGCAATAGTGGCGTGAACAAGAAGAGCACGCTGACGATCTCGGGGGGGATGCTGGTGCCCAACAGACCAAAGGCATAGATGGCTTCGACGAAATCGGAGATCAGTTGGAAAAAGAACAAGAAGAGGATGCCGAAAAGAGTTATCGCGGCCATTTTACGCTCCAATTTGTTGTGACTCGCTGAAAATCGACAATTCAATTATAGCGCAGCATCTTAGCGCACCAAACATTGACTGCAGTAATGGGGAAGTGTCCGTCGAAACTACGCTTGAAAAGGGATCTGTATTCACGCTGAAATTCCCTCTCCACAGCCACGAAGAAGAGGAATGATCTTTCTGAATCATTCACCTGCGGAAAATTGACCGATCGGTCCCTGGGGGTGAATGATATCCACCAGGATGTCATAGGGCACGATCACCTGTTGGGGGCCAGCTGCATAGGGTGCGACCTGATATTCATCCAAGATGATCAACAGTCCCTGAGAGGTCAGCGCCCAATCCTGGTAGTTTTCTTCAGAAGGTGCTGCGCCTTCCTCCCAAATTTCAAACTCTAGTTTCTCAACCAACTGCTGGATACAGTTTTCAGAAATTCTTTCCAAATAGGCAGAACCAGGCGCAAACAAATCACTCAGGGCTAGCTCTTGACCGGTCGTAAAATCGAAATTGGTACTCCAATAATACGATCCCGGATGAGCACCCCCGAGATAGAAGAAGTTGATGAACAAAACCGATAACACATCGACTCTCTCTAGTAATTCCCATGCCATTATCCAGTTTTGGGGGGATGCGGGGTGCTCCGCACCCCGCATCCCCCCAAATCTGGATAATGCCATGGGAATTCCTAGAGACCCATCAGCGATTCTGCCCAATTCAAATCGATTCGCATGGGCCAAAAAAGGCTGGTATAATCGTCGCCGCTGTCTGAAAGCCAGGAGAACGCTTTCAGGATTATCGCTTATGACCACTGAAAATTCAGCAACTTCAACGAAACTTTGCCCGACTTGCGGTACTCGCCTGAGCAGTGATGCCACACGTTGTCTGGTTTGCGGGAGCGAGTTGGCAGCCAATGGGGAAAGCACCCCGACAACACCAAGAGCCCTACGGGGCAGCCGCATGCCAGAAATCACCCTGAGCTTACCCGCTGCTATCATTCTGCTGGCCGTATTCCTGGCGATTGGTGCTGTAATGGTATTCCTTGCACTGCAACGCGGTGACCGCATCGTAGTCCCCACTGAGACACCCACTTTGACGTTGACCATGACGCCCTCGGTGACGCCAACCCCTCAGACCCCAACGGCAACCCCAACGCCACTGCCCTCGCCAACGCCCTTCACTTATATCGTCAGGACTGGTGATACCTGCGGCGGCATTGCGGTGGCTTTCGACGTTTCGGTGCAAAGCATAGTGCGACTGAACAACTTGCCAGCAGATTGCGCCACCTTGTTTGATGGGCAAGAACTCCTGATCCCCCACCCCACACCAACAGTGACCCCCTTCCCAACTGCAACGCTCAGCGGACCAGAGGCGACCTACGCTGCCTGTGAGAAGATTATCTATACCGTCCAAGAGAACGATACCCTGAGCAGCATATCTACAAACTATGCCGTGCCGATGGACTCTATCAAAGAGTACAACGGTATGGTCAACAACACAGTCTTCTCAGGGATGAATCTGGTGATACCTTTGTGTGAGAGGGCGGCAACACCCGGGCCGACTCCTACACCCACAGCGCCGCCTCCTTATCCCGCCCCGAACTTGCTTCTGCCAGCCGATGGTACTTACTTCACCCTGGAAGATGACATTGTGACGCTACAATGGGCTGCAGTAGGCACGTTGCGAGAGAATGAATCTTACGCTGTCACCGTGGAAGATATCACCGAAGGTCAGGGCCGCAAAATCGTCGATTACGTCGAAGACACAAAATTCATTATCCCACCTTCTTTCCGGGCAGCAACCAGTGACCCACACATATATCGTTGGTGGATTATGCCAGTCAGACAGATTGGCACTGACGAAAACGGTGAGGCCATTTGGGATACCGCTGGAGCAGCTAGCTTGACACGCGTCTTTACCTGGACTGGTGAAGCACAGATTGTGACCCCCACCCCATAAAAGTGTTGACAGGAAAGTTCCCGAAAAAAAGTGTGCGGGGCTGAACTCGCCGCACACTTTTTTTCGGAATAAATCATTTGTTACTTGGCTGCAGCAACGATATCTTCCAGCATTTTCGTGGTGAGTGATTTTGGCCGCTCAATGGGCTGCCCCAAGGCGCGCGCCCACACAGCATTGGCTGTCACCCCCAGGATGCGGCTGACACCAAAGAGCACGGTATAGAAATCGAACTCGCGCATACCATAATGGTATTGCAGCGTACCACTGATAGCATCCACATTGGGCCAGGGGTTTTTCACTTTGCCAGTCTCACCCAGCACCTTGGGGATGACTTCAAAGGCCAATTCAACCAATTGGAAGAGTTCGTCATCGGGCAAGAATTCCTGACCGAACTTGAATTGGGCCGTATAGCGGGGATCCGGTTGGCGCAAAACGGCGTGCCCATATCCGGGAATCACGCGTCCTGAATTCAGCGTATCCCAACAATACTGCTCGAACTGTTCCTTGGTGGGCAACCCGCCAAACTCATCACGCACACTCAAGAGCCACTTCAGGCTCATCTGGTTCGCCAATCCATGCAGAGGCCCGGCTAAGGCGTTGATTCCGGCATTACAGGCATAATACACATCAGCCAGCGTCGAGCCGACTAAATGGGTGGCGTGGGCGCTGGCGTTGCCACTTTCATGATCGGAGTGCAGGAAGAAATACAGGCGGGTCAGATCTTGATAAGCCTGGGTATCTTTGCCGATCATATAAGCGAAGTTACCTGCCCAGTCTAAATCGGCACGTGGGGGAACGAACCCACCGTCACCAAATTTATGATTGTATATAAAGGCGGCAATCGTGGGCAATTTAGCTGTCAGATTGAGCGAGTCTTCCAGAGTGGCTTCCCAATACTCGGCCTTAGTCATGCCTTCCTGATAGCGTTTCGCAAAGACAGATTCAGTCTGTAAGGCCAGAATGGCCTGCGAGAACATGGTCATGGGATGTGTATCGGCTGGCAGCGCTTTGATGGCCTCAAATACATATGGGGGGACTTCGCTGCGAGCTTTCCACTCTGTCTCGACTGCCATGGCTTCTTCATAACTGGGAATTTCGCCAATTAGCAGCAGATAGTACAACCCGCCAGACAAGGGGAAATCCGAACCCTCTGCTTTTGGCAGCAGTTCTAAAAGTTCGGGAATAGTATATCCACGAAAGCGGATGCCCTCCTCGGGGTCGACATAGGAGATGTCAGTCACCAGCACCTTGGCACCGCGCATACCGCCATAGGCCTGGCCGACGGTCACTTCACCTACAACAACATCACCATTTTCTTTGACCAGTTTGCGAACCCGCTCTTGCCATTGCGGCAGTTGTGCGGCGATCTTTTCTCTTAGCATCATCTCATTCCTTCCTATAATCCTAATTGGGCAATATTGGCTGCAACGCCTTCTGCGGACTGCTTGAGCGCGGCCATTTCTTCATCATTCAATTCATACTCAATGACTTTCTCCAACCCGTTGGCACCCAGTTGAGCCGGCGCCCCAAAGTATATGCCATTGAGACCGTATTCTCCCTTCATGTAGACAGCCGCAGGGACGATGAGTTGTTTATCTTTGAGAATGGCTGCGACCATTTGGGCGATCCCTGCTGAAGGGGCATAGAAGGCGCTGCCCTGTTTGAGCAGGCTGACGATCTCACCACCACCTTTGCGCGTGCGCTCGACAATGGCATCCAGGCGTTCTTTGGGCATGGTCTTGTGCAGGGGCACGCCAGCAACATTGGAATGACGCGTGAGGGGAACCATGGAATCACCGTGACCACCCAAGACATAGCAGTTGATGTTCTCCACGCTGACACCTAATTCCATGGCGACAAAAGCGCGCATGCGAGCTGAATCGAGGATACCAGCCTGACCAACGACGCGGTTGGGGGGCAGTCCGGTCTTCTTCCAGGTGAGATAGGTCATTACATCGAGGGGATTTGTTAGCACAATGTAGATGGCATTGGGAGATAGTTTGACGGTCTCTTCTGCCACATTGCCAACAATTTCAGTATTGGCGGCCAAGAGATCATCCCGGCTCATACCTGGTTTACGAGGCAGTCCGGCGGTGATGACGATGATGTCTGAGCCTTCAGTGGGGCCATAATCATTGCTGCCCGTGATGCTGACATCCTTGCCAATCACCGGCATGGCCTCTTGCATATCCAGGGCTTTGCCTTGGGGCATCCCTTCAACGACATCGACCAGCACGATATCGGCGATCTCGCGTTCAGCCAGCCAATGGGCGGTGGTCGAGCCAGTCATGCCGGCACCAATAATCGAGACTTTCTTGTTCATGCAATCCTCCAGAGTTTTTGTAACAAACGCTATTCTACTATTCTTATCAGATTTTTCCAGATACAGTGATAATGGCTCTCTAGGAACCGCCGGAGCAACTCCCAGATTTTGGGGGATGCGGCGTGCTCCGCACGCCGCATCCCCCAAAATTGGGCATTACCATGGGAATTCCTAGAAGCACAAAACACCCCCGGATCTAGGAAATATCCAGGGGTGCAATATCTAATCAGCTTGTTCTTCGAGAAAGTGGGTGGCTTGCATAGCTGCGGCTGCGCCCATGCCTGCCGAAGTGATCACCTGACGGAAATGAGAGTCAGCTACCTCGCCTGCGGCATACACTCCAGGGATGTTGGTCTGCATATATTTATCAACGACCAGATAGCCTAGCTCGTCCATATCAAGATGTCCCTCATAGAGTTCCGTATTGGGAATATGACCGATGAAGATAAAAACGCCTTCGGTAGAGAGCTCAGAGTCTTCGCCGGTATTCTTATTGTGCAGATTCACTTTCTGAACAACGCCGTTACCCGAGATATCTGTAATTACTGTATCCCAGATGAAATCGACTTTGGGATTGTTGAAAGCGCGTTCTTGCATCAATTTGCCAGCGCGTAATTCGTCCCGGCGATGAACCACGGTCACAGAATTGGCATAACGCGTTAAGAAGAGTCCCTCTTCCATGGCGCTGTCACCACCACCAACCACGAGTACATCCTTACCTGTAAAGAAGTGACCATCACAAGTCGCACAGTACGATACACCTTTGCCGGTGAATTCTTGCTCACCAGGGATCTCTAATTTGCGCGGGTTTGCCCCGGTCGTTAGCACCAGGGTTTTGGCATAATATTCGCCACCATAGGTGGTCACTTTGAATGGGCGTTCTGCAAAATCAATATCAGTGACATGGTCGAATTCGATGCGTGTGCCAAAACGTTCGGCTTGCTGCGTGAAGGCTTCGACCAACTCCTGGCCGCCAATGCCTTCTGGAAAACCTGGGTAGTTCTCGACGATATGGGTTTGAGCGACCTGCCCACCCAAAAGCATCCCCGTAAATACCAGGGGTTCAAGATTTGCTCTAGAAGCGTAAAGCGCGGCCGCAAGCCCGGCAGGACCTGAGCCAATGATTATCATATTATGCACATTTTTTTCTGTCATCATCAATCCTCTGCTATCGAGAAAATTTGACTCTCTAGGAATCACCGGGGTAGATCCCAGATTTGGGGGAATGGGACGTGCGGAGCACGTCCCATTCCCCCAAATCTGGACATTATCACAGGAAATGTTTCACTATAAGGACAACATCTAGAATGGAAATTTTACCAAGATGCATATTCTTCTAAACGACTCTTTAGATGCGTCGGGCGTAAAAAAGTTGCATCCAAAATCGATTTATCGAAAGCGGCGTCCCAATTGAACGCCGCTTTGACTACACGTAGAAAAACTAATTTCGCCTGGGACCGCGATTACGTCGCTGATGAGACGAACGACCCGATGATCGTCGCTTGCCTCCTCCCGGACGGTCGCTGGCAAGAGCTTCCTCGACAGTCCAACCTTCAAGGACAGCCCGTCTTGATAGACGGATCTTGCCGGAGCGCGGATTGATTTCTGTCACCATGACGGTGATTTCATCTCCCTTCTGGACAACATCTTCGACCTTTTGCACGCGCTGCGTATCGAGCTGGGAGATATGGACCATTCCATCAGTCCCAGGAGTGATTTCAACAAAACAGCCAAAATCCTGAACACCAGTGACTTTGCCGGTATAGATGCGGCCAACTTCAGGGGTCTCCGTAAGACGCTCGATCTGTTCGCGAGCCAATCGAGCACCTTCACCATCTGCGGAAGCGATGAACACCGTGCCATCTTCTTCGATATCGATCTGGACACCGGTCTCATCCTGGATGCCGCGAATGATCTTGCCGCCTGGGCCGATCACCGCGCCGATCTTATCCTCAGGAATGGAAACAGTCACAATGCGCGGGACATGAGGCTTCAACTCTGGGCGAGGCTCAGGGATCGTGTCGAGCATTTGCTGTAAGATGTGTGCACGGGCTGATTTGGCTTGTTGCAAAGCTTCAGCCATCAGTTCAGCAGTCAGGCCTTTGATCTTGATATCCATCTGCAAAGCGGTGATCCCGTTCTCTGTGCCTGCCACCTTGAAATCCATATCGCCAAGGTGATCTTCCATACCCTGGATATCGGTCAGGATAGCATAGCGATCACCTTCTTTGACCAATCCCATGGCCACACCAGAAACAGGGGCTTTGATAGGCACGCCTGTATCCATCAGCGCCAAAGTGGAGCCACATACTGAAGCCATCGAAGATGAACCGTTGGAGGCCAACACTTCAGAGACTAATCGCAAGGTGTATGGGAATTCTTTCTCATCGGGGATCATCGGCAACAGCGCTCGTTCCGCTAGTGCACCATGGCCGACCTCACGTCGCGAGGCTCCCCTCAGGAAGCGAGCTTCACCGGTGGAGAAGGGTGGGAAATTATAGTGGTGGATATAGCGCTTGGTGTCTACGGGGGTCAGGTTGTCCATCATCTGGGCATCGCGGGGAGTGCCTAGTGTGGCCAAGGTTATGACTTGGGTCTCGCCCCGGGTAAACAAGCCAGCACCATGGGCGCGCGGGCTGGTGCCAACATCACACCAGATCGGGCGCACGCTGGTGAAGTCGCGGCCATCCGGGCGGATGTCGCGATCCAATATGCGCGCACGGACAACGGCCTTGTGCGCGGCATCAAAGGCTTCTTTCGCTTCGGCAAGACGAGCTTCGTCTTCGCCGGCGAACTCGGCAATCATTTCGGCTTTGAATTCAAGCATGGCCAGCTTGGCTTCAGCTTTTGGAAGCTGCCGGTCATAAAGCTCATTCAGTGGTGCTTCCACACGGGCGAGGACATCCTGCTTGAACTGCTCATCGAGCACAAAGGAGGGATATTCCCGCTTGGGCTTGCCATTTTCCTGGGCCATCTTTTCGATGGTGTCGATAATGGGCTGCATGGCCTGATGGCCAAACTCCACAGCCTCGATGATCTGGGCTTCAGATAACTCATTGGCACCACACTCGACCATAAGAACCGCATCTCGGGTTCCGGCCAGGCGCAAATCCAGGTCTGAAACCTCCATCTCTGAATAGGTGGGATTGGTTACGAACTCGCCATCAATCATCCCAATTCGCACAGCACCCACGGGACCTTCCCAGGGGATATCAGAAATGCTCACTGCAGCAGAGGCGGAGTTGATCGCCAGAACATCCAATGGGGTGACGTCGTCCGCCGAGAAGGAATACATAATCACCTGCACGGAATTGCGCAGATCCTTAGGGAAGAGCGGTCGCAGAGGGCGATCAGTAAGACGATTTACCAAAATGGCTGCTTCTGAAGGTCGACCTTCGCGGCGGAAGAACGAGCCAGGGATACTGCCCCCGGCGTACATACGCTCTTCATAATCCACCGTCAGGGGCAGAAAATCAATTCCTTCGCGGGGTTCAGCCCCCATCGTGGCGACGCCCATGATCAGCGCATCACCGCTACCAACAGTCACGGCACCACCAGCCTGACCAGCCAATCGGCCAGTCTCAAAAACCAGTGTCTTACCGCCAACGACTACATCATAACGTTTTACTTCGGGTTTCATGGTACCTCCTACCATTGACCCGCCGGTTAGGGATTGGGAGTTTTAGACAACATGGGCAATAGCCCAAACACAGTTATCTCCAGCTCCCAATTCCCAACCTCAGGGCGGATCACTAAAAGAAAGATGTGAATCTCACATCCATAAATCTCTGTTTCGCGATAGACAGACAAAAAAAGGTCAACCTAACCCATCCCCCGTTATTGCAACTCGAGATCATTATTCGACAGACAAGCCGCTTTCACCGCAACCGCTTGAAAATTTGCCCTATGCAAATCCCAGTGTTCCAGCCACAACTAGAGTGTAATTTGCCAGTTCGCTACGCCAATTCCCTTGAATTGGCGTGAACGAAAAGGCGCAATCCTTACGCCTTTTCATTCAAAAAGTAGATGGAGACCTGCAGGACCATCTACTTTGAAGAATTCACTAAACTTTGCGAATACCGAGCTCGGTCGAAAGTGCGACGAAGCGCTGGTAATCTTTTCTACGAAGATATCGGAGCAATCGGCGACGACGCCCGACCATCTTCAACAATCCTCGACGAGAGGATTCATCATGCTTGTGGGTCCGCAGATGGCCGGTAAGTTGTTGAATGCGTTCAGTTAGGATCGCAATCTGGACTTCTGGGGACCCCGTATCTTTATCGTGACGTGAATACTCACTGATCAGGTTAGTTTTTGCTTCTTTTTCTAGTGACATGACGTCTGCTATCTCCTAAAAATTTTATTTTGCTACTAAAAGCAGGTCTCCAAGCCAGCAGCCAGCCTTGTGGCCGCCACCGACTGGTCTAGTCAGCGGGGGAATTATACCAAAGAATAGCCAGGAGTAAACCTTGATTCTCCATCAAGAGTGTACCGCAAAAATGTCGCTAAGGTCTAGAAAAAACCGCTCTGAGCTCTCTCCACAGCATTGTTGTCATTCCGCGGGAGCGTCTTTTTGCGACCAAGGAATCCCCCAGGTGTAACTTATCAGGGATTCCTCTTCACCCTGCAAAGAACGCAGGGCTCATCGGAATGACAAATCTCGGAAGGTATTTGCTATGGCCACCGACACTTTTGCGCTATACTCCTCCATCAATTCAGGGAAATCGCATATGGAATTTCTCTCTGCAAAAAATCCATCTGGGTTAGAAGCCCAACCGCGTTGGGCCTGCCTGCCAAGATATGTTTAGCCTGATTCGGCCTACCCGTAAAGTTGTTTTGGGCCTTCTCATCCATAGTTGCCAATTCTAAATGCGATTGCCCTGCCATCAATTATCGCCAACATTATCTGATAAGGAATATTCCATCATGATCGGATAATGGTCTGAACCGATGTGGGGGCCAACCTCCCTGTGGTGAACCAGCACATCAGGTGTAATCAAGAAATGGTCAATGGGAACCAGGAAGATCCAATTGAATGTAGGCCAGGTAGGTTGGATGCCAAACCCACGCCGGCTATCCTGCAAGCGACTGACATTGACCCAATCTCTGAAATGTGGCGACCAGGATGAGGCATTGAGATCTGCAGCTAAGACAATCGTGCCATCCATTCCGGCGATAAATTCAGCTAACTCATGCATATGAATATTTCGATGCCAACTGATATCATCCCCCTTGGGAGGAACTGGATGCGTAGTTATAAAAGTCATCTGGGCACCATCTACGCTCACGGTAGCAATGATTGTGGGCACATCCCAACGGCCAAAGCGTCGAATTTCACTTACCTCTAGTGGATATCGGCTATAAAAAGCAATGCCAAAATTATCCGAGCGAGGTTCACCCACATCAAATTGATACCCCAGATCGGTCAAATTGAGAGCATCCAACCATGTCTGATTGACTTCGAGAAGGGCTACGAAATCCGGATTTGTCTCTTCAATTAATTCCCGCACCTGATAGTATTGCTGATTCTCCGTGCGTACATTGGCATACAAAATGCTGTAAGTATCTGTACCAGCTTGAACGGAAGAAGGGCGTATGAATAAGGGAATGATCAAAATTAGGTTCACGCACAAAAAAATCGCTGTAAATATCGCGGAATTCCCTTTCTTCCCAACTCCAAATAAGATCAAAATTGCCAGCAATCCCAGTGAATACTGCACCCGAAAATGGCTAAGGATATCGAATATCCACCAACGCGTTCCAAGAAATCCCGCCAATGTAAAAATAAAGAGTACGGATGCTGCGAAATTCACAGCAGCCCAGAAGAGTAACTGCAATTGGCGTTTGATATCTTGAATGCTCATGTGAGCATCTCTACTCGGACAGTTGTGCTCTAACCCATGCTAGAGCATCACCAGGAGTACCAAAACGCAAACCTGATCGCTTTGCCACTTTTGGATCATCAAGAAAATGACGTCGGTTTAGTGTCACTAGAAAACCAACTTGTGCCTGCATAGCAGCTACTACAATGGGAACATCTACTGGATTAGAAATGATCTCTTGATGCAATAACACTTCAGGAATATGCGGATTCGGTAAAATCTGAGCATTAGTACTGAGAATCATCTCTCGGTAGGCTGGCAGGGCTTTTGGAGCCTTTCGAGCCAGGGCTCGTTCTGTCTCGACAATCACCTGTTCGCATACACGCAAATTGAAATATCCAGCTTCTGCTAATATGAGTAAAGCTCGCGATGCCCCCTGGGAAGAAATAGCGCCCGCCACCAAGGTACTGCTGTCAAAGAATATACTAATCTGAGTCTTGGGCATAGTGGTTCTGATAGTAGCTTTCCCGCTCTTCTTCCAAGACCGCTAGCAATTCATCCAAATCAATATCAGCTTCTTGAACAAGTTGAGCAACCTGGTCAGCGTATTGATTTACCTTAGACATCTCAGGTGATAACAGAAAAGTACCATCACCCAAATCTACGAATGTGTATATATCACCTGGATTGAGGTTATATTTATGCCTCAGGCTGGATGGAATGGTGATCAGACCCTTTTGCCGTATCTGTACAGTTTTCAAGACCATCGCATAACTCCGCGGAAGAATTTCCGATTTTCTTCTATAAGTATATTACATGATTACGTCAATGGGCTAGAACTCTACTACTGAGGGTGCACTCAAATGTTGTAGAACCCGGCAGATGAATCTACTGCAACATCTGCGAAGCCGCCCTCCGGCGGCTGATTCTAGCACGCTGAGGCAGGCTTTGCACACGTTGCAGCGACTTCCAGTCGCCGGGTACGATAAGATTCTACATCTTTTGAGTGCACCTTACTACTGATGCCAGATTGTCCCCGCACGCACCACCCCATTGGCGGGCACATCGGAGATCACTGTAGCGCCATTGCCCACTCGCGCTCCTGCGCCGATCACTGCCTGCAAATTGACCGTCACCCCCATGCCCACCAGGGCACTTTCCCCCACCTCGACTTCCCCAGCCAGGATGGCTCCTGGCGAGATGTTGACATAAGCTCCCAGTGTGCAGTCGTGGGAGACGATCGCTCCGGTGTTGACAATGCTCCCATACCCTACCTGAACATCGCTGCCCACATATGCATGCGGGAAGACCTGCACACCCGGAGAAAGTAAGGCCCCTGGCTCGAGAAATGCAGTCGGGTGAACCACAGCGGGGCAAGTAAAACCGGCCTCGGCCAGACGCTGGAAAACCTTCACGCGCACAGCTACATTTCCAATGCCGCCCACAGCATTGATCGCCAGCCGCACCCCTTGCTCATACAACGCTGAGAGCAAATCGCCACCACCTAGTACCGGTGCTCCCATGATCTGCTCTCCAGCAGGAACGCCATCATCCAAAAACCCCACTACCCGGTACGTACCCAAGGATCGCACTAGATCTAACAGCGACTTACCATGCCCCCCGCCACCATAGATGATGATCGCCATGGGATCAAACTCACTCTCAGGAACGCGGATCGATGCAGGTTGGCTTGCCATTTTGGCCCTGACCATTTTTTCGGTGACCAACGGGCCCAGGGGGAATGACTCTAAGGGAATGCTCTGCTCTCGGGCCAGGTTCAAGGCCGGTTGGGTGATGCGCAGTCCCTCAGGGGGAGCTTCAAATTCACTTTCAGGTTGGGTGCTGGCATCTGAGGTGGCTAGATCTGCCTGCGGAGGTTCTTCATCCGGCGAATCAGCCAGATAGCACAATATATCCCCTGCACGCACAGTATCCCCTACGTTGTACTGCAACCCGATGAGATAGCCTTCATGCTCAGCAAGCACCTCAGCCGTAGATTTGGTAGTTTCCAGGGTACAGATCAAATCATCTGCGGCAACTTGCTGACCATCTTCGACATGCAGATCAGCCAGCAGGGCTTCGGGTTCATTGGGATTGATCAGGGGAACAGTTATCGTCTTCATGTAATCAGCTTTCCATCATCTCCCGGGCACTCAAGATAATATCATCAACTCCAGGCAAAACCGCCTCTTCCAATGGCCCAGACGCTGGAATAGGATATTCCCGCGCCGCTACCCGCCGGGTGAGAAGCAAATCGGAGCCCATTGTTTCAGATAAGCGCGCCAGTATCTCAGCTCCCCAACCCAAGGTGAAGGTCCCTTCTTCAACTACCAGGGCTTTGCAGGTGCGTTTCACTGAGGTAGTGATCTGCTCATTACCAAAGGGGGATAACTGCGTAGGCACGACCAACTCCGCAAAAATCTCATACTCAAAGGCCAGTTGAAGCGCCGCTTCCCGGGCCAATTCTGCCATGTAGCCATAAGCCAGGATCGTCAGATCGGGTGAGGGAGCTCCCTGAACCGTGAGCGAGTAGGTGGGAGCGTATGTGCCAGCGACAGTATGCATTTGCAAGTCAAAATCGTTCAGAGATTGCTCGCCTTGCAGTTGCTGCAAATAGAGAAGCTTATTTTCAACAAATACCACTGGATCATCGTCAGAGATGGCCTGGGCTAACAACTCGCCAGGATTCCCCAATGCTGGTGGCGCCAAGACACGCAGGCCTGGTACACCGAGAAATAGTTTCTCCAGCGTCTGGCTGTGGGTGGGGCCATAACCGCGCCGTCCACCCATGGGCGTGCGGATTACCATGGGGACGCGCACCTGATCGTTGTACATCCAGCGGAATTTGGCAATGTGATTGATGATCTGATCGGCAGCCAGGGTGACGAAATCGCCAAACATGATCTCCACGACCGGGCGTAATCCGCGCAAAGCCATGCCCCCCGCCACACCGACGATCCCCGCTTCGGAGATCGGCGTGGGCAATACCTGCTCAGGAAAGGCATCAGAAAGCCCTTGCGTGACCTTGAATGCCCCGCCATAGGGATCGAGGATATCTTCGCCGATGACTAAAACACTGTTGTCTTGGGAAAGGGTTTTGTGGAGAGCATCATTAAGGGATTGTAGAACAGATATTGGATATTGGAAGTTGGAGGTTGGAAGTTGGTGGTTGGTGGTTGGTGATTGGATCTCACTGCCCACCATCCACTGTCCACTACCCACTACCCACTGCTCACTGACCACTGGATACTGATCACTTAGTGCATGTTCAAAGGCAGCTTCAACTTCCTTGTCTACTTCGGATTCAATAACAGTGCGAATCTCCGGGTCGAGGCGGGATGCATGGATTTCAAGAGGATCGCGCTCACGCTTCAAGGCGGCAACCAACTCAGGGTCCCGCGTATCGTCCCCTTTGGAATGGGGGCCAAATCGAAGGGTATGCAGCACTAAAGCGCGCGCTCCCCCTTGAACTCGGATTTCATCCAATAAAGATTCTACCTGGGTTGAAATCTCCTGTACATCGCTGCTATCGAGTTCAGCCACGCGAATATCGAAGGCGCTGAAACGTGCGCGGATCGAGCCAGCCAGGGCAAGTTCGATAGGCGTGGTTTGGGCGATGAGATTGTTCTCGACAACGAATAAGATGGGGGCGCTCCACAATGAAGCCATATTGAGGGATTCGTAGAGCACACCCTGCCCCAGGGTGCCATCACCGAGGAAGGCTATCACAAGCGCGCCGCTCTGTTTGCGCTGCTCGGCCAGTGCCATACCGGTAGCCACGGGGAGAATGCCGCCCTGCACACCATTGGAATAGAAATTCCGCCACTGCAAGTGCTGCGATCCGCCGCGTCCCCCACAAACCCCTGTGGACTTGCCCATCAGTTCAGCGAAAAGGGCACGCATATCGCCACCATAGGCCAAAAAGTGACCATGGCAGCGATGATTGCTAAAGACGATGTCATCATCCTGAAGGTGCGTGAGTACGCCAACGGCATTGGCTTCCTGTCCCAGGTACGTATGCGTGGTGCCAAAAAACACTCCTTTGGGGAAATTATCCAAAACTGTCTCTTCGAAGCGGCGAATGCGGTATAGGTGGCGGTAAAGCTCGACTGATTGTGTCATCGCGGGGGAATTATACTTGATAATGACCGGGGACCACGGACCGAAGACTGGTTGTAAATTTACATCTTATTTACAATGAAATGACGATCACATAACTGCTCTCAGATAAGGTTAATGCAGTGTGACCACTTTCAGGCTCTCCAGGAATCGCCGGGGTTGCTCCCAGATTTGGGGGTATGCGGCGTGTGAAACACGCCGCATACCCCCAAATCTGGACATTACTGCGGGAATCCCTAGAGAGCCCGCAGACATATTCGTGCAAAATGTGTTATTTATGATTATCCGTATTGAAGATGCTCATATGGAAACAGTCAATAGACGAGATTTCTTGAAACTTCCTGGCTTTGTGGGAACTTTGGCGGCATTGTCTGCCTGTATGTCTGATGAAGCAGTCAACCCTGCGGCCGCGGCCACTTTGGCCCCCACTCTGACTTCAAACGTTGTTAGCCCACTGGATGATGAAGATTGGTTGATCCATCAGACCCTACGCCGGATCACCTTCGGAGCGCGTCTCGAGGAAATCGAACACGCCAGGGAAATTGGCCTGGACAACTTCATCGATGAGCAATTAGCACCCCAAACGATTGATGACCCTGAGATGGGAAACTATCTCTCTGAGTTAGATACACTCAACATGACCCCTGAAGAACTGCTTGAAGTCGAAGATCGCAGGCAGGTGATCCTCGAAGTGGTCAAAAGTACATTGCTGCGGGCGATATACTCCAGACGTCAGCTTTATGAATTGATGGTTGACTTTTGGAGTAACCACTTCAATCTATTTGTACGCAAGAGTTTCGTTGGTCTCTTGAAAATCATTGACGACCGAGAGGTCATTCGACCGCATGCCTTGGGCAATTTTCATGACTTGCTTTCTGGGTCAGCCCACAGTCCAGCGATGCTGGTTTATCTGGACAATGCCCAGAGCCACCAGGAGCATCCTAACGAGAACTATGCCCGTGAGTTGCTAGAACTGCACACCCTGGGGGTCGATGGTGGCTACACGCACGATGATATTCTCGAGGTTGCCCGAGCGTTAACTGGGTGGAGTGTCACAAATTTTCGCGATGACCAACCAGGCTATTTCCGTTATCGCTCGCGCTTGCATGATGACGATGAGAAAATCATATTGGGTCAAACCTTTCCTGCTGGTCAAGGAATCAAAGACGGCGAACAACTCTTAGCGTTGCTGGCTGATCACCCTTCCACAGCACGATATATCAGCAAGAAGTTGGTGCGCCGCTTTGTCTCTGACGATCCGCCAATTTCTTTGGTCCGCCAGGCAGCAGAAACCTTCACCAACACCGGCGGCGATATTCAACAGGTGATGAGTACCATCTTGCATTCCGAAGAGTTTCACCTCTCACTTGGAACCAAGTTCAAGCGTCCCTTCGAATATACCGTCTCCGCTCTGCGTATGACGGGTGCTCACACCAGCGTGGAGCGATCCCTGGGGCTATTCCTCACCCAAATGGGCCAGCCGCTCTTCCACTGGGCGCCACCTGATGGCTTCCCGGATCATGCCGAGGCCTGGTCCACCACCAATGGCATGCTGGCGCGCTGGAACTACGCCCTGTCGATGGCTTTTAATGCCACGCGGGATACCCAGCTCGATTGGGATGATCTGCTCAATGGTGCTAGTTCAACCACAGATGTGATCGACACCCTGAGCCGCCGGCTGCTTGGCGCACCATTATCAGACGATACACAGCTTATCGTTCAGGATTTTGCCGACCAGTTAAACCCCGACTTAAAAATCCAGGGGATTGGGGCCTTACTGATTGCGTCCCCACAATTTCAATATCGGTAGATTGGAGAAATTCGATGACGAAAACAATAACAAGACGAGAATTTTTGACCCTGGGCATGGCTCTGCCCATTGTAGCGGCGACTCCCAGCAACCTTTCTAGCTGGCTGCCACGATTGACGGTTTTCTCCTCCCGGGGGATCGAAACCCCAGGCGATATCCTGGTATTGATCTTCCAACGCGGCGGCATGGACGGTCTCAACGCCGTGATCCCCTTCACTGAGAGCGAATACTACATCCAGCGTCCTACCCTGGCCATCCCAGAACCCAAAACCGGCGATGACCTGACCGCCATCGACCTGGACGGCTCCTTTGGACTACATCCTGCCCTGCGACCCCTGAAAGACATCTGGGATGAAAGTGAGCTGGCCATCGTACATGCTTGCGGTTCTCCAGACCCCACGCACTCTCATTTCGACGCCATGGATTATATGGAGCGCGGCACCCCAGGAGAGAAATCGCTTTCCAGCGGCTGGCTGGCACGCCATCTACATACTGCAGCCTGGGAGAACGGCTCTCCATTCAGGGCTGTCAGCATCGGCAGTATGCTGCCCAGCTCCCTGCGCGGACCCGTCCCAGCGCTGGCTTTACAATCCATCGCTGACTTTCACCTGGGCGGGCGTATTCGTAATCAAGCCTTAGCAGATTTCCAGGCTGCATTATCCAGCTTATATCAAACTGTCACTACAGATGAATTAGGTTCAAATATTCCTGAGATTGATGATCTATCCGCCGCTGCTGACCTGACGTTCAATGCCACGGGCATGTTAGAGTCTGCCATTCAGGGCGAATATCATCCCGTTTCCGGCGTGACCTATCCAGAATCTCCCTTTGGTCAGGCGCTGCTGCAAGTTGCTCAACTGATCAAAGCTGACTTGGGGCTCGAAGTAGCTGCCCTTGATATCGGTGGCTGGGATACCCACGTCAACCAGGGCAGCAGCCAGGGAGAGTTCGCGGATCTGTTGGCAGATCTCGCCGGTGGGTTGAGCGCCTTCTATCACGACTTGGATCATCTGAGCAAGCGCGTGACTATCGTGACCATGTCAGAATTTGGACGGCGTTTGAGTGAGAACGGCAATGCTGGCACCGATCACGGGCATGGCAATGTGATGTTCCTGCTGGGTGGCGGCGTCAACGGTGGAAACGTCTACACCGATTGGCCTGGGATTTCAACCGAGGCCCTCTACGGGCCCGGCGATTTGAATATCACCACAGACTACCGTGCTGTGCTGGCAGAGATATTGCAAAAACGCCTGCTCAATAACAATTTGAGTGAAATCTTCCCCGATTTTCCTGCCTCGAAAGCATTGGGCATCGTGAAGGCTCTATAATCCGGGGTTTCCAAACATTATCTGCCCCCCCGCCCCCCAATTCTGGGGGGAGAATCACACTTAAGTTCCCCCCAAGGCTTGTCTTGAGCTTAAAGAAGGATGGGGGGTTAGGGGGGCTGATTTGCTCAACCTTCCGTTGACTAATTCACTTGTACGCGCCTTCGTAAGATCAGACCTGCACCTAGCTGTGACCGGACTCTTGACCGAGTCACTTTTCTATTCTTCAAAGCGATATCCCCGTCCAGGGACGGTGTGAATAAAACGCGGGTTGGAAGGGTCAGGTTCGATCTTTACCCGTAGTCGACGAACAATCTGTGCCAGGCTATCGTCGCGTATGCCACGTGAATAGATCTCGTCCTCGGGCCAGACTGCACGGATCAGATCATCTTTATCACATACTTCTCCAGGATGGGCTCGCATGTATTCGAACAGCAGATGCTCCTTAGCGGTCAACCGGGAGGTGTCCAACTTTCTGGAAGTACTCTCAGGCGAGGTTTGCAGAATGGGTTTTTCCCCCGAACTCAAGTGTAAGTCTACTGGGGCATCGCTCCCAACCGCAGCATCAGGTCGCCGGTTGCTAAAAGTTCTCCGCTTATCAAGGCCTGGTTTACTTATCAACCCAAACAAGGAAATGCCGCCGCCAAAGAGCAGGCTAAAGAAGCCAGTAGTCAGTGCTTGGCCGCGAGTAAGCCCAAGAAAGGAAGCCGCGTATACGTCAAGTCCTTTTGAATAGGCGACAGCCTGTCGAATACTGCCTGAGGTACCGGGTAGCGGTTCCCAGCGAATGTACAGCGTGACCGTCAGACGGTGGTTTCCTGGCTGCTTTGGCGTGAGCGACCAATGCCAGGTAACCGGCTCTCCCTCGGGTAGATGGTAGGCCTGTTCGCCTTGCGGGGAGATATCGAACTTCACGCCATCCAACCGAGCAACTGCAAATAGATCATATCCACCAGGTCGAACAATGGGCACGTTTTGAGTAATGGTCTCGTGTTCAGGGAATTCTGCCGTGACAGAGTAACCTGATTCGGTTGGAAAGATGGACAACCGCACAATATCAGAATCTCCCAGCAGGATGCGGGTAGGCCATTCCAGTTCGAGAGTACGCTGTTCGACTACGGGGGTAAGAATAGGTTCCGTTTGGGTTGGAACCGGACTAGGCATCGCAGTGGCAGTTGTAAATTCAGCAGATTCAGATTCCACTGCTGGCTGCTCTACTGGTGCTGCTTCTTCGATTGTTTCTGCAGTACCAGCAGGAGCAGCTTCTTCCGGAGAGACGGCTGGTGCGCAGGATACTGCCAACAGAGGGAAGAAGTATAGCAAAATCAGATACCAATACCAGCGTGGAGAGATCATTTTCAAGGCAAAAAGAATACGGTTGGTTCTAGGGTAGCCTGGATGCGCAAGACTTCTGCGGGCCAAAATGTGTAGCTAAAAATCACCAGCGAGCAGCAGATCAGAGCAACACCTACGATAATCAATACGATGCGCAGTTTTCGAGGCATATCATCGTAAGTATAATACAAACATGCATGTCTTGAAAACAAACGTTGTACAGCTCTCTAGGAATTGCCGGGGTAATCCCCCAGATTTAGGGGTGAACGGGGTGCTCCGCACCCCGTTCACCCCTAAATCTGGAAGGTCCCACGTCGATCCCTAGAGAGCCCGCTGTACTATATAGACGTTTGGCGCAGTTGCCAGGTTCCCGGAAATTCTTAATTTGGGGTTCATAAGAAGTCACTCACCGCTTTTACGATAGCACATCTAATCCAAATATTCTGAGAGAAATCACGAGCTCTCAAGGGAGCGCCGGGGAAGCTCCCAGATTTTGGAGGATGGCAGAGTCACTTACCGGCGTTCTCTTCTTACCATTCTGTCAACGTGATGTCAGGGGTTTATCAAACCAGTATCAAGCGCGGGGACGTAATCCTTATTAATCTTGAATACAGCCTTAGCAAACATTCCAATCCATGACGTGTATTCAGGAGGCAATAACCATGAACAGAATTCTGATCTACTGCATATTACCCTTTTTCCTAGTCGCCTGCGCAAGTACCGAAACTCCACATATGATCGCCTCTTACCCAGCTGAGCAGCCGATCGCGGTTTATCCTTCCCCACCAATATCTAATCCAGGGCAAATCATCACCTACAATGCCAATCTGGAGTTAGAGGTCTCAAATGTCGATAAAGCTGCCAAAAAGGCTGAGTTGATCGCTAACACATACGGTGGATACTTGCTCAGTTCTCAAACCTGGTTTCAAGAAGGCGAAAAACATATTTCCGTAAGCCTCAGCGTTCCAGCAGCGAGTTTCGAATCTGCACGCAGCGACCTTCTCCGCCTGGGTAGATTGTTATTCGAAAATGTTTCTGGAGAACTTACACCTTCCGATATAGGAGTCTGGAACAGCTTCTCGAACATTACGATCCACTTTCATCCCAAAACCACCCCATTCGCCTCTATCTCATTGCCAGAGTGGCGGCCGGCACGCACATTCCTCAACGCCTGGGAAGTTTTCACGGCAATCTTCGGCTTTTTGCTGGACGTCGTCATCTGGATTGTGGTTGTGCTGGGACCTTTTTTCCTGATGGCCTGGCTGGCTCGAAAATTCCTGCAGCGGAACCAAAAGCCATAAACGTCCGTCCTTGTCAGCAGAATGTCAAGGCACTATCAGTTGCATATCAAGGCAGTCAAAGCGACCTCTTATATCCTTGAAACAAATCAATTCGATCCCTGAAAGGAGAAAAACCGATGAACGCTAAAAACTTAACCCTCTTTACCATAATCTTCTTAGTGCTGCTCAGCGCCTGCGCACCCAAGGCTGCTCAAGAAGAGGTTACTACTGCACCTCTCTCACATGCCCCTGAACAAGAGGATGCTACTACTGCACCACTCGCACATGCACCTGAAGCTGCGCCAGCAGAAAAAGAAGCTCACGCAGAAGTTTATATTCAACCCAATGAAGAAGCTGCAGATATTGCTTCCGAGCCTTATCCCTCTCAGCCGACCTCACAGCCCTCCATCGCCCAACAGCCTCTGCCAACACCCATCGCCACAATGGCAATCCAACAACCGGGCGTCGTCCCCACTGCACCTGCTCCACAGAACAACTTCTTCGAAAATTATGGCGTCAATCCTTATGTGGATACTTACGAAGACCACCTTTCCACTTTTG
Organism: uncultured Anaerolineales bacterium; assembly: GCA_964622645.1. Classification (GTDB taxonomy): domain Bacteria; phylum Chloroflexota; class Anaerolineae; order Anaerolineales; family UBA11858; genus NIOZ-UU35. The sequence goes on from CAZUSV010000009.1 coordinate 29,551, forward strand.
CTTTGGACGTGGACACAGCTTCTTATAGCGTTGCTCGCCGATACGTCAACGATGGTCATCTGCCCCCAGCGGATGCAGTGCGTGTAGAAGAATTCGTCAATTACTTCGACATGGGCTACCCCACTCCGCCAGATGTCGCTTTTGGGATCTATGCCGACGGAGCCCCCACACCTTTCTTCCAGGATGGCTCTTATATCCTGCGCTTTGGAGTGCAAGGCTACGAAGTATCCGAATATGAACGTAAGCCTGCCACGCTGACATTTGTGATCGACATCTCCGGATCGATGGACATGGAAAATCGCCTGGGGTTGGTCAAACAATCTCTGCAAATGTTGGTGGAACGCCTGCGTCCAACCGACACGGTGAGTATTGTGGTTTACGGCTCGAGGGCCCGCGTGGTTCTCTACCCCACCAGCGGCGAAGACAAAGGGGCGATCCTCAGTGCGATCTACAGCCTGCGCACTGAAGGCGCAACCAACGCTGAAGCTGGTCTGCAATTAGGCTACCAGTTAGCCTGGCAGGCATACCGTCCCGAGGCTATCAATCGCGTCATCCTGTGCTCCGATGGTGTCGCCAACGTTGGGCAAACTGGCCCTGATGACATCCTGGAAACCATTCGCTTTTACGTAGACTCAGGCATTACCATGACCAGCGTAGGTTTTGGTATGGGCAACTTCAATGACATTCTCATGGAGCAACTGGCTGATAATGGCAACGGCAACTATGCCTACGTGGACTCGCTCGAGGAGGCAGAGAAATTGTTCGTGGATGACCTGACCTCGACACTCCAAGCGATAGCCCTGGATGCCAAAATCCAGGTGGATTTCAACCCCGAAGTAGTTGCTTACTACCGCCTGATTGGCTATGAGAACCGGGATGTAGCTGACCAGGATTTCCGCAATGACGCTGTCGATGCCGGTGAGATCGGCGCCGGACACAGCGCCACGGCTCTCTATGCTGTCATTCTCCATCCAGGCGCCAGCGGCCGCATCGCCACTGTGCAGTTGCGCTGGGAGGACCCCGACACCCATAGGGTCACCGAGATCAATGGCAACTTCAACAGTTGGGATCTAGTCACCAGCTTCGAACAGGCTTCCTCCCGCTATCAGTTGGCTGTCGTTGCAGCCCAATATGCCGAAGTGCTGCGAGGAAGCCCCTGGGCAGTCAACACTTCGATCCACCAGCTTGTTGAGCATGCGTACCGGCTCTCTTCTGCCCTATGGGATGACGCTGAAGTCACAGAATTTGCCAACCTGGTATCGCGCGCCAGCCAGATCCAGGCTTTGGGAAACTAAACCTTTCATTCCATTTATTTCGCTTACCGCCAGACTGGTGACTTCCCAGTCTGGCGGTTTAATATCTTTATTGAAATCCTCTCTACATGTTAACTGCTCAGCTAAATACAGATATTCCCGAAAAAAGGGTGTGCGCTGGGGGTGCTGCCTCCAGCGTGCACCCTTTTTTCGGGGGGTTCCCTTTTTGGCTGAGTTGTTACACTACGTGATTACCAACGGAATTTTTTCCCGATCTACAATAACATACCAAGTTTCTTGTGGAGATGATAAACTAATATTGTACATTTTTGCAGAGAGGAAATACCCATGCCCAAAACACGCGGCGAACTGGAAGCTGAATTTACGCAAGCCATCATAAAATTGGAAAAAGAATATCTGGGACGCGGCCCGCTGGATGCGCGCACCTTTTTTGTCGATGATATGATCCTGGTACGTCTGCGTGGTGTACTTACCCAGGCCGAACAAAAACTGGCTGCCACTGAAGAAGGCAGCAAATTGATCAAAGAAACCCGCCGCCAATTGTTTGAAACATCCTGGCCTTTTTTAGAGACCATCGTAAAGACAATCATGGGGTGTGATGTGCTTAGCTTCCATAGCGATATCAGCACGAAAACGGGAGAGCGGATTGTGGTCATCACTGTGAATACGATAATAGAAAAGCAATTTTGAAACTCATAGAGAAATATAAGAAAATTATTAATAATGTAGATGTTATATTGACAATACTTGGGCGATCTATTATAAGATAGCCTTCGAGAGCTCCTCGGCAGATTGCGCAAAACGTATTTTCCAACCAGGAAACGACGGGTTGCATAATAGGCCGGTATCGATTCTCCTATCCTAGGATTGGTACCGGCCTTTAATTTCATTAATAGCAAATGAGGGGCCTCTAGAATTTCTCGTGGTAATGTCCAGATTTGGGGGTATGGGAGCTATCCCGGTGATTCCTAGAGAGCCTGAATGAGGCATGTATGGCAGATCAGGGAGACAAGAATAGCAACAAATATTACTTACCTGGATTGGGATACACGCTCATCCCGGCAGTTGTGTTTGTTTATCTGCTCAACCAACTTGGCCCGGTGCTGCGTGGCGAGACCCTGAGATTATCGCTGGCCTGGATGCCCAGCCTGGGAATCGGATTCGATCTGCGGGTGGATGGGTTGAGTCTGCTTTTCGGTTTGGTCATCACCCTGATCGGCGTTCTAGTAATGCTTTACAGCGGGTCTTATCTGGCTGGGCACACCCAGGTTGGGCGTTTCTACGGGGTCATTACCCTGTTCATGTTTGCCATGTTAGGCGTGGTCTTCAGCGGCGACTTGATCACGCTGTTCGTTTTCTGGGAGTTGACCAGCCTGACTTCCTATCTGCTGATCGGTTTCTACCATGAAAAAGAAGACTCCCGTAAAGCTGCCCTGCAAGCCCTGCTGGTGACCGGCTCCGGAGGTCTGCTGTTGTTGATCGGCTTTATCATGTTAGGCGTCACAGCGGGCAGTTTCGATATCGGCGAATTGATTTCGCAGGTTTCTGTTATCCAGGCTGACCCACTTTACACCCCAATTCTGCTGCTGGTATTACTAGGGGCATTCACAAAATCTGCCCAGTTCCCCTTTCATTTCTGGCTGCCGAACGCTATGGCCGCCCCAGCCCCGGTCAGCGCTTACCTGCACTCGGCCACTATGGTAAAGGCCGGAATTTATTTGCTGGCACGGCTTAGCCCGGTTTTAGGCGGTACTTCGCTCTGGATCAGTACGATCGTTCCCGTGGGTACAGTCACGATGCTATTGGCAGTCTGGCTCTCCCTCGGACAGACCGATCTAAAACGCATCCTGGCCTACTCCACCGTCAGTGTGTTGGGTATGTTGACGTTTTTACTGGGTATCGGTAGTTCACTGGCAGTCAAAGCCGCCATGGTGCTCTTGATTGCTCACTCGCTCTACAAGGGCGCTCTCTTTCTAGCTGCAGGCGCAGTCGATCATGAAACGGGCAGTCGCGATATCACTAAACTGGCTGGCCTGCGCCAACTGATGCCACTGACAACCATTGCCGTCGGGGTGGCAGCTCTGTCGCAAGCCGGATTCCCCCCTTTCTTGGGGTTCATCAGTAAGGAATTGCTCTATGAAGTTGCCCTGGCATCTCCCCAAGCGATCCTGTTGACCGGGTTGGCGCTGCTAACAAGTGTCCTGCTGGTGGTAGTCGCCTTGATCGTGTTCATCCGGCCCTTCTTTGGGAGATTGGCCGAATTGCCGCGCAAGCCGCATGAAGCGCCCTGGCCGATGACGTCCGGGCCACTGCTGCTGGCAGGGTTGAGTCTTGCCTTTGGGTTGTTCCCAAGTTGGGCTGGGAATCTCTTGGTTGCGCCGGCGGTCAGCGCTGTCCTGGGTGCAGAAACCAAAGTCAAGCTAGCCCTGTGGCACGGGATCACCCCTATGCTGATTCTCAGCGCAATCACGATTCTCAGCGGAGTGGCTTTATTTACGTTCTGGCAACCCTTCCACAAGCTGATCCGCCGCTTCGATCTGGGGATGCGGGTGGGGCCATCTCGGTGGTACCAATCATCCCTCGAGTGGCTGGATACCTTTGCTGACGATCTGACGCGACTGGTGCAGAATGGTTCCCTACCGCGCTATATCGTTACGGTGGTGCTGACATCCATCGGATTGATCGGCTACACGCTGCTGCGCCAGGTTGATTTAGAGGGGCTGTGGCGTGGGGCAGGTGATCTGCGCTTATATGAACTGGGGTTCCCGCTGATCATCATCGTGGCCACAATTGCGGCGGTGCAAGCGCGTTCGCGCATGGCTGCCGTAGCCGCCCTGGGAGTAGTTGGCTTTAGCGTGGCGATGATTTACATCCAGTTTGGTGCCCCAGATCTGGCAATGACTCAGTTTGCCATTGAAACCCTGACAGTGATCCTATTTGTTTTCGTACTATATCGCCTACCGCACTTTGCCCGCTATACCAGTAAAACCACCCGCTTGCGAGATGCGTTGGTGGCCCTTTCGGGGGGTGCTATGATGACGCTGTTAGTGCTGGTGGTCAATGCAACCCCCTTCCTTTCGCGCCTGACGCCCTACTTCGCCGAAAATAGCTATCCTCTGGCGAAGGGGCGCAATATCGTCAATGTAATTTTGGTGGATTTCCGCGGCATCGACACCCTTGGCGAGATCACTGTTTTGGCGGTGGCCGCCATTGGGGTTTTCGCCCTGATGAAGCTGCGAACTGAAAAATAGATTAGCGGTTATAGAGGTTCTGAGATGATATCTGGATTACATAACGGAATAATTATTGATATCCCAATCGAGAAGACCAGCCTGCATTTATTCAAGCCGATGCTGTACTGCGAGCAGGTCCTCGAGTATTTGAACCTGCGCACCAGGTTGGGAATCTAGGATTTCGAGGGGTTGCCTGTGAAAACACAATCGTTGATCCTTACTACTGCGACCCGCTATTTGCTGCCACTACTGTTGCTCTTTTCGTTTTTCCTCCTCCTACGGGGACATAACGAGCCGGGTGGTGGATTTGTCGGCGGATTAGTGGCTGCCGCAGCCTTTGCCCTGTACGCCATCGCCGAAGATGTGCAGAGTACTCGACAAATTCTCAAAGTGGAGCCGCGCGTCCTAATCGGTGCAGGGGTGCTGACAGCCGCCGCCAGTGGTGCGCTACCACTGTTCACCGGCAAACCCTTCTTGACGGCGCTGTGGTTCAAGCAGCCCTTACCCGTCCTGGGCAAAGTGGGGACGCCTTTGCTTTTCGATGTGGGCGTGTACCTGCTCGTCTTGGGTGTCACCTTGAAGATTATTTTTTCTCTGGTGGAGGAGGATTGAGATGCAATTGATTTTGGCATTCGTGGTGGGTGCCCTCTATGCGGGCGGCCTGTACTTGATGATGCGACGGAGTATCGTCAAACTGATTATCGGCCTAGCCTTGCTGGGGCACGCTGCCAATCTACTGATTTTCACTATGGGTGGACTCAACCACACTCAGCCCCCACTGATCCCTGCAGATATGGAGCAGATCAGCGGCGCTTTTGCCGATCCGCTGCCACAGGCCTTAATCCTGACGGCTATCGTGATCGGATTCGGCGTCCAGGCGTTTGCATTGGTGCTCCTAAAACGAGTATACCAGACCTTGGGAACGGATGATCTTAAACAAATCCACGATGCCGATTTTCATGTGTAAGCCTTGACCAACAAGATGTAAAGGATCAAAGACAAACCTGGAAAACTAGATGAAGGATTTTTTACTCATTCTCCCCTTACTCATCCCACTGCTGACGGCCATGACTGCTCTGTTGCTATGGAATCAGCGCGCCTGGCAACGTAGCATAAGCATCACCGGCGCGGCAGCGCACCTGCTGGCAACTCTGACCCTATTGGTGTTTATCGAGGGTGCAGGCATTCAAACTGTGCAGATCGGGAATTGGCCGGCACCCTTTGGTATTACCCTGGTTGTGGACCTATTCAGCGCCATTATGCTGGCGGTTACTGGTTTGATTGGGTTGACAGTAGCAGTCTTCTCGCTGGGGAATATCGATACCCGTCGAGAAGCATATGGCTATCACCCGCTCTATCATGTGCTGCTGATGGGCATTTCTGGTGCATTTCTGACTGGCGACCTCTTCAACCTGTACGTCTGGTTCGAAGTTATGCTGATTGCCTCCTTTGTGCTGACTGCATTAGGCGGTGAGCGGGCCCAGATGGAAGGCGCGCTCAAGTATGTAACGCTCAACCTACTCTCTTCGGCCATCTTCCTGGCTGCGGTCGGCACGCTCTATGGTATCACTGGCACGCTCAACATGGCCGATCTGGCTGTTATGCTGCCGCAGGTGGACACCGGGCTAGTCAACGTTCTAGCGATGATGTTCCTGATCGCCTTTGGCCTGAAAGCCGCCTTGTTTCCACTCTTTTTTTGGCTGCCCGCGGCTTACCACACCCCACCGGCTGCAGTCTCGGCCATTTTTGCTGGGTTACTCACCAAGGTCGGTGTGTATGCCCTGGCGCGGGTTTTTACCCTGCTCTTCGTCCAGGAGACGGCCTACACCCATACCATCATCCTGATCCTGGCCACAGTAACCATGCTGGTCGGCATCCTGGGAGCCATCTCCCAACGTGATTTCCGCCGGGTGCTTTCCTTCAATCTGATCAGTCATGTCGGATTTATGCTGTTTGGGTTGGCGCTCTTCACCCCGCTAGCCCTGACGGGGATGATCTTCTACACCATCCACCATATGATCGTCAAAACCACGCTTTTCCTGATCAGCGGATTGGTCTATCGCCTGCAAGGCAGCTACACGCTCGCCCAATTGGGGGGGCTATACCGCAGCCAGCCGCTGCTAGCCCTACTCTTCTTCATCCCGGCGGTTTCCTTAGCAGGCTTGCCACCTCTCTCAGGGTTCTGGCCCAAACTGACACTCTTCCAGGCCGGTTTACAAGCTGGGCAATTTCTGGTCGTAGGGGTTGCGGTTCTGATGAGTTTGTTGACCCTCTATTCGATGATGAGAGTCTGGAATCAGGCTTTTTGGAAGCCCGCCCCTAAAGGAACACCTGCAGCCCACGAGGGGGGTACAGACTGGCATTTGCAGTGGATCCCCGTTCTCGTGCTGACGCTGTTGATCTTGGCTTTAGGCCTGTTTGCCGAACCGGTTTTCCAACTGGCACAAACAGCGGCTGGTCAGATTCTAGACCCTCAAGCATACGTCCAGATGGTGCTGGGAGGTGTGCACTGATGTTAGTATTAAATTTGCTCCTGGCGCTGGCTTGGATGGCTCTCACCGGCCAATTTGATCCAGGCAACTTTGCTGCCGGGTTTGTGATCGGTTATCTCCTGCTGCGTTTTGTGCGGCTGCCTGGTGAACCGCTGGTGTATTTCAAAAGAGCTGCACTGGTGATCCGTTTTACCGGGTTTTACCTGTGGGAACTGGTATTAGCAAATTTTCGGGTAGCTTTAGCAGTACTATCCCTGAAGCCAAAGCTGACTCCTGCGGTAGTGGCAATCCCTCTCGAAGTCCGTTCGGAAGTGGCCATCACATTATTGGCGAACCTGATCACCTTGACTCCTGGCTCCCTGACCCTGGATGTCTCTTCCGACTGTTCAGTGATTTATATTCACACTATGCATGCCGAAGACATCGATCGAGTGAGGCTGGATATTAAAAACTTGGAAAATCGAGTTTTGGAGGTGACCCAATGACGCTTGCCCTTTGGATGACGATACTGGCCCTACCCATGCTGATGGGGGGCGTGGTGTTGTCCTTTGTGCGCTTGCTGCGTGGTCCCAGCCTGCCAGACCGCGTGATCGCTTTGGACATCCTAACCATTTTTGGGATCGGCATTATCGTGGCTTTTGCGATTGTCACCGATCAACCGGTTTTCATTGATGTGGCCAGTGTTTTAGCCTTAGTCTCGTTTTTAGGGACAGTCGCTTTTGCGGCCTACGTGGAGCGGCGCGCATGAATTGGATCGAAATTTTGAGTTTGGTTTTATTGTTAACCGGCACGTTCTTCATGCTGCTGGCCGCAATTGGTCTGGTGCGCATGCCGGATTTGTTCCTGCGTATGTCGGCGGCTACGAAAGCTTCGACCCTGGGTGCGGGGTTTATCCTTTTGGCAGCAGCTATCTACTTCGACGAGTTGGGCACCACCAGTCGGGCACTGGCAACGATTGTTTTCATTTTTCTGACTGCCCCGGTCGCCGCTCATCGCATCGGTCGTTCAGCATATTTTGACGGTGTACCACTTTGGCAGGGAACTCACCGGGACGATCTCAGCGGTCACTACGACCAGCGGACTCATGAATTAGAGAGTGACCCCTGTAGTGATTTTCCAGATGATGATCGTGATTAATTCGACAATGTCAACTTCGCGAGAACTTCCGAAAATAGGGGGGGGTGCTCCGCACCCCCCCCTATTTTCGGGCTTCTCGTCTGAAAGTTGACATTGTCAAGTTAAGGAGTATCAGATGCTATCTCCACATGAATCCTTAGACCAATTAGCACAAGAATTGTTGGCTGCCTGGAGTTCTGCACATGGCTTTGATGCAGGTAGTGCCCGCGCGCTGGTGGGGGAGGATCGCCTTGCAATTTTAATTGAAGGAGCCTTCTCGGAAGCTGAACGCAAGCTGGCTGAAGATCAGAACGGGGAAGTATTACTCAGACAGTATGCCGTGGAATTGCTCAACCAAATCTGTCAGGAAAAATATTCTTTGATCCAACAGGCTACTCAGCAGGAGGTTATCACCAGCGACATAAGTGTTAACGCCGAAAAGGATCAAGTACTCTTTATCTTTCACATGGAGGTTGCAGAGAAACCCCAATGATCGAATTCGAACATTCCCTTTTTAAGTTGTTACTGTTGGTAGCAATATTGAGTGCCAAGCCCCCCGGCAGAAAATGGCTGCTTCTGATCATCGGAATTTCCTTTATCCTGGCCCTGGTACCGCCACCGATATTCTTTCAGGTACCATGGACGCTGTTACTCGGTTTGATCATCCCGCTGCTCTTATGGCAGAATGCTCGCCGGGTTATCAGGGCGCGTTGGCTTGGGAAATGGAAAGACATCCTGCTGTGGTTGGGTAGCGCCACCATTTTTGCGGCATTATTTTTAGGGTTTAAGGAACTGGAAACATCTAGTGCAATCTTGTTTGGCTTAATCGCTGCATCCTTGCTCTGGATGGTCGGCGAGAATGAAGAAAATGCAACCATCGCAGGTTTGATCGGACCTTTTACATTGATTTTCTTACTGACTGAGGTAGAACCCCTCATCCAGACGCCGAACCAATACATCGGCGGAATCTTTAGTGGTGTGTTCTTGGGTGGATTGATCGCATTCCTCGCCATTTTCCTTGCCCTGAAAGCACCCCAACGCATCCGTGACTGGATTGCGATCGGACAAATATATCTGTCTTATGGCTTTGCTCTTCTAGTGGGGATTTCAGCTGTGGCGGCCAGTTTGGCGAGCGTGATTGTTTTTGTTACCCTGGGAACATTCCGAGGGCTGTGGCGTTCTCAGCGGATTACACCAACCCCCTTGAATACCTGGCCGGGATTTAGCATAATCCTGGTGGTATTCTTGCTGCTGGGATGGCAGAGTCATTACCCCTTGTCGAATTGGGTATTGTTTGAAGCCGCGGCCGGATTTGTGGTTGGCTTCCTGATTGCCTGGTTAGGGCAGCGTATAAAACTAGATGCGTTTCCCCAAGACATCGCTTTGTGGCGGGTTGGATTGCGGGTAGCGTTGCTATTATTCCCCGCACTTCTGATCTGGCCGCGCCAAGCTCTGGAGCAACCAATCTGGCTGGCGGCGGCGTTTGGGATTGCCATCGCCAATCTGGCAATCGCGCGTATAGCCTTGGACTATTTTTTGGAAAATGCAGGAGAAACTCAAGATGGAAACCAATTCGCCGCATAACCCCTGGTACACATTCTCGAGCAATACGGTCCTTGACCGCTTGAAAGTCGAGGCTGCAAACGGGCTTTCAAACAGCGAAGTTCAAACTCGTCGGGCTGAGCATGGCCCGAATGAGTTGATTGAGCAAGGCGCTATAAGCCCCTGGCGAATCTTGTTTGAGCAGTTCAAAGAGACCATGGTATTGGTATTGATCGTGGCGGCCATAATTTCTGCTGCCCTCAGCGATTGGAAAGATGCCATTGCCATCTTGGCGATCGTAATTCTCAATGCAATTTTGGGTTTCGTGCAGGAGTATCGCGCTGAACAAGCCATGCAAGCCCTAAAACAGATGGCTGCCCCCATCGTCCGGGTTCGCCGTGAAGGACAAGTGGTTGAAATTGAAGCCCACGAACTCGTCCCGGGTGATGTGGTCTTGCTCGAAGCCGGGAGCGCCGTCCCTGCGGATGCCAGACTGGTCGAATCCGCCAGCCTAAGAGTCACCGAAGCCTCCCTGACAGGCGAATCCCACGCCATCGACAAGACCACCGACACCCTGGAAGGGGATGACCTACCCCTGGGCGACCGCCTCAACATGGTCTACATGGGTACTGCTGTCAGCTACGGGCGCGGCGTGGCCGTGGTGGTAGAAACTGGCATGCGCACCCAGTTGGGCCGCATTGCTGAGTTGATCCAGTCGGTGGAGGGCGAGCAGACTCCTTTGCAACGACGGATGGCCCAGTTGGGCCGCTCTCTGGCCATTGCATCCCTGGGGATTGTTGCCATAGTCTTTGTGCTGGGTTTGCTGCGCGGCGAAAATATCAGCGAGATGTTCATCACATCGATTGCGATGGCCGTTGCCGCTATCCCCGAAGGTTTGCCCGCGGTGGTCACGATCTCGTTAGCCTTGGGCGCCCAGCGGATGCTCAAACGCCAGGCCCTGATCCGCAAACTCCCGGCCGTCGAAACCCTCGGTTCTGTAACCACGATCTGCTCCGACAAAACCGGCACCCTGACCGAAAACCGCATGACTGTCACCATCTTGGATGTTTTGGGCGAAACCCAGCAGGTCGATGCCATGCTCGAAAAGGGTCTGCCAGTGCTGGATGCCGAGTTCCGACCCAGCGAGCGCCCCCCCGTCCGCAGCCTGGGGCTGCTGCTCAAGGCTGCTGCCCTGGTAAACGATGCAGCCCTGCAGGACGCCTTCACTGAGGACGACTGCTGCCGGGCTATTGGTGACCCGACAGAGGGAGCCCTCTTGATCGCTGCCGCAAAAACTGGCCTTTGGAAAGCGGAACTCGACCAGCGCTGGCCGCGGGTCGCCGAAGCCCCCTTCACATCTGAGCGCAAGCGCATGACCACCGTTCACCAGGTCAATATTCCTGTGGATGACCCCAGTGACGCCCCTTGGCGCAAGAGTCCCTTTGTGGCCTTCTGCAAAGGTGCGGTCGATGAGATGCTCTCGATCACGTCTCACGTCTGGGCTGGGGACCAGTCCGTACCCCTGGACGATGAATTACGCTCAAGGATCCTGCAATCCAACAACGACCTGGCTGAGAATGGGCAGCGCGTCTTGGGCGTTGCCTTCCGCCCGCTAGACGAGATCCCAGCGTCGGTCGACGAGGGGGCTTTGGAAACCCAAATGACCTTCATCGGCATGACAGGCATGATCGACCCGCCACGGCCAGAAGTGGAAGCCGCCGTCGATACCAGCCAGGCTGCCGGTATCCGCCCGGTGATGATCACTGGTGACCACCCTCTGACCGCCTTACGGATTGCCAAAGATTTGGGAATCGCTCGGCAAGATGGCCAAATCCTGACTGGGGCACAATTGGCGAAGATGTCTACCAATGAGCTCGAGGCAGTCGTCGAAGATGTCTCGGTCTTTGCCCGGGTTTCACCTGAACATAAACTTAATATTGTCGAAGCGCTCCAGAAACGCGGTCATATTGTCGCCATGACAGGCGATGGCGTCAACGACGCCCCCGCGCTACGGCGCAGCGATATTGGCGTGGCCATGGGCATCACTGGTACGGATGTCTCCAAAGAGGCTGCCGATATGGTCTTGTTGGATGATAACTTCGCCACCATCGTGCGGGCGGTGTCCGAAGGGCGTACTATCTATGACAACATCCGCAAATTCATTCGCTACACCATGACCAGCAACGTCGGCGAGATCATGGTCATGCTGCTGGCGCCCTTCTTTGGGATGCCACTACCGCTCAAAGCCATTCAAATCTTGTGGATCAACCTGGTCACCGATGGATTGCCTGGCTTGGCCCTGGGGATCGAACCGCCGGAACGGAACACCATGCAACGCCCGCCTCATCCCCCGGATGAAAGCATCTTTGCGCGCGGGCTGGGCTTCGATATCCTGTGGATCGGTCCTTTTATGGGACTGGTCTCACTGGGGGTAGGGATATGGGGCTACCTGACCAACAATCCTTATTGGACCACGATGGTCTTTACCACCCTGACCCTCTCTCAAATGGGCAATGCCCTGGCGATCCGTTCAGATCGGGATTCACTCTTCAAAATTGGCATCGCCTCCAACAAGCCGATGCTAGGGGCCGTTCTGCTGACCCTGCTGCTACAACTACTGATCACCTATTGGGGTCCAGCCCAGAGTCTCTTCGGCACCCAATCTCTGCCCCTGCCCGAACTACTGATCAGTCTGCTTGCCAGCACGCTAGTCTTCTGGGCTGTTGAGATCGAGAAATGGATCAAACGACGGAAACAAGGATAATTTTCCTGTAACAACTTAGCATCGAAGGAGATTAGCCCGATAAAACAGGTGTGCTTGGGGGCGTACGCCCCCAAGCACACCTGTTTTATCGGAACTTTGCTCTTGAGCGGCTAAGCAGTTACATTTTCCTAACATCCCAACTACCTAATGTGTTAGAGGTTGGGATATTAGGGGGAAGGTCTCCCAATTTATGGTTTATGACATTATCTTTATTGCAATCTTAATCCTCGCCAACGGCTTCTTCGCCGCAGCAGAGATGGCTGTTGTTTCGTCTCGCCGGGTCCGTTTGCAGGCTCTGGCTGAGGGAGGTAATAGAAAGGCTCTTCATACGCTCCGTTTGAGGGAAAACCCGGCTGAATTTCTGGCTACGGTGCAGGTCGGCATCACCCTCGTGGCGACTCTGGCATCCGCAATTGGTGGAGTTGAAGCAGCCCGCTGGCTGGGACCACAGATCGCTAGAATAAGTTTGCTCGAGCCCTACGCCGACCAAATCGCCCTGGGTCTGGTCGTGTTGACGATCACCTATGCCTCGCTCCTGTTTGGAGAGTTAGTTCCCAAACGGTTAGCCATCCGCAATCCTGAACGATTTGCGATGGCAGTGACGCGGTTCTTCGAAGTCTTAGCCCGAATTATCCACATTCCCATCCGGGTCCTGCTGACCTCTGCGGATTGGATCTTGAGGTTGTTGGGCTCATCCCAGCCCAAAGATGAAGTCATCAGCCCGGAGGAGATCGAAGTTCTTGTCCGCCGCTCCGCAGCCGAAGGTATGATCCTGCCTCTCCAGGAACGCATGATCGAGCGAGTGTTTGATTACGCTGACCGCAACACACGCGACGAGATGACCCCTCGAACTGAGATCATCTCCCTGGAAGCAGAAACCCCCCTCAAAAAAGCCCTAGAAATTGCCAAAAAACATGGCTTCTCGCGTTATCCAGTCATGCGCGGAGATCTTGACCACATCCTGGGTTATGTGCACATCAAAGACCTGATCTGGGCCGATGCCAATGACCATCTCACCCAAATGCTGCGTAATACCGTTTTCATCCCTGAAGGTGCGACCTTGCCACAGGCATTTAGTACAATGACAAAAGCGGGCCAGCAATTTGGGATTGTACTGGATGAATATGGAGGCACCGAAGGACTGATTACGCTAGAAAATCTTCTGGAAGTCATCGTCGGTGAAATCGAGGACGAACACAGCCCGATCGCCGAAGTTCCCGAGCAAAGCGAGGATGGGGAGTGGAGGATTGCAGGAAGTGAATCGATCGCTGAGGTGGCCGATCTCTTGGGGATCGATTTCAACGCCAAACGAGCTTACAACACCCTGGCTGGATTCATCATGGCAGAACTGGGCACCATCCCTAAAGAAGGCGATTTTGTCTCCTTTGCTGGATTTTGCTTTGTCGTGGAGGAGATGGAGCGCTTCCGGGTGATGAAAGTGCGAGTGCACTGTATTTCTTAGTAAGACTTGACATTTCGCCAGAGATATAACTTACAGGTGCTGGGAATCAACCGCAGCGGTGAGCAAATTCACGAGAAATTAAATCAAATCCGCTTGGGAACCGGGGATGAACTGTTAGTACAGGGAGATCGAAGTAAATTAATGATCCTCGATCGAGAGAATACCCTGCGGCTGATTCGGCCCGTTCGCAGGAGAGCGCTGCAAGAAAAACAGGCATTGATGGCGGTGGCATTCTTCTTCCTTCCGCTCATCCTGACAGCATTTAATGTTTTGTCATTAGGGGTGGCGGTGTTAATTGCTGCTTTCCTTTCATTTGTAACTCGCATCATCACGCCAGAAGAGGCTTACAGTTCGGTGGAATGGCGGATTTTGATCCTGGTCATCGCTATAATTTTGGTGCCGATTTTCTGGCCCCTGTAACACAAAAACATCTTAGTGGATTTCGGAAGATCCATTATGCGAGACCTTCCGAAAAAATGGCGCGGCAAGGGTGTTTAAAACCCCAGGCCCGCCAATTTTTAGGGGGTTTTATCAACAAAACGCCAATGCGTGAATGAAACTCGTCCAAAAAGATGCCCATCGCTGTGGTTACTTGCGACCAGCTCACACTGGTATCAGCAATAAGATCATGGCCAGCCTCCAATTCCAGATAGCGCAGAGCACCCGCATAAGACTGAAAAAGCTGCCGCGTTTGGCGTGGTGGCACTAACTGATCTTGCCAGCCCTGGAACACCAATGCAGGCAGGGTGATATCCTCTACTGCACGCTCTGACAGACGTCCAGCCTGGCGGATTTCCCCCAGCATTCCCATGGGTATGGCAAAGTTACGGATGCCTTCCTGGACAGCCGGATCATCCAGATCGAGATCCGGCATGAATTCGGCCATCCCCTTACGCATTTCTGGATGCGTGAAATCGGGTTCGAACAGCCGAAAAGGTTGGATGCGAGGGGTGATCAGGCGCATCACCGGGAGCAATTTCCACAAGATATGCTCGAAACGCCAGAACGGGCTGAAGAGGATCAATCCATCAGGTCGCGTTTGTAAGGCTGTGGCCAGTGCCAGCGCCCCACCCAGAGAATAACCCAAGATGACCACAGGTGCATGGCGTTGATGCAATCTACCCATGGCCACCTCGATGGCCTGCGTCCAATCACCCACCTGGCGATCAGCCAGGCTGTCCAGGTCGGGGCCAAATCCGGGTAGCAGCATGACGTGAACGGTCCATCCCAGTCCATGGATACATTCGGCCAGGGGGCGCATCTCGTGGGGCGTGCCGGGGAACCCATGGATCAGCAATACAGCGGGCTGCCCAGCATCTAAAGTGAAGGGCTGATGTTCAGGTCCGGAAAAGGGGTTGAAAGGTAATATCATGATTATCAGATTACTAAATTCAGCGTAAACGTAACTGCTCTCCCATGGAACGGAGTTTTGGGCCTAAAAGGAGTGTGGGGGGGGGGGGGGGGCGCGGCCCCCCGGGCCCACACCCTTTTTTCGGAAGGTTCCTCGTTTGGCTGACTGTTACCAAATTTTTTCAATGAATTTGACGAGAAAACCACTACGTGTTAAGAATTCGAGTCGGTCAAGACCATCTCAGCAGCCACCTTCCCTGAGAGGGTCACCATCGGCACCCCGCCTCCTGGATGCGTGCTGCCGCCTACAAAATACAGGCCTGCGATATCTTCGGCGCGGTTGTGCGGACGTCGAAAAGCCGACCAGCGATTGTTACTCGAAATCCCATACAGCGCCCCACGCCAGCCTCCAGTCTCACGCTGCAGATCGCTGGGCGTCAACATCTGTTCATAGCGCAAATGCGGCCGCAAGTCGTAACCACGCTCTGCTAAGCGTTCGAGGATTACATCCCGATAAGATTGAGCCTTCCCGGCCCAATCGAAATTGACACCAACAGGGGGAGCATTCACCAACACAAACCAGTTCTCACCACCCGGCGGCGCGTGCCCCGCATCCGTCTTCGAAGTGATAGCGACATAGATCGTAGGATCATCGGCAGGCACGCCATCGTCAAAGATCTGCTCAAATTCCAGCCGATAGTCCCTTGAAAAGAAGATATTATGATGGGCCAGTTGCGGGTGCTGGCGCGCCACCCCCAAGAGTAGGATAAAACCTGAGCCAGACACCTCCTGCTCGAATTTCGCATCGGACAACCCCAACAACCTGCGGCGGGTGGTGGTCACATCCAGGTTGCTGATCACTTGTCTGGCAGAGATCTCTTCCCCAGAGATTAATTTCACCCCGCGGATTTGCCCATTTTCATGCAGGATGCTCGTCACCTGGCTTTGGGTGTGGATCTGCACCCCCAGCTCGGTTGCCAGCTTCGAGAGCGCGGCGGCAATCTGGTACACCCCCCCGCGCGCATACCAGACCCCTTGGTTCAACTCGACATGAGAGATCACATTGAGCGTGGCCGGTGCCAGGTAGGGGCTGGCGCCCACATAGGTGGCAAAGCGCCCCAAGAACTGGCGCATGTGCGCAGAGCGCACGTAGCCGCGGATGGCAGCGTCCATGGTGCGCAACCCATCCACTCGAAACCAGTCGGTAAACGGCACCCGGGCAAAACTGCGCCAGGTCGGCGGCTGGTCGTAAATGAAGACCGGACCAGTGATGCGGTGCAGCCGGGCTGCATAGGCCAGAAATGCCAGATAACCCTCTTCGTCGTGCGGCTCGATGCGACGAACCTGCGCCAGCATGGAGGGCAGATCACGGTTGGCATCGAGGATGGTTCCATCCGGGTAGAAATAACGCGTCAGCAGCTCGACCGCTTCTAGAGTCAGGTAATCGGCTAACTGCCGACCGGCACGCTCGAACAACGCTTCGAAGACATGCCGCATGGTAACCACGGACGGCCCGCGGTCCCAGGTGAAACCCGCGGCCTGGGTGCGGCTCATCTTCCCGCCAGGGCTGTCGTTCTGCTCAAAAATAACCACTTCACGCCCCGCCGCAGCCAGATGGATGGCAGCACTCAGGCCGCCAATCCCTGCGCCAATGATGACAGTGGGAAGCCCCTTCAATGATTTATCAGACCACATTTTTACTCTTTACTCTACTCAGCATTCTCAGACTGGCTCGATAGAAAGTGCCATTGGACTGTCCAAATTTAGGGGTGGGGGGGGGGGGGGGGCCCCCCCCCCCCCCCCCCCCCCCCCCCCCCCACCCCTAAATTTGGAGGATCACCCAGGCAGTTTATAGTGAACCATCAAACCATCAATCTGCGTCCCTTCCAGGTGGCGGATTTATTCAGGCGCCACCAAACGGATTGGAATGCAATGCGAGTCATTAAGATGACGGACAGAGGCATCCACATAGCATCAAGAATGCGCTGGTGCGTAAAAGCAGCCGTGATCATGCGCAGGATGATGCCCGTCAAACCCAACCCCAAGGCCCACATACCCCCTCCGAAGATCAACCACACCCAGGGGACGATGAAGATCAACCAGTGAAATATCGTCGATAGCAAGAGAAACCAGACTCGATTTCCATGACCTGCCAGTATATTTTTAGCAAAGCCATCCCTGACTTGTGGCCAGCCTCCCGGGTACATATGACAGGAGATGAGTTGATTGCCATCAAACATACGCAATCTGAGGCCAGCCCGCTTGACGCCTTGCGCCAGAGCGACATCTTCGACAACCTGATCACGCACCGCCGCATGTCCACCGCTTTGCTGATAAGCCTCGCGCTCAAAGAGCAGACACTGTCCATTGGCAGCAGCAAACACAGACCAACTAGTATAGTGCACTGGTAGAACCGGCAAATATGCCCATATCGCCCAGGCCATCAATGGAACGATCAAGCGCTCGCCCCATGTCCTGGCAACTTGAGTCGGCCAGACGGTCAACAAGCCTGCCCTGTGGCGGTTTACACAGGCAACCAACGCTGCTAGTGCGTCCGGGTCTAACTGCACATCGGCATCTAGGAAGAGCAGCAGATCGCCGCTGGCAACCTGCGCTAGTTGATGACAGGCCCAATTTTTCCCTAACCATCCAGCAGGAAGTGGCGCACCCCTGATCAACTGGAAGCGCGCATCTCCCTTGGCTGCACGGAGGGCCAGATCCCCCGTCCCATCACGAGACTGGTCATCAAGCAGGATCAGGGTCAAATTGCGATAGGTTTGCGCCAAGATTTGACCGACAGTACGCTCGATGACCGCGGCCTCTTCCCGGGCTGGAACCAATACACTGAGAGAGGGTCCCTCTCCAGGTAGATTGATCCTCTGTAACTGCTCAGGTATGGAACGGATTTTCCTGAAAAAAGGGTGTGGGCAGGGTGGGCGTAGCCACCCTGCCCACACCCTTTTTTCGGGGGACTCCCCGTTTGGCTGAGTTGTTACGATCCTCAAACGTGGAAAGAAGACCAGGTTACTCAAGACTGTGATCCCAATCACCAGAAAGGCTATGGAGATAAATATCCCAAGAAATAACATAGATAAGTAAGCGTCTAAAAATATCTTCCCGATTTAGAAGCTAAACTTCTTCGCGAAGCATCCCTGTAGAGGGGCAGAGAAGTTTAGCTTCTTGACTCTATCTTCAAGCCAGTTGCTTTGGGGTCCTCAACTGCGGTCGTTGGCGCAAGTCAGAAAGATGTGTATAAACCATTAGAACCGCATTCAAGAGCAACACCGCATACAAAATCGGTTGATTTAGCCAGAGCCAGTTCGCTGCGCCCATACCGGCCAGCGTGAGCAGCACAGCCCAACCAGACGGGGTGATCAAGATCGAGAAAATTATCAGGAGGGACACTGCCACCAACGGCATCTTCCAAAGAGTCAGCCCAATCCAGATCCCTAAACTGGCTGCAATGGCCTTGCCCCCGCGCCATCCCAAGAAGGGCGAGAAGGCATGGCCCAAAGGGGGTGCCATGGCCACGGGGATCAAGGACCAACCCCAAATTCCAGCAAAGTGAACCGCCAACCCAACGGGTAGAGCGCCTTTGGCAATGTCCAGCATCAAAGCCAGGGCAAACCATCCCCAGCTTCCGGCACGCAAGACATTGGTTGCACCAGGATTGGAGTCCCCATATTGGCGAATATCTCTGTTCATCGCTAGGTTCCCAATCCAGACAGAAAACGGGAGTGCCCCTAAAAAGAACCCGAACAGACTCCAGAACAATACTGGCATGTCAATGATCTCTCAAATGCGCCCGCCATCCCCAAAGGGTGAAGCCACCCATGATGACTCCACCGACAACAGCCGGGCCGGGCATACCCCAAAAGACCCCCAATCCGACAGTTTGTAACAACCAGGTAACAGTATAAACAATCAATAAAGGTGGTGTTGGCAGGCTGCGCGGCCGGATGATCACCGTAATCAGGGCTGAGACCAGCAACCAGCCCAGGTAGTTCGTCCAGGGGATGCCGAAATATCCCCAAGGAGTATCCCATATCCACAAACCCCAGGCAACCATCTGCGGATCGAGAAACAAATCCCAGGCTGTCATGGCCATGGCACTGATGGTGATGAAGACCGGCATTTGCCATTCAGAGACGAAACGGCGACTGATGGCCTGAGCCACCCCCCATGAAGGTGGTAACATCATCAGCCAGGCCAGGGGGATAAGCAAAGGAACGTGAAAGAGTTGCGGCTGCAGGGCAGTGGTATAACTGTACCCACCAAAAGGAAAGCCTATGCGGCTTCCCAAGGCCTCTGCTACCCACCCCAATACCACAACCATTGCAGCCACCCGCATGGTTTTGACTGCACCCCAGGTTCCCAACAAGATCGTTATTACCGCACTGGCCTGCACCAGGACAGCCACATTGACGGCATCAATCATCACTTCCCAGCCCAAGCTCCAATCGACAATCGGCAGGAAAACCATGGTCAGCGCCCAAAGGGTGATCAATATCGTTTGAGTGGGCGTGAGTTGGAAGAGTAAAAGGCGAAAGTGAGTCTTGTTGAGCATCAGAGAGGTTTTCGTAGCTTCAAGGCATGCAGCAGGTCGAAGACCAGCAGGAAGACTGCCTGAATAATAATCCCAAATCCATGGCCGCGCCAACTGCGCTCTGCTTTCCCTTTGGTGTGGGCCAGGGCAACTCCTGCAACAATATAAGCAACATCGAGACCCGAATTGAGCCACAAAAGTCTGCGCAGATTGCGGGTTTCGCTCTCCACAACCTCGGCGACCAGCGGATCGGGGAGTTGTGCAGCACGCTTTTGGGCGGCACGTCTGCCAAAGAAGGCAATCATGGCATCGATAAACCCCCAACCCGCGAATTGCTGCCCCAAACTGCGAGCCAGAACAGAACGAGAGAATTGTAGCAATGTGCCTGCCAACATGCTGAGAAAAGACCAGATCAGCAAACGGCGGGTGAGAGTGGATTGAAATTGCCAGATATCCATCGCCAAGAATAATCCAGGGAATTTACGAGATCTATTCAGCCTGCTCCAAGCTTTGGCTTTGGAACAAGCCCCCTACTTTGATAATTTTTGCCAATACCTGTGGAGAAACGCGCTGCTGGCTTTTCGTAGCCAGAACCAATGTCACACCAAAGCTTACCAGCAAGTTAGTCACCAGGAAGAAGGTCAGTTCTTCCAGAGGCAGGCCACCAGGGAGGTGGATACCTGTTGTCTGAACAGGGTCAATCGTCCAGGTTCCCGCTCGGATGGCGATGGTATCTACCAGGCTCAGGTAAAGCGTGGGAATGATGAAACCTGGCAGCACCAATCGGCGCCAGCTCCAGAGAATATCAGCCCCAAAGGCGGTTTGCAGCATGATCGGCGGCAACGCCCATACCAGGATCAGCACCAGATATGTACCGGGCAGCCACTGCGCGAGCAATCTGGCCAGGCTTGCCAGCCACAGGATGGATAAAACCAGAGTTGAGCTCCATCGCAGCGAGGATCGGGAAGACATTTGCGTGGGGGGTAAAGCCAATCGTCGCGCCAGCCAAACCAGCCACAAACCCGTCAAGAGGGTCTGTAAAATGAAGAATGTGTACTCTTCGATGGGCACCCACCCCAGGGTCAGCCCAGTTACAAGATTGGGGTCATACCACCACACTCCTGTAGCCACCAGGTAATTATCCCAAGGTGTCGTATAGATCAAAGCCACCAGCACATGCGCCCAAATGACACTTCCCGGATGAAAGGCGCGCAACGCAGTAGGGAGTAGTCTACGCCGGTCCCGCCAATGCAGAGCCAACAATATCCCGATCGGGGGAAGGATGAATAACGCCAAAACCCCAAAATAAGTCATACAGCCTCCCGACGTCGAACGCGCATCACTACACCTGGATGAGGCTCTAAGGTAGCGCCCATATAAGCTTGCACCTGACGCTCAATCAGTTCGAGATCAAATCCACTCAGCAAACGAGCCAATACGACTCTGGCCTCGACTTGAGCAAAAGCGGCGCCGATGCAGGTGCGAGGTCCAGCGCCAAATGGCAAATAGCTGTACGCTGAGATTCTCGTCTGATCGCCATGCGCAAAACGCTCAGGCTGAAAGGAATCTGGATCCCTCCAATGCTGTGGATCTCGGTGTGTCAGATAAATCGAAAACATCACCCGGCTTCCTGCGGGGATGGTGTATTCATCGACATAGATATCTTCAGCAGCCCGGCGGTTGCTCACATGGATGGGCGGGAAGAGGCGCAGCGATTCTTTGATCACCATTTCCAAATATGGCAACTCAAAGTCTGTATCTGAACTGATCTCAGCCCCTTGAAGAGCAGATTCAGCCTCAAGACGAGCACGGGACATCGCATCCGGGTTGCATCCCAAAAGGTAAAGCGTCCAGGCCAGTAATGCAGTAGAAGTATCATGCCCGGCAATCAGCATGGTGAGAAGCTGGTCGCGAATCAGATCATCACTCATTTCTAGGATGTCTACGAGTGTAGTGAGCAGGTCTTGTCCCTCAACAGGGTTGGCGCGCCGATATCTGATCAGGCCCAAGAGATATTCATCCATAGCGCGAATAGCTGGCGCATAGCCTGGCCGGGGAAGCTTCGGGGCCATGATCCACAAGCCCGGCGAGATATATTTCAACAGGCGCAGGATAGGATGCCACATCTTTTGCATATCGGCAGAGAAATCGACACCCAGCAAGGCTTGCATAAATATCAGCAGAGCAATCTTGCGCATCTCCGCCAGCATATCGACGGTCTGTCCATCTTGCCATGTATGGGTCACCGCATCAGTGCTGCGCCAGAAAGTATCGATATGCTGTTTAACGTGTTTGCCAGACAGAACCGCGTTCATCGGGGCGCGCAATCTGGCATGCGCTTCTCCATCCTCGACTAACAAACCATGTCGCAAAAGTTTGGTTACCGGATCGTTTTCGGTACGCCAGCGGAAATTATGGCGACCTTCGACCAGCACGAAACGGCCATATTGCGGTCCACTCAAGAAGACTGGGTGAAATCCAGGCAAATTCACCTGAAAAATATCACCCAGGTTATCTCGCATGACGCGCAAGGCAGCTAATGGCGACCTTTGCTGTCGAAAAGCGCGCAAGACTTGTAGCCCAAGATCAGCATCCGCTTGGGGAATGGGTCGAGAATTCGGATTGAGGGACAATTTCAATCACCCATTGCAGGGACCATCGTGGGCTGCTTTACAGGCTCCTGATCGACGATCAATCTCTCGGCGATTTTGGATGAGGACAACACTCCCGGCAAGCCGGCTCCTGGGTGGGTGCCTGCCCCGACAAAATACAGGTTAGCGATATCCTCAGAGCGGTTGTGAGGTCGGAACCACGCTGATTGTGTCAACACAGGCTGCACCGAAAATCCCGCCCCCAAGTGGCTGTTAAGTTTGTCGTGGAAATACAGGGGATCAATATAATGTTCAGCGATGATATTGGCACCCAGATCAGGTAAATAGTTTTGCTCAAGGAAGTTCATGATCGCATCGCGATAGGGCTTGGCAGCGACAGTCCAGTCGATATCTGCGCCCAGGTGGGGTACCGGGGAAAGCACATAGAAACTTTCACAGCCGCCAGGGGCTAAGCTCGGGTCAGTGATCGTAGGCATATGCAAATAGAGCGAAAAATCATCCGCCAGCACTTTCTTGTTAAAGATATCTTCCAACAAACCTTTGTAACGTTTTCCAAGAATGATATTGTGGTGTGCTAGCCCCGTATCAGTATAGCGGCGTTTTGTGCCAAAGTAAATCACGAAAAGCGACATGCTGTAATTAGTCAGGTTCTTGTAGCGAAAATCAGAATTGCGGATGCCGCGGGCACGTGAGGGGATCATTTTCAAATAGGTCCAGGCTACATCGGCGTTGGAGATGACATGCTGGGCTGTATGTACGCTTCCATCAGCCAGACGAATGCCTGTAGCCTTACGATCATGAACTAATATTTCTGCCACTTCGCTATTGTAGTGGATCGTGCCACCCAGCTCTTCGATCAAGCGTACCAGACCGCTAACAACGGCTGCGGTACCACCCATGGCATAATGGACTCCCCACTCGCGCTCTAAGTAGTGGATCATGGCATAAATCGAAGAAGCATCGAAGGGGTTGCCACCCACCAGCAAGGGGTGAAAAGAAAAGACCTGGCGCAGGAAATCATTTTCGATGAATTGCGAAGCATAGCCATAAACGGACTGATGAGACTTGAGCCGGATCAGGTCTGGGGCTACGCGCAGCATATCAGCAAGGGACAAAAACGGCTTGTCGGCTAACTCAACAAAACCTTTCTGAAAGATGGCCTTGGTAGTGCTCATGAAGCGGTCATAACCAGAAACATCCGCCGGATTCCACTTCTCGATTTCACCATGAATGAAATCGGTGTCGTCGTTATAATCAAAGAAGCGGCCCTCAGAATTGAAGATGCGGTAGAAGGGATCGAGACTGACAAACTCGATATAATCTTCTCGTTTGCGCCCGGCCAATTCGAAGATCTCATCGAACAGAAAGGGGGCAGTGATTACTGTTGGCCCGCCATCAAACTTAAACCCGTTGATATCAAAGACATAAGCCCTGCCACCTGGCTTATCAAGTTTCTCAAAAATTTCCACATCATAACCCTGACTTGCCAATCGGGCTGCAGCACCCAGTGCGCCAAAACCACTACCTATGATGATAACTTTACCTTTCACGTTGGTACCTCATTTCATTTCTATGAATTTCTAATCAATCTATTCAAAGCTTTCTCTTGGAGAGCTATTCATACGCCTCTGACAGTTGCTGCAAAAAGCCTAGTGCTAAATCTTAGGATATCTTGTAAGAATAACGGGTGACTGTCATCTAGAATTATCTCAAGGACAGCTAGTTTTGTGCATGAGATGACAGTCACCTTGCCTGAATGTGTTTTTTGGTTTTGCACTAAATTAGATTATCTTTAACGATTATTAAGCGAAAGACGATCAAACCATTGCTCTAATCAGGTTCTTCTTATCCTGCACATTACCTTGAAAAGTGCGCCACCAAATCCCGGGCAATCGACTGAGTTTGCCCATCGTCGATATATATGCGCGCCGATCGAAGACGTCGAAATCGTTGGCTTCGATGGAGTCTAAAATCGCTTGATATAAATCAGCTGAGGCCGCGATTGCAAACTGCCCTCTAGTGTCTAACAGCGCAACTCCTGGGATAGATTCGGCGTACAATCGACGCGTGCGCTCGATCTGAAAGCGCATGAAAGCGCGCCATTTATCTGTGACCAAGCCAGCTGCGATATCGGCTTCAGTGAGGCCAAAGGCAGAAAGCTCTTCCAATGGCAGGTAGAGTCGCCCGTTTTCCCAATCTTCGCCTACATCCCGCAGGATATTGGTCATCTGCAAGGCGATGCCCAATTTTACAGCGTAGGGAATAGCTTCCGGACCCGAAAAGCCGACAATGTGCATGGCCATCAGTCCAACTGTCGAGGCTACACCATAACAATAATGCGCTAACTCATCGAAGGTTTGATAACGAGACTTGATCAAATCTTGAGTGACGCCCTCCAGTAATTGTTCCGCATACTCACGTGGAATACCGTATTTAGCGCGTGTAACAGCCCAGGCCAAGGGGATTAGATCGTTTTCAGTGGGCTTATCAGAGAGACTCCGTTGACGCCAGGCACGCAATTTTCCTCGCCGACCTTCCGTCTCTTCATCAGCAATATTGTCGCTGATACGGCAAAAAGCATACAAGGCCCGGGCAGCTTTTTGAGTTTCCAACTCGAGTAAACCGGAGGTCATATAGAAAGTCTTGCTATGATAATAAGTGATTTGCGCGCAATGCTGGTAGGCTCTTTCGAAAACATCGTCACTATAAGTGTACAACGGTCCCATGATTCTATTACCAGGGCTAATGGTTGCCTTTTCAATGAGTTTTTCTTCCCATGGGGTCACAAGAGTCATTGCGCCAGCTCCTTCCGTCCAAATTAGGCCGATTATATCCAAAATTCTCATCTTGTCAAGATATTGTAAAGATATTGAAAATTATTATTAGAAAATATTAATCTTTCAAAATGAAATTTCCCCCTCATACATACCCCAAGCATGCATCCCGCGCAGCCTACGCGCTCGGCTGACTACCTTGTATCGAAATGCCGGTCTGCCATCGCCGCCATTACCATTGGCGCCTGTATTACCTCTTAGAGACTGTCTGAAAAGACCCCAGGGATTTCCAGAAGAATGCTTTTGCCACTGAGGCAACAGGCTGCAAAACACCTTTTTGAACTGAATTGATGGACAAAATCCCTGGGGTCTTGCTGGTAGAATTTACTTTTCAGACGCTTTCTTACAATTAAACCAATGCCTCTGCTTCACACTCCCTGATATAGAACATACTGGACTTACTCATTTGGGGTAGCCAGCCCAACCAAGTTGGGCACAGAAAAGGTAAACCGACACCCAACGCGGTTGGGTTCCTGCCCTGGAAATGCGTAAACTGAGTAAGCCCAAACATATACAAAAACCCGGCTTATTGAAAAGCCGGGCTCTCTTTGACCTCTGCGTTTACACGAAGCCATTCAAGGCCTGAGGCTATTTCGCCCCCAATATTTGCGCACCACCTCGATAAATTCGCTCGTCTCAACCCGCTGATTGTTGTCCGGATCAGGACCGAAAAGGAAGTTGAAAGCGTTCACCTCGGAAACAAACGGCCCCCAGGATGAAGGCCATTCCCAAAAGGCGTAATTCAAACCACGTTCTTCGAACAGACTCATCTGGTCATCCATGAACTGGGCGAAATTCGGATTCCAACGCGTGCCGCCAAATTCATTGATCACCACCGGAACACCATGAGCTGCCCTGAACTCATCCACAGTCGACAACCAATCATCCAGCCAGAGGCGGTCGAAAGTATCGGCTTCGCCATCCCAATCGAGGTCATAATTCCCAGGATATTGATAAGGATCATCAGGGTATTGGTGGGTGTACACGTAAGGCATATATTGATGTACTGCATAGACAGTGCGTGGATCGCCTGTAGGCACAACATAGGGCAGCCAATCCACAGCACTGTAGCCCATTCCACCGATGATGATGGGAGTCTCGGAATCTACCGCACGAATGGCATCTGTGATGCGAGGATATAACTGCCCCCAATCGTAAAGCGTGCCGCCGTATTGATCGAGAAACTCCTCAGGATCCCAAATATCCAGGTTATCGTGCAAGGCATGCGTGCCGACCTCGTTGGCATTCGGCTCCACCATCAAGTCATAGCCGACCACAATCTGGTTATCCCGAAAATGTTCAGCGGTTGCGCGCCACATCTCGACCCAGGCATCTTGAGCAGCCTGATCACCCCAGATGGAATCGTTCAGGTAGCTCTCATCGAACCAGTCGCCGACTTCATCCCAATTGAAAGTAAACTCGCTGCGCCCAGGCCCGGTGCGGTAACTGATCACTGCATACATATGGGCATTGGCGACCATCTCGAGAACATTATCCAGGTGGTCTAAAACATCCTCATCAAGCTCAAATGGCGGGTTGATGGTGTAAATGCCCGGCACAGAGAGATTGACGTAATTTGCCCCCATGGCTGACATACGCTCAAAATCATCCTGGGTCAGCGGCGGTCCAACCGGTCCAGGGCCAATCACTTCCGTGCCAACTAAGTCAGGATACACACGCCACTGGTGTACGTTAGCTCCGCGTAATTGGGTTCCATTGGTCCATAATGACCACTTGTCCAGCGGTTCTTCGTCTGAATAAGCTATCTGGGAGATCTGCAGACTGGAAGATGTTTCACCCACTTCAATCCGCCAGATATGCACCACCGATTTATACTCATCCGCCAACCGCTCGATCACAAACAGCAAACCATGAGCACGGCCGAAGGCCGCTGCCCCAACCAGATCACGTTTGTAATTGGCAGGATCCAACTCAGGATTCAATAGGTAATCATCCAGCACCAGGGTAGCATAGGGCTGAGGCTCCCAGGTTTCCTTCTCGCCGCGCGCCACCGCGGCCAGGTCGGCCGGATCATAGAAAATGATCTGGCCCTGGAAATCCTGCGCCCAGTAGCCGCGGTCATCATAGGGCCATTCGGGAACTTCGGGGCAGGAATTATTCTGCTCACAAGCGTGCGGGAAAACCACACCATTAGCATATCCATACCACTCATTCCCCAGTGCCTTGGTGCCCACAAAGATCACGGCCGATTTGTCCCCCGCGCTCAACCAGGCGCCTCCCAACCAGTGATCGGCAAGCAAACGACCATTGACCGCCATACTCTCGTCGCTAACAATCTCCGGATTTCCCAGCTCTTGGATCCCATAACGCAGCAAGGGGGTGATGCTGGTGAGAGCAGCCCCAGATGCGGGTGGGTTTCCATCATTCCATGGCCCATAGGCAAACAGGGCAGGCCCATACCCGCTCCAGACACCCTCGCGCGCCCGCCCGGTGGCTAAATATTGTCCCGGTGTGTTAACATCGGCCCACTGGCGGGGGATTTCGAAAATATAGTCATTGGTGGTGTAATTGCTATATCCATCGAGAACCCACATGCCGGCAGTCTGTGGATTGGAAAGATCCAAAGATGCCCAACCATGTGAATGCGTGAAATCCTGGATATGCTCTCCCCAGGAAAAGTGCAGTTTATCCGTAGTCTGCTCATATTCCAGGCCCAGGCGCGGCAGTGCTAAATCTTCAGTGATGGCTCCCCCAGTAATGTCAGCGAAAGGCTGCAAGGTTTGAGCCGTATTCAGATCGTCCAGGTTTTTGGAGATCACTGGCGCGGGGATGCTGATTTCGGAGACCATCAGGTTTTGATCGTGCCCCACACCAAAGAGCGAACCAGGAAAACCATCATCCGGGCCATTGGGATCGCCCTGGGGATAGTACGTCAGCCCATGGCCGCTATACTCCCAATTAGGATCATCGGGGAGACGAAAAGCGCCCAGGTAGACCAGTTCATCAGGTTGGATGACTGAGCCTGAGGCTGGCTCAATATTTTCAGGGGGCGCTGCGGAATCCTTTTGAGTGGGTTGCTGTTCCTTTGGGGTGGGTTCTGCCCCCTCGGCAAGAGAGTCAACCACAGGTTCCAGACCGACACCTCCCGGCAGATTGCATGCCAGACTCACCACGAGAAGAAGCATGGTCAAATTGGTTTTTTTCCAGCGCATAACATCCTCCTATTCAGCAGTAACGACCTTTGATATCAAATCTGAAACAACAGCGCTACACCCGTTATAGCAACGAAAGTGCCCAAGATGACCCCCCAACCATAACGTTCTTTGAAAACCAGGTAACTGATCGGCAGCAAGAAGACCGGCGGCAGGGCCATCAGCGTGCTGGCTACGCCCACCTGGGTGCGCTGAATGGCCAACATCGAAAGCGACACCCCCAGAAAGGGCCCAAACACAGACCCGAGCAGGATAAACAATAAACCAGGCCGGTTTTTGACGACGGTCTGGACTGTCGTTTTAGCCTGGCCTTGAACGAATGTGAGTATCCATAACACCGTAGCTGCAGATATCATGCGGATAATATTCGCCGATATCGGCGAAAACTCACCCCCCAGGCCGTTCTTGGCCAAAATCAAACCACTGGCCTGACCAACTGCGCCACCCAGACCATAAAGGATACCGCGGGCATAATTGGGGTTGATGGCTTTATTGGCATCATTCTGCTCCATTACCACCCAGGCCACTCCGCTGAGCGTGATCACCACACCGACGATCTGTCCCCACTTCATGCTCTCCCCCAGAAAGATCCAGGCCAAAAACGCAGCGATGATCGGAACCAGGCTCATCATCAGCAAGGATAAGCGTGGCCCAATCCATACAAAAGCCTGGAACAAGAACATATCCCCCAAAACCAGACCGACGACGCCAGAGAGACCCAGCCACAACCAACGCTGAGGATCGGCATTGAAGGGTAAGGGAATACCCAGGGTGATCCAATGTGTGATACCAAGGAATACGATGGCAAACAACAAGCGCGTGCGATTGAGCACCATCGAACCGACTCGGCGTCCGGCCAGGGTGAGAAAAACGGAGCCAAATGAGAAAGCGAGAGAAGTCCCTAAGGCAGCAAGTTCACCGATCATTTGAGTATCAAGTTACAAGTGGTAAGTTGCAAGTGGCAAGTGGCAGGTTGCAAGTTGAATATTCGCAGGTTTGAAGGAAAGGTGCTGTCCACTGATCACTGACCACTATCCACTGTTTCATTGCCCATAAACTCTTCAGCGGTGGCGTGGCCAGGCTGGCTGATACCCTCGCGTTTGATCACCTTCCACAGGGTCAAGGCCAGGATCTTGATATCCAGCCCCAGGGACCAGTGATCAACATACCAGACATCCAGGCTGAATTTGTCACCCCACGAGAGCACATTGCGCCCATTGACCTGCGCCCAACCGGTAATTCCGGGTAGCACATCATGCCGGCGGGCTTGCTCGGCAGAGTAGCGCTCCAGGTATTGAACCAGCAAAGGGCGCGGTCCCACCAGACTCATCTTACCACCTAACACATGGAATAACTCTGGTAACTCATCCAGGCTGGCACCGCGCAAGAACCGGCCCAGGCGTGTCAGGCGTTGCTCATCTGGGAGCAGTTCTCCTCTTTCGTCACGGACTTCGGTCATCGTGCGGAATTTATAAACCTTGAATAACTCCCCCTGATAACCGGGGCGTACCTGGCTGAATAAAATGGGCTTGCCATGAATTACGCGTACCAATAGCGCCAAAATGAGCATAATCGGGGAGATTATGATCAAAATGAGACTAGTAAGAAGAAGATCAAAAATACGTTTTGACAGAGGAATACCCGCTGGGAAAAGCATGTCGAGATTTTATCACCATCAGGCAGTTATGGTATGATTCTCACTACGGGTCTCCAGGAATCGCCGGGTCGACTGGCGAGCTGGCGACAACGTTGGCCATCAAGAAAACAAATAGAGAC